>JBLILC010000081.1:0-12432 GCA_047635635.1 Octadecabacter sp. | reverse complement strand
AAAGAGCGTAGAGACAAACAGTCACGAGATGCGCCAATAGCTTTGGCGTGTCCCGCGTCAGAAAACCTCTGGTATTAGTTTCCGCCTCGATACTAAACAAATGCGTCTCCGCTTTCGTCTAGCCCCGTTGGCGTCCCAGTCGTGCATCTCTGCGCGGCCAGTAAGAGGCTTCTAAGCCCAGTAACCAAGACCCGCAACCCCTTTATTGAAGAATGTGTAAGTTTTATGAAAATTTCATTTTTAGATTTATTTTCAGTAGGTTGCTTGGTAATCTATACGCCGGACGTCTAGTGATGTATTTTTTCCATTATGCGATGCAGTGCCATGCCTACACCACATCTTGATTTACCTAGAGGTTTATCCCCCAAATTCATTTGCAGCGAATTTTCTAAGACATTTATAAGATCTATTCTGAACACGATTCGCTCCAAAAGCAGACCAAGTCAGAACCAAATCAACACTGAATCACCGCTAAATTTTTTACTTTGGTGAAGATCCGTTACTTTTCGTTGTTGATGGCTGTGTCGAAAAAATCTGTGACAGCCAAAAAGCAAGAAATAGACCGGGAAAAAGAGCTAATAACGCGTGCCGCAATGAGACGGCCTCAGCTATAAACCCAATGAATGGCGGCCCTACAAGAAATCCGCTCATCGAAATCATAGCCATTGTTGCAATGTTCTGAGCCTCATGGGTGTCATCAAGACCGGCAGCCGCTGATATGCCTAATGGAAACCCTATCGATACTCCCAGACCAACCAAAGCAAAACCAATAAAGATAATTGGAACACCTGATGGAATTGTCAGACACGCAACACCTGCAATGGCCACCCCAACCGTTAGCCGCGCAACACCACGCGCACCGAGCTTTCGTTTCAAAAAATCACCTAAAAACCGTCCCAGCGCCAAAAAGCCTGCAAAAATTGATACTGCGATTCCAGTGTCTTCAGTCCCGCCACCCCAACGTTCTGCAAGATATACCGCCGCCCAATCAGACATCGCACCTTCAGCAAGCGTCACCGCAAATACGAACAATGAAATAAGAAACAGGGCTTTCGGCATCTCGCACAACCTTTGGGGCTTAACTGAAACACTATCGTCTTCACCCATTAAACGGGGCAGGCTAAGGCCCACCCAAATCCCTACCCCGCCAGAGACAGCGCAAATTAAAAAGACGGCCAAAATTGGGCCAAGCCCAAACAGCGCTGTTACAAGAAGAGACCCAATCATCACTCCCAACGCCCAGAAGCCATGGCAGCGCGACATGATCATAAGATTTGCAGATTTTTCCAATCGCCCTGCATAGGTATTGAGTGCAACTTCTAGAAACGCGGTCACCACGCCAAACAAAGCCAACGCCATAAACAAGCCACCGATACCACTAGTCAAAAAGGGCAGCAGCACAACAATGGTCTGAATAGGAAGTAAGAACGCGAATGTTTTGCGTGGCCCAATTTTTGCCACTACGCGGCTGGCTAATGGCAAAGTAGGAATTAACGAAACGGGTAATCCAAGGAGCGCTAAAGCGAGATTTGCTTTGCTCAATTCCAAACTTGATTTTATGAAAGGAATCATCGCCAGCCATGAACCAAATGCCATTGGCTGAAGCATAAAAAGTGCCATGATCATAAGTGTTGAGTTACGGGTGGTCTGAGACATCATTGCGCAAAGCTACCAACGGCCTGCGGAAATACCAGGTACTTTTTGCAAAGGCTTGTAACGCGCGGCTAGCAGCACAAAAGTCACGATTAAATATAGAAACGGTTCTATCTCCCAAACTTTTTGCACCATTATAAAGTGAACAGCCCCAAGAAGAACAATCAGATAGACAAGTTTATGCAGCTTGCGCCACATCGAACCACCCAGTTTCCGCAGGAATAGGTTGTTAGATGTAACCGCCAGAGGGATCATCAACAGAAACGCTACCATACCAATAGTGATAAAGGGACGTTTCCAAATATCAGCCCACATTTGACCCCATCGCAGATTCATGTCCAAAAAGATCCAAATGCCAAGGTGTACTACTAAATAGGTAAAAGCTAGCAGCCCAAATGTGCGACGGAATTTAAGCAGATTGAGGCCAAGGTATTTGCGCAGTGGCGTTATCGAGAGACCCATAATGATCAGCTGCAATGTGATCTGACCCATTTTGTGCTCAAGGGCTTTGATAGGTTCCACTCCCATGCCGCCAGTTTGGGCATCATAAAAGAAATAAGGAATTAGCAGAACAAAAAGGAAATAGATCAACCAAGTCGGGATTTTGCGTGCGACGATGTTGATAGTCTCAATCATTGCTAACTCACATTTTTGTAACTTTATTAGTGGAAAAACCAACGTTGCATGACGCAACGAATTGCAGTTGGCGAATTTACACCTAACAAGCAAAAAATTGGCCCATCAATAGTCTACTGTCAAATCCATGTCGTCATAGAGACTTGCAACTTCGGGATAGCCGTTAAACATCAGCGTGTCTTGGCGAGACGAAAACAAGCCACCACCAATCAACCGTTCTGATGCTTGGCTCCAGCGCGGATGATCTACTTGGGGATTCACATTGCTATAGAAACCGTATTCGCGAGCACTGATCTTGTTCCATGTTGTTGCAGGCTGTTGGTCGGTCAGCGTAATGCGTGTGATGGATTTTATCGACTTGAAGCCGTATTTCCATGGCACAACCAAACGGATTGGTGCGCCACTTTGGTTAGCGAGCGGACGATCATAAACACCAGTAGCCATAATTGTTAGCGGGTGCATAGCTTCATCCAAACGCAGACCCTCAACATATGGGAAGTCGATTACATTACGCCGCACTCCAGGCATAACATCAGGCAACACAGCAGTTTCAAACGCCACGTGGCTTGCGCCAGATTGAACACCAACTTTTTCCAAAAGATCAGCCAACTCAAACCCATTCCAGGGGACGACCATCGCCCAGGCTTCGACACATCGAAAGCGATAAAGGCGTTCCTCTATTGTCATGTCAGCAATCAAATCAGCCAGTAAAAAAGTTCCTGCATTATCGACCATACCGTCAATCGTAACCTCCCAAGGTTTAGTAACCATATCGCCTGAATTGTCTGCCGGATCTGATTTACCGGTGCCAAATTCGTAAAAATTATTGTAGGTGGTGATTTCGTCCCAAGTATTCGGCTCAAGCGCTTCTTGTGCAGCAACGGGCCCGCCCGTAGTACCCGCGGCCGCCAAACCTGCAAGAACTGCACGGCGATTCAACCAAAATGATTCCGGGGTTATATCTAAACAGGTAAAAGTGTTTTTCCAACGATTAGCCATTTATATCTCCGACATATTATTAAAGGTTATATAGTATGATGTTTAAAGATCATTTAAAAACAAGTCACATTTGCGCTGGGTAACTGTAATGTTTACGTCAACTTGGAGCGGTAACAAGGTACTAACGACGATGTTAAGAGCCTTCCCAGAGATGTTTTAAAAGCAAAGATAAAGTTAGGAAGCATGGAGCGTTGAAATGGTGGTGTCGGTTTGAACGATACGGACGTGATCGCGACGCACCTTTCGAAACTCAGAAACACCAACCAAATGAGCAATGACTTCGACTTCTTTGACGATACAAATCACGTGTACTGCAACTTTTTCCCATTTTTCATCAGGCACTAGTCCCATTTGAAAGCGTGGGTCGTAATTCTGGTAGGGAAGGTGTTTTTTACATTTAAGAGCTTGGATACAACCCAAAAAGAACAAGAAGCCACGTGCTGAGGTGATAAAACCTGCGCCAGCAGACAGCGCCCAAGCTACTTCACAAGGGTTCACTAGTTTACCGGACACCACAATACTAATGCGATTTTTAAGGCCGCGTCCATTGCGCATTAAAACACCTACCAAATCAATTTTCAATTTGGGAAGCACGCCATAAGACATGCCCGACAAATTGAAAATTGATTTGGCTTTATAAGGTTCCCGTGCACCCTCCCCAATCGCCTTGGGATCATTATAGGCAAACTGGTTAAAAAGTAGTAGAAACGATGCGTTAAAAATCCGTATTTTTAGTACGTTCAGATTTTGAGATAAACCAAACGCAACATTACCCCTGGTCTTACAAACAGCGTGTTTAAGCCACTCACGTTGAGCGAGATTAAGTGGCAGTTCCTCTCGATCCATCGCAAAAATATTGATGAAAAACTCTCCCCGCACTGAGAACAAACATTGAAAGAGCCCGACAACTGAGTAGTTGCGTCAAATCACATCAGGCCTCTGCGTAACATCGACGATGCTCAACACAATGATCGCCACAACCACCAGCCCGACCACAGTTATAAGCGCAACTGCGAGGCCTTCAAAGACCGACAAATAAAGTTGGAGAACATCCGCGATTATTCCTGATTTTGATAAACACAAAATCTATGAGACAACTTGCCAACCACAAGTTCAAGGCAAGCATCGACGGTGCCTGTTTCAACAAGGTTAATACAACTGCGAATCGAAAGTTGGACCACCAAAACGCTTCTAACGTTAAGACAGCGACAAATTGCGTTTATTTTTAATATTATTTATGTCACTAAAAAAAGGTTTTATCAAACTCTTGTGATTTGAAACCAAAAAAAGGGTTGGCTTAGTTTGGAAAGGCCAAACGTCAAATTACGTAAGCGGAATACCCCTTATAGTGCAGGGTCAAAAGGTCACCTAGATACTGGAAATACCATGCCGGTATTTGTCTTCTTTAAAAGGAATAACACCATGCTTCGTCGCACTTTTATGGCCGCTACGGCCACACTCGCACTGACTGCAGCTTCCGCATTTGCAGGCGGCCATTCTAAAGACATCGTAGACACCGCAGTTGACGCAGGCTCATTCACCACACTCGTAGCTGCGGTTACAGCTGCTGGCTTGGTCGATACTTTAAAGGGCGAAGGCCCCTTCACAGTCTTTGCACCAACTGATGAAGCATTTGCTGCCCTGCCCGAAGGTACAGTCGAAAGCTTGCTGGCTGATCCAGAAGCCCTTACTGCGTTATTAACATATCATGTTGTAGCCGGAAAAGTGATGTCCACAGATCTGTCTAACGGCATGACCGCAACAACTGTAAACGGGGCTGATATCACAATCATGACCGAAGCAGGAGTGATGATAAACGAAGCCAACGTGACAACCGCGGATATCGAAGCGTCCAACGGGGTCATTCACGTTATCGACACTGTATTGATGCCACCAATGTAAATCAGTTCGTCCTGAAACAATTGGCCTTGGAGCATCCTTCACAAATGCACCTGGGCCTTTTGCCTGAAAAAATCGAGTAAGAAATATTAAGTTTTTGTTGTAAAGACACGCAGTGATGGCAAGAATTCCAGCGCCAACACCAAAGTGGATCGGGCATCCCAGAAATTTAGTCATTGTCTTGTTAGGGCCTCTGCTCAAGACAACATAAAAATTGAGATTGTTCGCATCCAAACTCATGAACAACCAGATGAACCCGACCCTACTTAGTCTCTAATGAACGACCGCTTCATCAGGATTTAGGCGGTTCGAAACACTAATCCGATCCCCAACCAATAACCCGTCTGAACCAGCCGAAACCGAGACGGTGTCACCGTCTTTAACGCACCTTGAAAGCAGCATTTCCGCCAGCGGATTTTGCAATGCACGTTGAATTACACGCTTCAAAGGGCGTGCGCCGAATACTGGGTCATACCCTTCGTTCGCCAACCATTTGCGCGCATTATCGTCCAACGCCAGGTCGATTTTACGCGACGCAAGCCTTTTCAATAGCCTAGACATCTGAATAGTAACAATGTCATCCATGTCAGCGCGAGCCAACCGATCAAAGATAACCGTTTCATCTAGACGATTTAGGAATTCAGGCCGGAAGTGGGCGCGTACAGCGTCCATCACCTCAAGCTTAGCATCCAAGGCGTTCGACCCTTCAGGCAATTGACTCAACGCTTGACTTCCCAGATTCGACGTCAAAATAATTAATGTCTGCTTGAAATCCACAGTGCGACCCTGGCCATCAGTTAGAATACCGTCGTCAAGGACTTGCAGTAACACGTTGAAAACATCTGGGTGCGCTTTTTCCACTTCATCAAATAACACAACCTGATAGGGACGCCTCCGCACAGCTTCGGTTAGTACGCCACCTTCTTCGTAACCCACATATCCTGGAGGTGCACCGATCAACCGCGATACCGCGTGCTTTTCCATAAATTCTGACATGTCGATGCGTACCATCGCGTTGTCGTCGTCAAACAAAAACTCTGCAACAGCCTTAGTTAGTTCCGTTTTACCCACACCCGTTGGTCCGAGAAACAGGAAGCTGCCTAATGGCCGTCCTTCATCGTTCAAGCCTGCACGTGCCCGCCGCACCGCATTGGCAACCGCTGTTACAGCAGTATTTTGTCCAATCACACGTTTGTGCAGCCCGTCTTCCATACGGAGCAGCTTTTCACGTGCACCTTCGAGCATTCTGGCAACAGGAATTCCAGTCCAGCGCTCAACCACACTGGCAATCTGTTCAGGACGTACGGCGTCTTCAATTATAAGTTCGCTGTCTTCCGCATTGTTCAACTGCTTTTCAAGTTGCGGGATCACCCCATAGGACAGCTCCCCCGCCTTGGCGAGATTGCCTTCACGTTTCGCAATATCAAGTTCAGCGCGGGCCTGATCAAGATCTTCCTTCAATCCACGCGCCCCTTCGAGCTTATCGCGTTCTGCTTGCCATTTCGCTGTCATACTAACGGATTTCTCCTGCACGTTGGACAACTCAGCCTCAAGCTTTTTGAGGCGATCTATTGATGCCTGATCATCCTCCATACGTAAAGCTTCGGCTTCAATCTGCAATTGCATTACTTGGCGATCAACCTGGTCAAGCTCTTCTGGTTTGCTGTCCACTTCCATACGCAAACGAGACGCGGCTTCATCTATCAGGTCAATGGCTTTGTCCGGTAAGAAACGGTTGGTTATGTACCGGTGGCTTAGCGTTGCTGCTGCTACGAGTGCGCTGTCCGAAATCCTTACACCATGATGCAATTCATACTTTTCTTTGATACCCCGCAAGATACTAATAGTATCTTCAACTGTCGGTTCCTGCACGACAATAGGCTGGAAACGCCGCGCAAGGGCTGCATCTTTTTCAACGTATTTGCGGTATTCATCTAACGTAGTCGCACCAATACAGTGCAATTCGCCACGCGCCAAAGCTGGCTTGATCAGATTAGCAGCATCCATCGCACCGTCGCCTTTACCCGCACCAACAAGCGTATGCATTTCATCAATAAAGAGAATGACCTCACCCGCCGCTTCAGTGACTTCGTTTAGAACAGCCTTAAGGCGTTCTTCGAATTCACCACGATACTTTGCGCCAGCAATCAACGCGCCCATGTCCAAAGACAGCAGCGATTTGTTACGTAAGGATTCAGGAACGTCACCGTTGACAATGCGCAACGCCAAACCTTCAGCAATCGCTGTCTTACCAACACCGGGTTCACCGATCAACACTGGGTTGTTCTTTGTGCGGCGTGACAAAACCTGCATTGCACGTCGAATTTCTTCGTCACGACCAATGATTGGATCAATCTTGCCTTCACGGGCACGCGCCGTCAGGTCCATAGCGTACTTTTTTAACGCGTTATAACCTTCTTCAGCTGAGGCCGTGTCAGCAGTGCGACCTTTGCGGATATCGTTGATTGCAGAATTAAGCGTTTGTGCGGTTACCTTACCTTTATCTAGTGAATCTTTAGCTTTTGATTTAACCATCGTCAGCGCCATTAAAATACGTTCAACAGGCACAAAGCTGTCGCCAGCTATCTTTGCGAGCTTTTCAGCTTCGGCCAAGACTTTGCCAGTTGTCCCATCCATAAAAATTTGCGCCGCATCGCCTGTTACTGTTGGCATTTTTGTCAGTGATACATCGACAGTTTGCAAAACTCGTGCAGCATCACCGCCGGACGCGTTAATCAAGTTCGCAGTCAAGCCTTGATCATCATCAAGCAGGGCTTTCAGCAAATGTTCAGGGGCAAACCGTTGATGGCTTGCATGCATTGCAATCGTCTGGGCGTTTTGAATAAAACCGCGCGAACGTTCTGTGAATTTTTCTAAATTCATGGCTTTTCCTCTGTATATACGG
Source organism: Octadecabacter sp. (assembly GCA_047635635.1). Lineage (GTDB taxonomy): Bacteria > Pseudomonadota > Alphaproteobacteria > Rhodobacterales > Rhodobacteraceae > Octadecabacter. The sequence continues at coordinate 4,340 of JBLILC010000081.1, read as the reverse complement.
CCCATTTCAGATACCGCACAATCTGACTAGGACTTCTATAGTTATATGGGGTTTCGCGTACGACCTTTCAAAGTTGGTTGATGATTATACCTCCCGGGCATAGAATGGAAAAAATAAAAGGGAAACAACCATGCACGATTTTAAAATAACTGATGATCGCCTGATCGTTGCATTGGATATGCCCGACGCCTTGTCAGGAATGGCGATGGCCGAGAAGATTGGGGATGCAGTAACTTTTTATAAAATTGGGTTGGGCATGTTGACAGGAGGTGGGCTCGCTTTGGCCAATGAACTTGCCGACGAACACGGCAAACGTATTTTCCTAGATATGAAACTGTTCGATATTGGCGCAACTGTAGAAGCCGCCGTGCGTGGCCTATCACAGTTTGGGCATGATTTTTTGACGGTACACGGTGATCCTCACGTTGTGCGCGCTGCGGCACAGACCAAAAATAATATGAAGATCCTCGCCGTAACCTTTCTTACATCTTTGGATCGCGCCGATCTTGATGCTTCTTGCATTAAGACGGGCGATATTAAAGATCTGGTACAAGAACGTGCCGGACTGGCGCTGTCCAACGGTGCAGATGGCGTAATAGCGTCGCCACAGGAAGCAGCCTTGATCCGGGCCCTGCCCGAAGCCGAAGGAAAGCTGATTGTTACACCCGGTGCACGCCCTGCTGGGGCTGATTTAAACGATCAAAAGCGGGTTACGACGCCCGCACAAGCCATAGCAAACGGCGCGGACTATGTAGTTATCGGACGTCCAATCTGGCAAAATGCAGACCCCAAGGCTGCAGCAAAAGAAATCCTGTCAGAACTTCGTTTGCAAAAGACACAGAAACGAAACGCTTAAAAAGGGCTGCTGCATTTATAAACACAGATTATTTTATCAAGTTACTTTGTTAAGTGAGTTTATACTTATTCTCAGTTAACAGATAAGCTAGTTAACTAAATACATAACTAACTAAAAATTTTCTCATAATCAGATAAATTATCTCAATTTTGCAGGGCTTTTTTTATTGTTCTATCAGTCATTAATATCTGTGTCCCAAATTTTGACTTGCCCGCGACGAACACCAAAAATCTGGCGTAAAATTACGTAGGCAATCAACGAAAATAAAGCGAATATTACTAACGACCATGCCAGTGACATCCCAGAACCAATTCCCGTCCAGATTGCTGCCCCAAGAAAAAGCGCGCCAAGTGCAAAGCCAAAAAATATCCAAGCCGGGATGAGGATTTCAGCGATGGCCAGCACAAGTGCCAACACTATCCAGACCCACCATTCATTGTACCACGACATTACCCACGACCCTTAAGCATCTTGAACGCATCCCCAAACGCTTCAAGGGCGTTAGCAGGTACAAGAATTGTGTTACTACCAGCAGATGCGCCCAAGGCATTTATCGACTCAACCTGCTTAAGCGCTACTTGATACTGGGCTGCTTCAAGCCCGTTTTCAGCAATCGCAACGGCAACAACTTGCGTGGCGTAGGCTTCAGCATCTGCAGACACGCGGCGTGCTTTAGCCGCTTGTTCAGCAGCATAAAGTTCTGCATCTGCCTGAAGTTCGACAGAACGTTTCTTACCTTCGGCTTCAGTCACTTGCGCACGTCTTGCTCGCTCTGCGTTCAATTGCTGTAGCATCGCAGCACGTGTTGCAGCATCCAAGTTTACATCAAGGATTTCAGCGCGCGTTACTTCGATGCCCCAGTCGTCCACTTGTGCGGCCAACTGATCTTGAATCGCAAGAATTAATCCTGTGCGGTTCGCCTGCACTTGGTCAAGTTCCATTTTGCCAATCTCAGAGCGCACTATACCAGCGACCGTGGTCGAAATTGCTCCATCAACGTCTCGAATACGATACACAGTTTTTTCAGGCTCAGTAATTCGATAGAACACAGACGTTTCAACCTGCACAAGCACGTTATCAGATGTAATTGCGTCTTGGCCCATCACCGGCAGTTGGCGTTCAAGTATCGAAATCTTGTGGGCAACGCGATCAAGAAACGGGATAATAAAGTTAATGCCAGGTCCAAGCACCGCATGCAGGCGGCCAAACCGTTCGACTACAAACTTCTCGGACTGTGGCACGATCCGAACACCAACCAAAATGCAAATGATGATAAACGCCGATAGCAGGATTAGGACAATATTGCCGCCAATCAAGTTAATTAAGATGTCTTGAATGTTCATGATGTTTTCTCACCGTATTATGTTAAAACTTGATGTCTGCTAGATAAGTTCAGCAGTCGTGTTCCGCAACCACAGCCTAAACCGTGCACGCAAAGCTGGCACAAAATTTAATTTATCCATCGCATCGCTAACGCTCATGAATTGCTAATTTTTCTTATTCACCGAATCGGAAAATATTCTTGATCCTATTTCGAAAATGCACGAGAAAACTATGTAACATTTCTTGTTACAAATTTTTAATGAAAATAACCCATCCAACGTGATCACAACATCAAACATATTAAGCCCGAATTGCTCAATAACTATCCAACGCAGATAATTATGCGGCGTGTCATCCCTTTTACGCCCGTCATTAGAGAAGACTAAACCTCCAGGCTACATAACGCCGCGATAGTGCTGATAAATCAACAACAGTACCCCAATGAACATTCCTACTTATGCACCATGAAATCCGTTTTCCATAATGTAACTCTGCCCACTTCTTTGGTTAAAAAAGTTTAATTCCTGCAGGGTCGACTTGCCACCTCTACCACGCTCTGCGTATCTACATTACATGCCTGCCCTTTGCCGCGCCTGTCTGCACACATTTCAAACCGGTACCCGCTGCCCCGTGTGCCGTTCGCCACGTGTGACAGCGCACGATGAACTTTTCGACCTCACCATTGCACATATGGATTGCGATGCATTTTACGCGTCCGTAGAAAAACACGACAATCCAGAACTTGACGGAAAACCAGTAATAATTGGTGGCGGGCATCGTGGTGTTGTCTCGACGTGTTGTTACATCGCGCGCATCAAAGGCGTTCGGTCCGCGATGCCCATGTTTCAGGCACTTAAACTGTGTCCAGAAGCAATTATTGTTCGTGGCCGGATGGACCGGTACATCGAAGTGTCACGCCAAGTGCGCGCGTTGATGGACGAATTGACTCCAACAGTTGAACCCTTGTCACTGGACGAAGCCTTCATGGACTTGTCCGGCACCGAAAACCTGCATGGTGCGCCGCCTGCCGTGATGTTGGCACGGCTAACAAAACGGATGCAGGACGAAATTGGGATCACAGGGTCTATCGGGTTAAGCCACAATAAGTTTCTCGCAAAAGTCGCGTCTGATTTGGACAAACCGCGCGGATTTTCAGTAATCGGTGAGACTGAAACGACGGAATTTCTGCGCCCCATGCCTGTGAAACTGATCTGGGGCATCGGCCCCGTTGCACGCAAAAATCTCGAGGCAGCCGGCATTCGCACCTTTGATGATCTACTGCGGTGGGACAGACATGATCTGAGAGATCGTTTTGGCGGCATGGGTGATAGGCTCTATTCTCTCGCGCGTGGAGAGGATGCGCGGGGAATTTCGGCGAGCACACCTGTGAAAGGGCTGAGCAATGAAACGACATTCAATGACGATACTAACGACCCAAATATTCTTGACGGTCATATATGGCGGATGGCGGAAAAAGTGTCAGCACGCGCCAAGACGCAAAACAAAGCAGGGCGTGTTGTGACACTAAAACTCAAGCGCAGTGACCATAAGCTTTTAAGTAAACGGCTCAGCCTGCATCAACCTACGCAATTGGCAGATACGATCTATCGCACTGCACGCGGGTTATTTGACCAAATAGGTGATCAAGGACCGTATCGTCTTTTAGGTGTTGGGATTTCAGAACTCGTGCCAGCAGAAGACGCTGACCGCATAGGCGACCTATTGGACCCAAACGCCATCAAACGCGCCAATGCCGAACGCGCAGCTGACTCAATCCGTGAAAAATTTGGCAAAAACGCCATTCTCAAAGGTAGAGCATTACGCTGATTATTCGGCAGCAACCCGCAAATCAACTGGACGGCCAATATTAGCGATTTCAGCAATCACACCGTCAAGGATTGATTTGAATGCCTGAAAATTAGAATTTGGCTTAATTTTGCTCTCATCCATATAAATAGATCTGTCGATTTCAATTTGTACCGCATGATGCCGGCGTGACGGGCGACCATAGTGTTGACAGATATAGGCACCCGCAAACGGCATGTTCCGTGCAACTTTAAAACCTGCGGATGTAAAAGCCAACTCGATGCGTTCCACCACAGACGACGCTGCTGCTGCCCCAAACCGATCACCAAGGACAACATCGGGGCGCTCTGCACCT
>JBLILC010000080.1:0-12456 GCA_047635635.1 Octadecabacter sp. | reverse complement strand
GGTTGACGCCAGCTTCTGCTATTAAAGCGTCATGGATGTCTTTTGCGCGGCGTTTGACGAACAATCCACCAGGTAAAATACCGTCAGACTCGAGCCCACGATTGATGCAGTCGTTCATTACTTGCCACAGTCGATCCAGCCCTGTGGCCAGTGCCGTACGGGTAATCCGGCTTAGCTCGTTTTGGCGCTTCATGTCAGCGATACTCAGTCCACTCTTTGTTGCCATGCCAAGCATTTCAGCCGCGTTTTTGAATGGGAACATCACAGGCGCGCCTTCATCTTTGTCAGCTCCTGATGCCAGTTCATCTGCGGTCAAAACGAAACCACCACCGATGGAATAATATGTCACCTGTGTTACCACATCCCCCTGCGCATCGCATCCTTTTAGGATTATACCGTTGGCGTGACCCTCGAGTGGAGGGCCGTAATCAAATTTAAGGTGTTCTTTGGGATTAAAGTCTAAACGTGGCAGGCCATCCGGTTCGACCCAGCCATCATCGGTGATCCGTACAATTTCTTTATCCGCTTTGTCGCGATCAAAATCGTCTGCGCGAAAACCAGCGAGACCAAGGACAGTGGCGCTATCGGTTGAATGACCAACGCCTGTGAATGCAAGTGATCCGTGCAGTGATGCTCTGAGGCCCACGACCTTGAATGGTTGTGCACGTAGGTGATCAAGGAACCGCGCAGCGGCTATCATAGGACCAATGGTGTGTGATGATGATGGGCCAATGCCCACTTTAAACATATCGAAAACGGAGAGAAACATGTGCGGTCGGTCCTGATTATTTTATTTACAACATAAAAATATCATTTTGAATGTCTCATTTAAAAACGACGTATCGATAGGCGTTTGCGGGGAGTTTTAGCAATTTTTGTTGTAGGGGTCGCACCATGAGAAAGGCCGTTCTATAAGGCTAACATCGTTGATTCATTTCGCAGGAGCTACGCCTATGTCGTTCGAACTGTCCCCTATCGACAAAGCCAAATTCGTCGCCGCCAAGCAAGCGACACAATATGTAAAAGATGGAATGAAAGTAGGCCTTGGAACAGGGTCCACTGCGGCTTGGCTAGTCAAATGCCTTGGTGAGATGGTTGAAAATGACGGCCTGAAAATTAAAGGTGTACCAACCTCTACGCGAACAGCTGAACTGGCACGCAATGCTGGGATTGAGATTATTTCATTGGATGAAGCCAAGTGGTTGGATTTAACAATTGATGGCACTGATGAATACGATGATAACCTGAATTTGATCAAAGGCGGCGGTGGAGCATTGCTGCAAGAAAAAATTGTGGCCACTGCAAGTGATCAGATGATAGTGATCGCCGACGCTTCAAAGCATGTAAAAACGTTGGGAAAATTTCCACTTCCGATTGAAGTTGTTCCATTCGGCTGGCAAACAACTAAAGCCTTGGTCGAAGAAACGCTGATTGGAATGGACGTTCTAGGCCGTCAAGTGTCACTGCGCATGATCGATGGCGAGCCGTACTACACTGATGAGGGTAATCACATCCTTGATCTGCACCTGAACAGAATTGGTAATTCGCGACAGTTTTCTTTTGTTATCAACCAGATACCTGGAGTTGTTGAAAATGGGCTGTTTATTGATGTTTGTGAGAAGGTAATCATAGGATATGGTGATGGCCGGGTCGAAGTGCGCCATATCAATGAAGGTTTGATTGAGAAAAATCGCATTGTTTTTCCAAAAACTGACAACCTTTTCGCAGATCTCGACGACTGAGCCGCAGCAGATCTTTTAGTGGTCTCAAATATTTTTAAAATGGACCATAAGGATGGTTTGGTGAAATATTTGACTCCGTTTCCAGACTTCCCAAATATTTGGAGTGGGGGTTGTAGCAAGCGTCCGCAAGACTGGTCATTGTAGTAGAGCTGTGTTTAATCAGCGTAAATTAACACCGACTTACTCACAGTCGGATACTGCCCTAACTTAAGCTGAAAGGCCAAAACCATGTCTGATTTTGACTATGATCTTTTTGTAATTGGAGGTGGGTCTGGTGGCGTACGTGCAGCGCGGGTTGCGTCGGCAACGGGCGCGACTGTGGGGCTGGCCGAAGAGTTCCGCATGGGTGGCACCTGTGTGATCCGTGGGTGCGTTCCTAAAAAGCTAATGGTCTTTGCATCCGAATTCCAAGAAATGTATGCTGATGCCCGTGCATATGGCTGGGACGTGCAGGATGGCACATTTAATTGGCCGTCTTTTCGCACCAATCTGGCTAATGAACTGGATCGTCTCGAAACTGTCTATCGCAAAATGCTTGCGAAGTCTGATGTGACTGTCCACGATGCACGAGCAACTGTGACTGGCACTCATGAGGTGACATTGTCGGACGGTGCAAAATTTAGCGCTAAGCATATTCTAGTTGCAACAGGTGGGCGCCCTGTTTTGCCCGATATAAAAAATGCTGAATTAGGCATCACCAGCAACGATATCTTTACGCTGCCCGAACTTCCCAAAAACATCCTCATTGTAGGTGGTGGCTACATTGCTAGCGAATTTGCCTGCATTCTCAATGGTCTTAACGTTGAGGTAACGCAGTTTTATCGTGGAGAACAAATCTTGCGTGGCTTTGATAACGAAGCGCGCGGGTTGGTTTCTGAGATGATGATTGAAAAGGGCGTTAATCTCCAACTTGGGGTCAACGTGCTGGAAATGGAAAAGTATGATGATGGTATTTGTGTCAAATGCACAAATGGATCCGAAAAGATCTACGACCAGGTCATATTCGCCACCGGGCGCACGCCCAACACTGACGGGCTTGGACTTGAGGCTGTCGGCGTTGAAGTTGGTCTTAGTAACGAAGTCATGGTCGATGACTACAGCCAGACTAAAGTGCCTAGCATTTATGCGATTGGGGATGTGACCAACCGGGTGCAGTTAACTCCAGTGGCAATTCGCGAGGGTATGGCGTTTGTAGAGACTGTTTTTAAAGGCAATCCAACAAAGATCGATCATACGCTGATCCCGTCGGCTATTTTTACCCAACCTGAGATGGGAACAGTTGGATTGAGTGAGGAAGAAGCCTGCAAGCAAGAAACCATTGAAGTTTACGCCACGACTTTTCGCCCGCTGAAAACGGCCTTTGCAAGCCGCCCCGACCGGGTCTTGATGAAGTTGGTTGTGTCACAAACTACTAGAAAGGTGCTAGGGTGCCATATAGTCAGCCCAAATGCTGGTGAGATGATCCAGCTCGTTGGGATCGCGATCAAGATGGGTGCCACAAAAGAGCAATTTGATGCGACCTGTGCTGTCCACCCAACAATTTCTGAAGAATTGGTTACAATGCGTGATCCCGTCAGAACTGTTAAAATGTAGCGCTTGAATATTGAGCTAAAAGGCACACTTGTGATACAAGAATGATCACGAGACACGTTCCAGCCCCGCAAGGGGATCGATTACTAAAACCGCCACTTTTTGGCGAGAAAAAGGAAGACAGGCTAGATGGCTGGAAATAATGGTGGCCCCTGGGGGGGCGGAGGTGATGGTAGCGACGACGACGACCGTACGCGCCCAAATGGAAATGGTGATCGCAATGGTGGACGCCGCCCTAACAATGAACCACAGATTTCTGAATTTGATGAAATCATCAATAAAACTAAAGATCAGTTACGTGTCTTGATGGGTGGCGGAAATGGTGGAAACCGCACTGGTGGCGGTGGTAGCGGGGCAGGTGGTCCACAGATAACCCGTGGAATGGTTGGTCTGGGCTTTTTGGCAGGCGTTTTTTTGTGGTTGTTTGCAAGCGTTTACACAGTGCGGCCTGAACAGCTGTCGGTTGAACTTTTCTTAGGTGAATTTTCAACCATAGGCGAGTCTGGTTTGAATTTTGCGCCTTGGCCTATAATCACACACGAAATAGTCAATGTGTCGCAGGAGCGCGTCATTGAGATTGGTGAAGAAGAAGTGCCGGCACAATTGGGTGATAGCCGAGCCGTCCAATCTCAGCTTGAGGCTGATATTGGACTGATGTTGACGGGTGACGAAAACATCGTTGACATCGATTTTCAGGTGGTTTGGAATATTACTGAGCCAGATAAGTTTTTGTTTAATCTTGCTGATCCAGAAACCACGATTACTGCCGTGGCTGAATCAGCCATGCGTGAAATTATCGCAACGTCTGAACTTGCTAGCCTAAACCGTGAACGTGCGGTAATCCGTGAACGGCTGCAAGAACTAACCCAAAGTACGCTTAACAGCTATGTTAGCGGTGTTAATATTGTGCGGATTAACCTTGACGAGGCAGACCCACCCGCAACACAGGTTCAGGTTATCGATATAGATGGCAACCAACGCCTTACATCTCCATTGGACGCTTTTCGTGATGTTCAGGACGCAGAGCAAGAACGTATTCAGTTGCAAAACCAAGCTGATGCTTATGCAAACCGTGCAACGGCCGGTGCGCGTGGTAATGCTGCACAGATAGTGGAGGCTGCAGAAGGCTACCGCGCCCGAGTGGTCAATGAAGCTGAAGGTGAGGCGAGCCGTTTCCTAGCTGTTCTGAATGAATATATGAAAGCGCCAGAAGTTACGCGTCAGCGTCTGTACTTAGAAACGGTAGAAAATGTGTTTAGTAATTCTGACATCATTTTGCTTGATGACACTGGTGGCTCAGGCGGCGCAGACGTCGTTCCATACCTACCACTTGATCAGGTCCGTCGTTCAACAACACAGGGGAACAATTAAATGAATAAGTCAGTTTTAATTCTGCCTGTTATAGTTGTTGCTATTGCGGCTATTATGAGCTCAATTTTCATAGTGGACGAACGTGAAAAGGCGCTGATTTTGCGCTTTGGTCGGGTTGTTCAAGTTCAAGAAGATCCGGGAATTGGTTTTCGTGTGCCTTTCGTTGATCAGGTAGTGACCTATGACGACAGGATCATTTCCATCGACATGGAAGCACAAGAGGTCATTCCAAATGATGATCGTCGTTTGATCATTGACGCTTTTGCGCGCTACCGAATCTCTGACGTGGTGCAGTTCCGTCAAGCTACAGGTGCTGGTGGTGAACAAGCCAAAGCCGTTGCTGATCGTCGTCTTGAAGATATCTTGCGCGCACAAACCCGTGAAGTGTTGGGTTCGGTCAGTTCTGGTGATATTTTATCTACAGACCGTACTGCGTTGATGTTGCGTATTCGAAACGGCGCAAGTTCTGCGGCAAGCTCACTGGGTATGACGCTTATTGACGTACGATTGAAACGCACGGATTTACCGACTGAAAACTTAGCTGAAACGTTTCGTCGGATGGTGTCAGAGCGTGAACGTGAGGCAGAAGACGAGCGCGCTCGTGGCCGTGAAGCGGCTCAGCGCATCCGTGCGCTGGCGGATCGTACTGTGATCGAGCTGGTGTCAGATGCAGAACGTCTGGCTCGGATTGCTGAGGGCGAAGCGGACGCAGAACGCAACGGTATTTTTGCAAGTGCCTATGGACAAGATGCTGAATTCTTTCAGTTTTACCGATCACTTGAAGCCTATAGTAAAGCAATAGGTGATGGAAATGCACGTTTAGTTCTTAGCCCTGATCATGAATTCTTTAATTATCTGCGCAACGAAAACGGAACATCTACTGATCAGTAACTGAAACCAGTGGAACGATAAAAATGGGAATCATTATTCTGGCTTTAGGGTTAGTATTGATTGTTGAGGGGCTGGTATACGCACTGGCCCCTTCGCTTGTTGAAGAACTGCTTGCGGCCCTTCGGGAATTACCGCTTGAAATACGGCGCTTGGTCGGGTTGACTGCGTTGGCCATAGGAATGACACTGATTTGGGTTGCAGCAAACCTTGGAGTGTTTAGCTAGGCTGCTTTGTCTAATCGAGCGAGGCCTTTGGTGACTTTGTATGAGAAATCGTAATTAGCATTGCAGACATTACCAATTTTAATCATGGATAACTTATGATTTTTTGGTCCACGTCTTTTAAAGACAAGGGCACTATTTCTGTGTCCGCAATTATGATTGTTGTGTCTGCGTTCAGTCAATGCAACGGAAAGATAGGCGTCATCACTTGTGAAACTTCCACTTAGAACCGTGAATGAGTAAAGTATTTGTGAATCTGATAGTTTGAAATATCGATTGGTCACTGAAACACTTTTAGTTGTGAGAATTTGATCTACGATCAATCTTATTGGGTTAGTATTTTTTTACGAGGTTAATGTATACTAATACAGCTGGTAAATGTTTGAATGGGCGGCGGATATTAAGATCTCAAAACTTTGTAACTTAATTTTTGTAATATTGGGCTCCATTATCCCAATTGAAGTCTAAATTATACAATGAAGGTTTCTAGTTGCAGTGAGCACTTAATTGGTAATAAAAAGAATTGACCCTACAGACGGCATCATTCTCAAACTTTATCTGAGGATAAGTCACATGCCTAATGAAAAAAGCTGTCGCCGCGCATGTGATTTGAACATTTAATATAATGAAGTATGTTATTTTGTGTTTCTAAAACCTATTTTTTGGGTGTGTGGGCTATAAAAATTATTCAACTACAGTAGCTTATTGTATTCTTAATATTCAAGCGTTGTTCACGCGTGAGTGACGTCTCCGTGTTTGGCGTTGCGCTGGCCCACTCCACGCCTACATTAGGATTTGTGCAATTAATTTATTTCAAGTTCCAAAAAGGAGACGCCCCGTGATAGCACATGTAGGATCCCAGGTGACGACCTATTCAGTCACAAATCCAATCGCCATTGCTGCTGCGCCTACTGTCGAAGCGCGTCAGACATGGTTAATGACCATTATGGTAGGCATTGCCCTGTTTCTGGTCACAGCCGTTGGAGCTGACGCTCAGAACCGCCCAGGATCATTTGCGGATTTGGCCGAAGTGATCAGCCCAGCTGTAGTAAACATCACTACTAGCACGATGATCGCGAGCCGCACAGGACCGCAAGGGATTGTGCCAGAAGGTTCGCCTTTTGAGGATTTCTTTGAAGAGTTTGGCGAAAACGGTCCGCGCCGGTCCTCGGCGCTGGGATCAGGATTTGTAATTTCTGCTGATGGTTACATTGTGACTAACAATCACGTCATCGAAGATGCTGACGAAATTGAAATCGAGTTTTTTCCAGGGGACAATCAACCGGCAAAGTTACTGCCAGCTGTCTTAGTTGGCACCGATCCAAACACGGATATTGCACTATTAAAAGTTGAATATGACACGCCTCTGAGTTTTGTGAGCTTTGGCGATAGTAATGGACCTGGATCCCGTGTTGGAGATTGGGTCATGGCTATGGGCAACCCATTAGGGCAGGGATTTTCAGTGTCAGCCGGTATTATTTCTGCGCGCAACCGGTCTTTGCAGGGCACCTATGATGACTATATCCAAACTGACGCGGCTATTAATCGTGGCAATTCGGGTGGGCCATTGTTCAATATGGATGGGGACGTAATTGGTGTTAATACTGCTATTCTGTCCCCCAACGGTGGATCAATTGGCATTGGGTTTGCGATGTCATCTGACGTAGTAATTAAAGTGGTTGCCCAACTGGAGGAATTTGGCGAAACGCGACGGGGATGGTTGGGTGTGCGAATCCAGGACGTCACGGCTGACATGATCGGTGCGATTGACGGTCTGGAAAACGTGCGTGGCGCAATGGTAACGGATGTACCCGCTGGCCCTGCAGAAAATGCAGGTATGGAAGCAGGTGACATCATTATGCTGTTTGACGGTATCGCGATTGAAGACACCCGTGAGCTGGTGCAAATTGTTGGTAACTCTCCGGTTGGCAAAGAAGTTCCCGTTGAAATTCTGCGAAATGGTGAGATGTTTGATCTGACTGTTGTGCTGGGTCGACGTGAAACTGCAGAAGCGGCGGCCTTCCCCGAGGATAGCGATACGTTAGACGAAACTAAGCCAAATATGTCCAACATGCTTGGTATGACTCTGTCTGAAATCACCCCAGATATGGCAGAAAGTCTTGGTGTTGAGGCGGGCAGTGGGCTGATTATTATCGAGGTTGAAGCTGCCTCTGAGGCTGAAACTAAGGGTTTACTGGCTGGCGACTTGATAACTGAGGCTGGTCAGCAAAAAATTGCAAGCATTGTAGATTTTGAAGCCCGCGTTGAAAATGCACAAGATGCTGGTCGTAAGTCTATGCTGCTGCTTGTGCGCCGAGATGGATCGCCACGGTTTGTAGCTATAACGCTAGAATAAGATCAGAAAAAAATTAGAAGAGGGCGAACCTATTGGGGCGCCCTTTTTTGTTCATGGCCATGTAGGTGAAACATTGCATGCGCGTCTAAAAGAAAATTTTCTTAATAAACTTGATAATTTTAAAAGAAGATTGAACGCCCAAATTAAATAAGCTTTTGATCAATCTACCGAGCAAATTTATTGACGAGGCCAATCTAATAATCTGAGATTTAAGCACATTTAATGCTTGATTTTTATGATAATTTATTTTCCGACAACAATATAATTCATGTAAAAAAATAGGTTGTGTCAATGCTAATCCCTCATTGATTTAGCTGGGAAACCATTTTTTAAATGTAGATCGACCGATGAAGTGCATTACCATTAATTTGTTCTGTTGGTGGAAGTTGTTGAGCTTACTAAGGTTGAATTTTAGGATTTTGGGTGTTTTGTTAGTTGATAAAAAAATGATTCATGCTTTTCAATATGATTATGTTTTATTGCCTTTGATACTGAGACATTGATCGATTATAATTTTAATATTTTGCAGATTAAGACAGCCAAGCGAAGCCCGCGACAAAGTAGATAGCTGACTGAAACTCATGCTCTAAATACTGTCAGATTGGTTCGCATAGCTGCTGTTGCCTAGTACACTTGTACCAGTTAATGTTAATCTTATGAAACATGTACCAAAAGACACAACTGACGATGCCCTTATTCAAGAATACCTTAACAAAGGTGGAAAAGTTAGCAAAGGCAAGACTAAACCACTTAACCCAAGTTTAGGCCTGAGTAAGAACGTTTGGAACCAGACGCTATCAAAAGAAGAGAAAGCTGCACGAGATAAGAAGTAAACTTTTGTTCTCGTTATGTTTTATAGATTACTGGTGTTGTAATTAGCGTTTTACCGTTATTTACATGATTTATATGCACTTCTAGAACACATCGCGTGGCTGAGCTACAAGTCCGAGAATACGTGCAGTTTGCAGTGTTAGCATACTGGTTTGCACATAGCCCTGTGCAGTTTGAAATCGTTCAATTGCATCTTTTGTGCGTGAGTCAATAATACCGTTAATGGGCCCATTGTAATAGCCTCGTGCAATCAAGGCGCGTTGAACGGATGCTATAAGCTGGGGGGTCATGATGGCCCTGCAGGGAATTTCAAATTCAACTTTACGACGTTCTCGCATGATTTGTTGTCGGGTCACCGTTCGGAATGCGGTGGGGGGGGTGACTATGTCATCGCTGAGCATAGATGCGGACTGCAACATGACTTGTTCAGTGACAGTTTCAATAATTGCAGGCGTGGTTGAACTGTCAAAACAAGTGCTTTGTGAGGGATCTACTGTCACGGAATTGGCCAGTGAGCCATCATCATAATTTCCAGAGTGGGTAACTTGCGCTGTATCCATACAAGCAGACAACATACTCAATCCCGTTCCTAATAAAAAGGAGAGGGCCACTAGGCTTTGCTTCGATCGTTTTTGAGACAAATTAACCTGCTCATCCTCAGACACTGATGGCCCAATTTTTATGTCTCATAACCTACATAGACGCACAGACAAAGCCTGCATTGGAGGTGTTGGTGAAAAAGTAGGCCAATGGTGTCGTTTGCGTGCCATGTTTGATGCATTTTACTATGCAAAAGGGGTGGCAGGGTTGTGCAGCGCGCCCTATCTAATATCCAATCGTTTCATTCAGAAAGGTCCACAACAATGGCAAAGATTACCTACATCGAACATAGCGGAAAAGAACATATTGTAGAGGTCGCCAACGGGCTTACGGTAATGGAAGGCGCGCGAGACAATGGCATTCCCGGGATTGAGGCCGATTGTGGCGGTGCCTGTGCATGTTCGACTTGCCATGTTTATATTGATTCTGGCTGGATTGAAAAAGTGCCAGCCAAGGACGCTATGGAGGAAGACATGCTTGATTTTGCGTATGAACCGGATCCAGCTCGGTCGCGTTTGACTTGCCAGTTGAAAGTCACGGATACGTTAGATGGGTTGATTGTCCAGATGCCTGAAAAACAGATTTAGTGTAATCACTCAAAGAGCACTGCGTCTGGTGTCATCGCTGTTGCATGGCCTTGCTCGCGGTGCTTTGTGTACAATGAATTTGGTGTTAGCGGGGGGCTTTGGCCTTTAAGTTTACAAAACCTGCGCCTCGAACTGTGTCCAATAAGTATCAGCACAGTAATTTGGGCAACTGTATCTAATGGTCTGCATTCGAGAGTATTGATCGCGAGTAAAATGATGCACTGACGTCTTGTATGTATGAGGAAAGCTGATTTTTATTCCATGACACTGGTGTGCGGAGGGTGATGTAACAGGTTATGGCCAGTTTGCGCTGGTGATCTTAAAGAGCTTGATGTTTAGGCCAACTATTCAATTAAAAGCTTGATCATGAGGACGTTATTTATCTACCAGACGCTCTGTAAGTTTGCTCTATCGAGTGTGGTAGATCTTGATTGGATGGTTACACCGAAGTAACTTTTGCGGCTCGCCTGCACCTGACAAGAGCTTCGTGGGAGTTTTAATGGGAGGAGGCCATAATGCTTTCTGGTGCCTAAAATGGTGGATTGACAGATCATACTATTAGTGAAGTTGTACCACAAAACATTTGCGCAATTGTTGCACCGTACTGGAAATAGTTATGACGATTTTTCGACCCTGATGAACGGTCGGTTCCAAACTGTGTAGTCTTTGGATAAAATTACGTCCAAACGGCGGGCAACGGTTTTTGTTCATGAACTTTAGGAGCCTTTTGAAGATCAAACTTATACAAGCAAAGTTGCTAGGGTTAGTAGCATGGTAATTTCACTAACTTGTTGTGTTGCTCCAAGTATGTCACCAGTCTGCCCTTCAATTTTGGCCTTTGCTATTGTCGCGCAAGCTAGGGTGGTAAGAAGTGCCATAGTTAGAAGCCAAAGCCCAGTATACTGAAGCAGTATCAAGGAGGCGATGGTTGCAATGCCGCAAGCAACTAAAGCTATTTTCGTATCAGGTCGCCCAACGGATTGGCTAAGGCCATCTTTACGTGCATGCGGCAGCTTGGCCATAATGGGAACCATTACCGTGCGACTTAACATGGCCGTAGTAAGGATGGCGGGCCACAGTGCATTTTGGTCAATAATGAGAGTGAGAGCCTGCCAGCGAAGACCGATGCCCAACGTCAAAGCGAGTACACCGTAGACACCTGTATGGCTGTCTTTCATGATTTTTAGTCTGTTGTTTTTATCCCAACCTCCCCATAAACCATCTACTGTATCAGCCAATCCATCTTCGTGCATGGCGCCAGTTATGATCACAAGCGCCGCGAGAGTGAGGCCGGCAGCGAGACTGTTTGGCAGGCCTATCCACAGAGCAATCTGGCCAATGGCGCATGCCAGCGTACCCAAGATCAAACCTGCAATCGGGTACGCCCACGCTGAAGCTGCACCCCGCGCAGTTGCGCTATCGATTTCAATACGCACGGGCAAACGGCTAAGCAATCCTAATGCGGCAGCAATGTCCCACAGTTTGGTAAATTCTGATTTGTCGATGTTATGCGCCAAGCTTTCGCTTCCTGTCTGATCATTTTTATTCCATTGGGTAGTGACTACATGAAATGTTTGCAATGAGGCCATTTAATATGACTGCACCCTTCGCCACTTTAAACGAATTTCGCGTAATACTAGAGGCTGCAACGGCCCCTGATATGGTATCTATTTTGGGGGCTAAGGAACGCAATGGACTACTAACTAAGCCGCCTGGTGCTTTGGGAAGATTGGAAGAATTGGCAATTTGGTATGCAAGTTGGCGTGATACGGATCGTCCTAGTATTGAAAAGCCGCAGATTATTGTTTTTGCGGGAAATCACGGCGTTTGTGCGAAAGGTGTGTCGGCGTTTCCACCTCAAGTGACAGCGCAGATGGTGCGCAATTTTGAATATGGTGGAGCGGCAATCAACCAATTAGCTAAAACCTTTGGTGCGGTATTGAACGTGCATGCGCTTGATCTTGATCTGCCGACACAGGATTTCACCACCGCCCCCGCGATGAGTGAAGCAGAGGTCGTGATTGCGTTGATGGCAGGTTGGAATGCAGTTGACCCAACGGCTGACCTTCTGGTCACGGGCGAAATGGGCATTGGTAACACAACGTCAGCGGCAGCCGTCGCGGCGGCTGTAGTTGGCGGGACTGCAGCTGAATGGACCGGCCGCGGTACTGGTGTGGATGATGATGGTTTGGCGCGTAAGACTGATGTGGTTGCACATGGCTTGGCGTTGCATGACACATCTGACCCGTTGGAGGCGCTGCGCTGCC
>JBLILC010000079.1:0-12561 GCA_047635635.1 Octadecabacter sp. | reverse complement strand
TGAGGAGCGTGAGGCGTTTACGCTGCATGATGGGCCACCCTATGCTAACGGGCATCTGCACATTGGTCATGCACTGAACAAAATCCTGAAAGACATGGTCGTTCGCAGCCAGCAGATGATGGGCAAAGACGCGCGTTATATCCCTGGTTGGGATTGTCATGGTCTGCCGATCGAATGGAAGATTGAGGAAAAGTACCGTGAAAAAGGTCTAGATAAGGATGCTGTCGATGTGGTGGAGTTCCGTCAGGAATGTCGTGAATTTGCTACCGGTTGGGTCGATATCCAGCGTGAGGAGTTCAAGCGCCTTGGGATCACTGGCAATTGGGATACGCCATATCTAACAATGAACTTTCATTCTGAAAAAGTCATTGCTGAGGAATTTCAAAAGTTTCTTATGAACGGCACGCTTTATCAAGGATCCAAGCCTGTAATGTGGTCACCCGTTGAGGAAACAGCTTTGGCTGAGGCTGAGGTGGAGTACCATGACAAGAGCAGCTACACAGTTTGGGTGAAGTTTAAAGTCGCTACTGAAGGCGATTTGCAGGATGCAAATGTGGTAATTTGGACAACGACTCCGTGGACGCTTCCGTCCAATAAGGCCGTCGTATTTGGTGCAGGCTATTCTTATGGGCTGTACGAGGTCACATCGTCACCGAACGAATGTTGGGCCGATGTGGGTGAAAGGTTTTTGCTTGCTGATAAATTAGCGTCAGAAGTGTTTGGGCAAGCGCGGCTAAACGATAATATGTGGATCCGGGTCCGCGATATAACTGGTGATGAGTTGGCGACACTGGATCTGAAGCACCCATTGGCGGGTTCTGAAGGTTCAAACGGTGAATGGGATGATCTGCGTGATTTTCGTGCTGCTGATTTTGTGACGGATGACGAAGGCACCGGTTTTGTGCATTGCGCACCGAGCCACGGCATGGAGGAATTCGAACTGTATCGCGACCTCGGCATGTTGCAACAGGTTATCACTTACAACGTCATGGATGACGGGTCATTCCGCGAAGACCTACCGTTTTTTGGGGGGAAACGCATCTTACGTGAAAAGGCTAAGAAGGGCGACTGGGAGGGCGATGCGAATGGTGCTGTCATGGCGAAGTTGGCCGAAGTTGGTGGGCTGTTGGCGCGTGGCAAGATCAAACATTCCTACCCACACTCGTGGCGTTCCAAGGCGCCGATCATCTTTCGTAACACGCCGCAGTGGTTTGCTGCGGTAGATAATGCAGTTGGCGACGGACAAGACACTTATGGCATGACGATTCGCGAACGGGCATTGCGCTCAATCGATGAGTTGGTGACGTGGACGCCTCAAAAGGGGCGCAATCGCCTGTATTCTATGATCGAAAGTCGGCCTGATTGGGTGCTGTCACGCCAGCGAGCATGGGGCGTTCCATTGACCTGTTTTACTAAGAAGGGCGCGCAGCCAACAGATGACGACTATTTGTTGCGCGATTCGAATGTGAATGCGCGGGTTCTTGAGGCGTTTGAAGTTGAAGGCGCAGATTCGTGGTATAAGGATGGTGCGAAGTCGCGTTTCCTTGGGGGTGACCATAACCATGATGAATACGACCAGGTAATGGATATTCTGGACGTTTGGTTCGATAGCGGCTCAACCCACGCGTTTACATTACGGGACCGTGAAGACGGGTCTGAAGATGGACTTGCTGATTTGTACCTTGAGGGTACCGACCAGCATCGTGGTTGGTTCCATTCATCCATGTTGCAGGGCTGTGGCACCATTGGTCGCGCGCCGTACCGAGGGGTTTTGACGCATGGATTTACGCTGGATGAAAAGGGCATGAAAATGTCCAAATCCATAGGCAATACCATTGTGCCCGAAAAGATCGTGCAGCAATACGGTGCCGATATCTTGCGGCTTTGGGTTGCGCAGGTAGACTTTACCAATGACCAACGCATTGGCGATGAGATCCTAAAAGGTGTGGCCGATAGTTATCGCCGCTTACGAAACACTTTGCGCTACATGCTCGGGTCACTTGGTGACTTTGATGCTTCAAAGGCGGTTGAGCGCGATGACATGCCAGAGCTTGAGCAGTTGATCCTTCATAAACTGGCGGTGTTGGATGGCGTCGTACGTGAGGGCTACACCAAGTACGATTTCCAAGGAGTGTTCCGCGCGATTTTTGATTTTGCCACGCTGGACCTGTCGGCGTTCTATTTTGATATCCGTAAGGATGCGCTTTATTGTGATAGCGATACGGATCGCCGCCGCGCGGCGCTGACCGTGCTGGATCATCTGTATGCACGGCTAACAACTTGGCTTGCCCCTATCCTGACGTTTACGATGGAAGAGGTCTGGTTGGAACGTAATGGTGCGAACACATCGGTGCATTTGGTTGATTTCCCAGATACGCCACAGGAATGGTGCGATGATGAACTGGCGATACGGTTTGAAACAGTGCGTGGAGTGCGTCGTGTAGTAACAGGCGCGCTGGAACAACAGCGGACGGCTAAGGTTATCGGATCGTCATTGGAAGCCGCACCGACGGTGTATTTGAGCGAGGAGCTGGCGGCGATCATCACCAACCACGATACTTTCGCAGATTTGTGCATCACTAGTCAGATCACTGTTGTAAAGGGTGATACACCTGATGGTGCCTTTAGCTTGGATGATACAGCAGGTGTGGGGGTAGTGTTTGCTATGGCCGAAGGAAGTAAATGTGAACGATGCTGGAAAACCCTGCCAGACGTTGGCACGTACAGTCATTCTGGTGTTTGTGCGCGCTGCGAAACTTCGCTAGGGTAAAGCGCAAGAATCGGATTGCTGATGGCGTTAAAATTGGTGAAGGTGAGGCTACGTTATGCCTCACAGTTCCTACACAATTCGGCCCCTTCACCCTTAGGGAAGACGACAGCGCGATTGTTCGCGCTGAAGGGGTTTGTGTTGATGAGACACTACTTCTGAGAGAGGCTGAGCTGCAGTTACAGGCGTATGACACTGGTAAACTTGAGGTTATTGATCTGCCATTTCTAGTCGACGGATCAGATATTAAGCGAACGGTTTGCAGCCAGATGTCTGCGATCCTGTTTGGAGAAACCTTGACACACACTAATATTGTAAATGCTCAAAAGCAATCGAAGCAATCTGTTGTTTCAGCCTGTGGCAGGAATCCTGTGCTAGTGGTAATTCCGTGTCAACGCGTGATGGGGGCTCCAAGGGGCTAAAAGGATTTTCCAGTAAAGGTGGCGTGGAAACAAAAAGTCGCCTTGCTGCGCCATCAACGTGCGAGTGGCTTTCTGATTTAGTGGCTCAGTTACCCGTCTTGCCCGTGCAGTGCTTGCTGCAAAGCGCCAGCGCCGAGAAGGTAGATCGACGTGATCATCAAGCCCCAAAAGACGCTAGGTTCTAAAACAAACCCTTCCCAAGCAGCGAAGCCTGCAAAGATGGTCCAAGCCAATGCCATTGGGAGTGATATGAAGCGCCAGCGGTCAGTGCGCACAGGATGCACGAACTTGATAGGCAGGAACATCGCTACAGCAAGAACCGCCACAAGGATCAGGCAAGCCCACCATGGAGGTGATAATGCAAACAGCACCAAGATCAGCATATTCCAACATCCAGGAAAGCCCGAAAAAGAGTTATCTTTTGTTTTCATGCGTGTATCGCAGAAATAAAGTGCGGATCCAAAGGTGATCACAATGATGGCAGCCAAACCCGACCAGCCATCCATTAGGCCAGATGCAAATAGCGCATAGGCGGGGATGAACACATATGTCAGGTAGTCGATGATCAGATCAAGTAATACGCCGTCAAATTGTGGCGCGTATTTCTTCACATTATAATGGCGTGCCAGTGGTCCATCCACTCCGTCAACGGCAAACGCCACGATGAGCCACACGAACATTGATGCCCAGTCTTTCTGGATCGCTTCAATCATGGCGAGCATGGCAAAGACGGCACCTGTAGCGGTAAACAGGTGGACGGCGAGGGCTTTGGCTTTTGCATTCATTTGATTGTCATGACCGAATGAGATGGGCAGGGCAAGTCGGGTTTTGCGCTCAATTATCTTGTTGTCTGCGGATTGGCACGTGGATGAGCTGCGTCGTAGACCTCCATAAGACGAGTGGTGTCTATGGCGGTATAGTTTTGGGTTGTTGACAGAGACGCATGGCCAAGCAATTCTTGGATAGATCGCAGATCACCACCGGCATTCAGTAGATGAGTTGCAAAGCTGTGACGCATAGCGTGCGGTGTGGCTGTTGCGGGCAGACCAAGCTGCATGCGAGAATTTGCCATGACATTCTGAATTGCTTTGGGATAAAGTGGCCCACCACGGCTGCCGCGAAAGATTGGCTGATTTGCCGTTGTTGAATACGGACAAGCATCCAAATAGGCATTTACAGCTTTACGTGCTGCAGGGATCACCGGGACAAGGCGTTCCTTGCCGCCCTTACCAATTATGCGCAGAATTGTAGGTAATGGCACATCGGCGGAGGTCAGGCCAAGTGCCTCAGATATTCTTAAACCACAGCCGTACAGCAGCGTAACAACGGCGACATCGCGCGCGGCAACCCAAGGTTCACGTGCTTGCAACTCGACAGTGTCGATCATGGCGCGTGCTGCATCGACGGCCAACGGACGTGGTAGTTTTTTCTGAAATTTGGGCGATCTGGTCGATAACACGGCAGTGGGTTCGAAGTCTTCACGATCTGCGAGCCAACGGTAAAAAGATTTGACCGCTGATAGGCTACGAGCCAAGGATCGGGCTGCTACACCTCGCTCGCGTTCTGATGCCATCCACGCTCGCATGTCGCTGACAGTGATACAAGAAATTGGGCCCAGACCCTGCGCGTCACCGTGATAGAGGGTCATAAAGCTCAAGAAACCCAAAAGGTCAGTTTGATAGGCTGTGATGGTGTTGGCTGCTGCCCCGTTCAGGGCGCGCTGATGATCCAGCCAATCGCCCAATGATGATAACATAGCAGGAGATATCATCAGCTGAGCCAGCGCCTCATCACTCGTTCAAAAACGCCCACAAAAAACTTTAGTAAATCAGTGCCTTGCTGAGGTGTGAACTGGTGCGGGTCTTTGGCACCGAATATCAACATGCCCGGAAGGCGCCCTTCACCAAGGTTAAGCTGCATACAGGCTTCTGAGCGGATGAAGTCTGCCTTGTCGCCAAAAATGCCTGTGTCGTCTGTGCGAACCGGGCGTAATGTAACTTGGCGCAGTGGAACGGCTCGTCCATTGTCAATATAATCGCGCACAAATCCTGGTTCGGCCACCGAAAGTACATCGTTAAGGCGCAATACCAAAGGATCGGTGTCCGGTAGTGCTGATTCCAGAACTAAACGCACCGCATCTACACGTAATATATCAGACACTTCACCGCGTAGATCGCGTAAGAACGGTTCGAACTGGGTCGCGTCCATCATCCGTAAAATCGCGCGGTTGATTTGGTTTGTTCCAGCAAGGTTTTCATACGCAGCAGCAATCACATTGCGATGGTTGTCTTCAAGGTGTTCAAGGCGCGCCTCAAGCCGATCCATTGCGATGCCGCGCATATCAACTATATTTCCACCCCTGTTTTTTTCATTTGCAGCAACTAGAGCACCCATAATATCTTTGTCTTCTAGCAAAGATGATGGGTCAGACATAATTCTTGAACGAACGTCATCATTTAATATTGGGGCATTCAAAAGGGGATCACTGATTATGCTCATGCTCGTCTCACCTCACTGGTTGAGATTGTGTTTAGCAGACACAGGTACGGTCAGGCTAGGGTTATTTATTGTAGTTGCATGGTGTTGTAAGGTAGAATTGATGTAGTGAACTGTTTATTATTCCGCTAAAACATCTTTTATAAAACGCACTGAGACGGGGGCAACGCCCCCATCATAGTCCAAAAACGTGCTGTAGATTTAAACAATCTTAATATTAGCCTTCTTAGCGTCTGCCAGGAATGCGGCCAAACCATTGTCGGTCAAGACATGGTTCGCCATAGCTTTTATGACATTTGGTGGTGCGGTGCAAACGTCAGCGCCGATTTTTGCACATTCAGACATATGGTTGGCGTTGCGGATGGAGGCAGCCAAGATCTGTGTTTCAAAGCCGTAGTTGTCATAGATCAGGCGAATATCCTCAATTAATTCCAACCCGTCCAGGTTAATATCATCGAGGCGCCCTATAAACGGTGAGATGAAGGTGGCGCCAGCCTTAGCAGCCAGCAGCGCTTGGTTGGCGGAGAAACAAAGCGTCACGTTGACCATATTACCCTCATCTGTCAGCACTTTGCATGCCTTGAGGCCATCCCATGTCAGCGGCACCTTTACTGCGATGTTATCAGCAATTTTTGTCAGCTTGCGGCCTTCGGCGATCATATGTTCGGCGTCTGTGGCGACGACCTCTGCTGAAACGGGGCCATCAACAAGGTCACAAATTTCTTTTGTGACTTCGAGAATGTTCAATCCTGATTTGGCGATGATCGATGGATTTGTAGTCACGCCGTCGACCATGCCAAGGTCGTTAAGTTCTTTGATGGCAACTACGTCTGCGGTGTCTACGAAGAATTTCATGGTTTTGGCTCCTGCTGAAGTTTATGGGGCTAAATTTAGGGTTAATGATTTCGTTGCTGACATAGCGCAAAGCGCGGCGCACTGTAAGGGGCGGTTGTGCGCGTTCCGGCGCGGGTGTCTAATGGAAAGCACAACCTCGTGCTCAGGAGATTCCCCCTCATGGACCTTTCACTTTGGATGATATTTGTCACTGTGATGGTGGCTTTAATCATCATTTCTGGCACAATAGAGCTACTGACGTTAACAAAAGCGTCGCCCCAACTCCGTAAGGTGGCGCCAGAAGTTTGTTTAACCCTACGTGATTTCGTCGCGATGACCGCATACTTTGCTGAATTGACCGCGTTGGTAATAGCATTGGCAACACTGTCTATTGCGCAGAAATGGGTAGGCATGGTCAATTTCTTCTGGATGGGCATCGGCGTGATCCGGTCGGTCGGCAGTGTTATGGTAATCTGGATTGAGGGCGTGTCCCGATCTAGCGTGCGCAAAGTTTTTTGCATGGTATCAATTTTAACGTTGCTGAAGCCCAAGGGGTATTATGTCTTTCATTTTTTTATACCTGAGTTGATTTGTGCAGCAGCTGCGTTGATGCCTCACTTTGAGATACTGGTCGCGATCCACGCACGGATTTACGTGCTGCTGGCAGAACGCTTACGCGTAACCATTTGCAAACTGGCTTCTCTGAGCTGGATGACCCGCATCGGTGGCAACGTTTTAATTACGATGGGTGTGCTGACCGCGACGTTGCGCAAAGCCGCCTAATGGATCAAGAGTTTTTCAACGAAGGTGATTTGGTGGGTGTTCAGACTGCGCAGCCAATTAACCGTATGCTAGATTACAAAGCCCCCGAGGGTGGCTGCCAGATGGGTGCGTTTGTTGAGGTGCCTTTGGGACCGCGCAAGGTTCTGGGGGTGGTTTGGGGCGCGGGCAATGGTAACTTTGACATTAAAAAAGTGCGCAGTGTAATGCGTGTGCTGAATGTAGCGCCTATGACTGATGAGATGCGGCAATTCCTGGTCAAAGCTGCTGACTATACCCTGACCCCTATGAACGCGATGTTGAGGCTTGCAACCCGCGCGCCTGGTTTAGGTGATGCGCCGTCAATGCGTAAAGTTTACCGGCTGGGAACAAATGAACTAACGCGGAAGACTGATGCGCGCGCCAGGGTCTTGGGCTTGTTGCGTGACTATGACGGTTTGGCGTTTACGTTGAAAGAGATCGCGAATTCTGCAAGTGTTACGACGTCTGTAATCAAAGGTTTAGTCAAACTGGGTGCTGTCAGTGAAGAAGACGCCCCGCGTGATCTGCCATACCCCTTCCTTGATCCAGACCATGGTGGCAAAAAATTAACCGATGATCAGGCGTTTGGTGCGAAAATATTGAGTGATGCTGTGCGGTCGGGTACGTATGGTACCACGTTGTTAAAGGGTGTTACCGGATCGGGTAAAACAGAAGTGTATCTTGAAGCTGTGGCAGAATGTTTGCGTCATGGCCGTCAAGCTTTAGTACTGCTGCCGGAGATTGCGCTGACAGCTGAATTTTTGATGCGTGTCGAAGCACGGTTTGGCTGCAAGCCTGCAGAATGGCACAGTGGCGTGTCGATGACTGAAAAGCGACGTTGCTGGCGCATGGTCGGGCAAGGTGATGCGCAATTGATCGTTGGAGCGCGATCGGCTTTATTTTTGCCATTTTACGACCTTGGGCTGGTAGTTGTCGATGAAGAACATGACACGTCTTACAAACAGGAAGACGGTGTAATTTATAATGCACGCGATATGACCGTGCTGCGTGCGTCATTGAACGCAGCGCAGGTTGTCTTGGCATCAGCCACACCATCCTTGGAGTCTTGGGCGAATGTTGAGGCTGGTAAGTATGCTCGCGTGACGTTGGCGTCGCGATACGGCGCAGCCGTTCTGCCAAAGATGTCTGCGATTGATATGCGCATTGAAGATTTACCTGGAGGGCGATGGGTGTCACCGACGTTGCAGAGGATGGTTGAAAGCAGATTGGAGAAGGGTGAACAATCGTTGTTATTTCTGAACCGTCGCGGCTATGCACCGGTTACAATTTGTCGCGCTTGCGGGCACCAGATTAGCTGTGATGATTGCGACGCGACAATGGTGGAGCACCGGTTTTTAAAACGCTTGATGTGTCATCAATGCGGTGAGACTAAACCCATGCTGACGGTGTGCCCATCGTGCGATGCTGTGGGTAAGTTGGCCCCTGTCGGGCCCGGAGTTGAACGCATGGCCGAAGAAGCCCAAGTGTTATTTCCGGACGCGCAGGTTGCTGTATTAAGTTCTGATTTATATAGTTCGGCGCGGGCTTTGAAAGAGCATATTCAAAGTATTGCACGCGGTGAGGCAGATGTGATTGTTGGTACACAACTAGTTGCCAAGGGACATAATTTTCCGAAACTGACCCTTGTGGGTGTCATCGATGCTGATCTTGGGCTGAAAGGTTCGGATTTACGCGCAGCCGAACGGACTTTTCAATTGATGCGTCAGGTTGCCGGGCGTGCAGGGCGCGCCGATATTGCAGGCGAGGCAGTGTTGCAGACATTTCAGCCAGAACATCCTGTTATTTGTGCCATTTTAGGCGGTGATGAAGAGGCATTTTGGTCTGCCGAAGCGGCTGAGCGACGCGCTGCGGGCGTGCCGCCCTATGGGCGCATGGCTGGGATCGTTTTATCTTCACCCAATGTGCAAGAAGTTTTTGAGTTAGGCACGAGAATGGCTCGTATGGACGGTCCATTGCGCAAAGTTGGCGCACAGGTTTATGGTCCTGCACTTGCGCCAGTTGCGCGGATACGCGGAAGGCATCGTGTGCGTTTGTTGGTGAAGGCTGACAAGTCTGCGCAATTGCAAAAAGCACTGTTGGCATGGACAGCGCAGTTTAAGTTTGGTGGAGATTTGCGTATGGCGATTGATATTGATCCACAGAATTTTTATTAGATTTTGTCTTTACTTTACGAACAAATCGATACCAAAATCTCCTCCCTGTTGGCATTTCCAAGGATGATTTAGAATTAAAAACTGGTTTAAAAAAAATTAAAAGTGATGGGGTGTGGTGCCTGCGATTCTGATGAAGCCTTTTGTTTCTAGATTGAGTTGTACGCATTTTTAACATCAACCCAGTTTTCCGACACCCGAAAACAGGTCGTCAGGCATATGCTCTAGGGTACTCAATTTGCTTTGTGAAAATGAATGGCCTTGGGGTCATTTTTTAATAACGCGCAGCATGGTGTTCGGTACTGATGTTAATTTATTGTGTTTACGCGATTAGTCTTGCTTGGTGTGTTTGGGTTTTCGCTGACCACTATGTCTTAGGGTGAATCTGTTATTTGGGTTATTCCAATATTGGTTTTGCATGAAATCCTCTATTCGTTAATTCTAGGTTCGACAATTCTGTTGAGCGGGCGTAACGCTATTATTATGAAAACTGTTTCCCTTGCTGATACGCAAATTCTGCCGTTTTGGCGTAGACCCGTAACACTGTTGTTTCTGATGGCAGCGGTTATGCCGATTGCGTTTTCTACGTGGTCTGCGTTGTTAAATAATTTTGTAATTGAAGTTGCTGATTTTAATGGTTCGGACATTGGCTGGCTTCATACTGTTCGTGAGATTCCGGGGTTTTTCGCTATCGGTGTAATCGTGCTGCTCATGTTAGTTCGCGAGCAGGTTTTAGGACTTGTGGCTTTGGCCATGCTTGGCGTAGCAACGGCGCTTACGGCGCAGTTTCCAAGCATAGGTGGCATCCTAACAATCACGATGCTAAGCTCGATTGGCTTTCACTATTATGAAACGGTTAACCAGTCTTTGCAGTTACAATGGATAGATAAGGACCATGCGCCACAGACTTTGGGTTGGATCATCGCTGCTGGTTCGGGTGCGACGTTTTTGGCCTATTTGCTGATAGTGCTGACTTGGGAAGCTTTTGATCTATCGTATTCAATCGTTTATTGGTTGTCGGGTGGATTGACCGCCTGCGTTGCAGTGTTTTGTCTGTTTGCGTATCCGCAATTTAAATCGCCTAACCCCCAGCGCAAACAGTTTATTCTGCGCAAACGCTACTGGTTGTATTACGCGCTTCAATTCATGTCTGGTGCACGCCGTCAGATTTTTGTGGTCTTTGCAGGATTTATGATGGTTGAGAAATTTGGATTTGCTGTGCACGAGGTCACGTCGTTATTTTTGATCACACTTATGGCTAACATGTTAACTGCCCCGTTGGTTGGCAAGGCAGTGTCCTTATTTGGCGAACGCAACGCATTGGTGTTTGAATATTTAGGGTTGGCAGTGATCTTCTTCCTGTATGGTGGATTATATTTCTTTGGCTGGGGGGTAATTTTGGCCTCGGCTTTATACGTCTTCAACCATATCTTTTTCAGCCTTGCGCTGGCGCTTAAAACTTACTTTCAAAAGATCGCCGATCCTCGAGACATTGCGCCAACGGCGGCGGTTGCATTCACAATCAACCATATTGCGGCAGTTTTTTTACCTGCTGGTTTGGGATATTTGTGGCTTACGTCGCCGCAACTGGTGTTTTTGGCCGCAGCTGGCATGGCACTTGTTTCGTTAGTTCTGGCACTGATGATCCCTCGCCATCCAGTTGAAGGCAACGAGACAATTTTCATGCGCATACGTGCAACACACTTCGCGGAGTAGACCATGGCTACATTTACAGCGTTAACCATAATTATGGGCAAATCCGCCGCTCAAGCTATAAGTGATGCGATGGAGGGTATGCTGCCTGCACCAACGGGGGTTGGGGTATTCGAAGTCGAAGACAACAGCGGTATGTGGGAGGTTGGTGGTTATTTCGAGGATGCACCTGATGACGCGTCACTGGCACTCTTGGCTGCGACCTTTGGGATCAAGTCATTTGATGTTAGAAAGCTGCCAGAAATCGACTGGGTTGCCCACGTGAAACGTGAATTGCCGCCCGTAGATGCAGGGCGATTTTTTGTTTATGGATCACATGTCGTTGATGCGCCACCAGATGGTCGCGTCGGTCTTCTCGTCGATGCGGCACTGGCGTTTGGCACGGGGCACCACGGTACGACGCTGGGCTGTCTGCGTGCGTTTGATCGGTTGCTCACCAACGGGGAGATTTTTAGTGATGTGGTTGACGTTGGATGTGGTACTGCGGTGCTTGCGATGGCGGCGGCCAAGACCACTAATGCAAATATTATTGCCAGCGATATTGATCCGATTGCCATCGAAGTGGCTGAAATCAACTTGACTGCAAATGCGATGTCGGGGGCGGTGACGTGTGTAACGGCTTCGGGTTTTGATGATCCTACCCTGGTTAGTGCCGCACCTTTTGATCTAATATTTGCAAACATTCTCAAGGGACCGCTGATTATGTTGGCGCCAGATATGGCAAAAAATACTAAGTTAGGAGCTTTTGCGATTCTCTCAGGACTGTTGAACGAACAAGCCGACGAGATAATCGCGGCTTATGCCCGATCGGGGTTTAATTTAGTCTATCGAGATGAGATCGTGGACTGGACTACTTTAACTTTGCGACAAAAAAAATGATATAATAAGATTTTGTTTTGTTTTTAAACTTATTCTAGGTGGTTGCATCTTTGTAGCTTCATGTTGGTAGAGTTTAATCACAGGCGTTGAAATTCAAATTTTCATGCATGGCTGTCCCATCACGATTGATAGCCTCTTGGTAAACGCCATAATGGAATCGTTCGCACGCATTATTAGATCCTCCACAGGGGTGTTACGCATCATAATGATCTTACATTGCTACGATTATGATTTGTATGACGACGGTTCTCAATTGAAGCCGCAATGATTCCTGGTCAATTTAATTTAACTTAAAGCGCTTTTATTTACGCATTTAAGTGCAAAAAATTATAAGTTGTATGATAATGTACTCAGCAGTGAATTAGTGATTAAAAATTTGGGCATTTCATGTAAAATAAAACTTAAAATACGCTCTGCTGAAATTGTTTGCAGTAGTTTTTTAAAACTACTGCAAACTCATTTTGTTTTTCAGCAAAGA
>JBLILC010000078.1:0-12573 GCA_047635635.1 Octadecabacter sp. | reverse complement strand
TGCCACCTTCAAAACCGCGATGAACAGTTTAATTTGTGTTTTATTTACGCGGTTAAGATCGACAGGTTCCTTAGGCACACATTTTCCACGATTTTCAAGTAAATAACAGACTTTTGTATTTTACAGACTGCTTGAGTTGAACGACTTTATCAGTGAATAATGTAAATTCAGCCTAAAGTTAATGTAAACAATAAGGCAAAGTGTTTGCGAAATTTTATTTTTTAATAAGTCGTATGTATGGTAGTTTTGGTTCATTCTTCCTTCTCAACGATCGATTTTCTGCGCGGGCGATAGCACGCGCAAAGGTTTTTCGAATTTGTTGCGACTTGTTAAAGCTTGGCCGGATTGGATTTCCGATGGCTATTTCAATATCTAAAGGATCACTATTGTCATATTCGGTGCCTCGTTCATCAAGTAAGTGTTGAATTTCGGCCTCCATTTTAACAGAAGATTCCATTGATGCCTTATTTGAAACAACAAGAAAAATGCCGTTCCCTGCATACGCCATCATGTAACCATTTGTTTTGATAGTATCACTAATTGCGTCTGCTACCTCGGTAAGCGCATAAAGAAATTCATCAGTAGATGCTTTTGCATGAATGGTGTCAATCTGGTCGATTTTGACAGCTATCACTTGAGAACCTGCTAGACCGGCTCTCGACAATTGCGCTATATAATTTCTGAAGACGTCGTACCCAATTAGACCATCTATACCCTCGATCTGAATTTCTCCCGTCAGATCAGAATCTTGCTTTTGGGTTTGATCAGATTGAGATTGTTCTGTTTCCTTGAAGTCTTTTTTCAGTTCCATTTTTGTGTTTCTGACTACCGTTTCTGCCGAGCGCAGTCGTGCGTCTAGTTCTACAACATCAAAAGGTTTAGTAGCGTAATCCGTAGCACCAGCAATGAAAGCGCTGTCAATATTATCTTTGTCTGTCATAGCAGTCAGCATTATGATGGGGGTTTTATTGTAGGTAGGAATTGCACGAACTAGACCGCAAAGCTCTATCCCATTCATGGCTGGCATGCTGATGTCCAGTAACAGACAATCAAAAACTATATCGCCCTTATTGATCATACTCAGTGCAACTTCACCAGAAGTTGCAGTTAATATATCTGTAAATCCAGCCCTTGCAGCCAGCATTTTTAGTAGTCCAAGAGTGATTGAATTGTCGTCAACAGCAAGAATTTTCATATTACTTCCTAAGATTGATCCAAGGTTAACTCATCTGAAGATGTATATATTAAATGTTGAACTTCGACTGATAGTGCTTAGCCTTAAAGTAGTTTTGATTTTCCGGCCAGTTTTCAGCCTCGTTTAGATGGATTAGGTCATTAAGATAAAATGTTAATACTTTGGATTAATTTTTTACATATGCCTTGCCCTGGGTCAAGGTGCGTTGGATGAATGCAGTGCTACTGTTTACGTCGATCTGCTGTTCATGATTTATTTATTTATTCTCAAAGTACTCTGTCAGTCTGCCCGATAGGTTTGGTATGGCGTTGGCATTATTGCCCCAATAGCTGGTTATAAAGCTCCATATCTCAATTTTACTTAGAAGGCTGCTACGTGTGAATGCATTTTCTCCTTGGATTTATATCAGTAAGAATGTTCGAGAAAATAACCATGTTCTGTTTTCAATAGGTTACTAAGTAAGCAAGGTTGGTTTATATAAAAAATCACTGACTTTTGACTTAAGCATGAGCTTGTGTACCTTTGTATGTTTTAAACATGTGCTTGAATATTCTAATCGGTTGTTGGGACTTATGGAAATTGCATCAAATACTGAGCTTTAGTAGATGCGCTGTGATTTTTAAAGTAGTTATACTGCCGTTGATAAAGGTCGCAAACGCCAAGAAAAATGTTGATAAGCGCTCTAACATCTAGGTGCTACAACTCTACTTCGGATAGTTATGCCAATCCTATTATATAGTCACAAAAGCACAGGCATAATGTGTATAAGCGAAGCTTTTTCATCTGTTTAAACCAGCTTTTAACAAATAAAGTGAATATGTCAAAATAGCTGTCAAAAATGTTTGGAAAAAATTGAGATTAGAATATTATTTTGAATTCTAATACGGATTAGGTGCGATATTTCACATCAATTTGAAGATATTTTGTGTTTTGGTTATGCATGCATCAACCTAAAGTTAAAGCTTATTATGATTATCTTTCGTTTGGAAGATGATAAAGATATTCGGGAGATTGTAAAATTTGCACTTGAAATATTGAGCGATTTAACAGTTTTTGTGCATGATTGTGAGAAAGTCGCAATTGCAATTGTAGAGCAGATAAAGCCTGACATGTTGCCTTTAAATGTCATGATGCCTGAAAAGACTGGTCCAGAAACTCTTATTGAGTTAAGAAAATTAAAAGATTCTGAATATATATAGTGATATTTATGGCAACATGGGTTCAGCCGAGGTAAGTATATTTCCTCAAAAAAATTGTATTTTTAGGCGTGATAAAAAATCCTTTTGACCTTATTATAGTGGTCATAAAATTAAGGATTTATTAGGTAAGCAATCAAAAAAATTTATCAAAATGTGAAAAATGCGATAGCCTTTAATTTGTAGCGATAATCAATTTTTACGCTTATTCTAAAAATGCTGTATTATCGAGATAGATATTTTTATAAATAAATATTTTTTGTACGTAGATAAATAATTTTAGTTTGGACATCTCTTGCTTGAACACCCGGATCGCTGGAGCCCAACGTTTCGGAAGACCCGGCGATTTTATGTAAATTTGCTTCAATGATAGAGAGGTATTATCTTACTTGTCATCAGATTTGATTACGAGTTCAAGGTTCTTTTGAATGATGTTTTGACGTTCAGATAAAAGAATGAGAAAACGATTGCGTAGCGGTCAATTAAAATTGTCCATTTCAGCCGAGATCATGCTAAGTGTTCGTTTAGCCAGATGCTATTTTTATCTTTTTCAAGCTGGGCCGCAGCTTGCTCTGCACTAAAGTGCGCTTCACGTAAAGCTTCCAAAACTGCGCTACCTTTGCTCCAAACTAAGCGGTTCGGTTGCCCGGCACAAATACGAACCTCCAACGCTGTACCGTCACTTGCTGAAAGCTCCATGCTGCGAATATACAAGTTAATCTGATCAACTAACGGATAGACATCAATTGTGGTGGCACCTTCGACCACACAAACAAAAGTACCATTACCAGCATATGAAACAAGTCTTTGTGTAGGTAAAAGACAATCAGAAATTGCCTCGCTTACATCCGTAATGACGCAAGAGAAGTCATAAGATGACAGTCTAAAGTACAAATCAGCCGTGTTGCGAACCGTGAAGCCTAGTATGACAGATCCGCAGAGTGATTTACGTGAAAGTTGCGTCACGTAATTTTCCATTGCGTGATTTTCAATTACGCCGTCAACGTCGAAAATTGTTAAAGGTTGATGTAGATCAATGTGTTGTTGATTTTGTCGTGTGTTCTCATCTGTCGATGTTGTTCGGTTTGCAGTTTTTGATTGAATATCTTCAGAAACCTGTTTGACCAAACTTAGGCGACCCTTGAGGCTGTTAATCTCGAATGGCTTAGTTATGTAATCTGTTGCCCCAGCTCTAAACGCATTATCAATGTATGATTTTTCGGACATTGCAGTCAGCATAATAATCGGTGTGTGTTGGTAGATACTTGAGTCCCGTAATGTGACGCAAAATTCAATTCCATCGATGTCTGGCATCTGTATATCAACAAGGAAACAGTCGAAACGGCGCTTATCTTGTTGAAAAACTTCTAAAGCATTTGCAACACTTTCTGCTGTGACAAGTTCATAGCCTTCCATAGATTCAATGTAATGCTTTACAACTTCAAGGATTATTGGATCGTCGTCTACAGCTAATATTAGCATTAAAATACTCCTCTAAGCTCAGCTCTCCCACACTGATTTTTTAAGGGTAAAGTTATCTTTTTCTTAGTACAACAATTAAAAATAAAGCAAAATATGTTTTAGGTTTGAATTTTTTCGCTTATTATGATTTTCGACGTTGTAAGTGGCTAGCGAAAGTGGGTGCCATTTTGAATTGTCTCACTTGGGCTGTTCAATTGCGAAGTAACTAAGTGCAACATCTGGGTTTCGAGAACTTGTCAAATTCTTATAGGCTTTTTCATATAAAAGGGTGAGAAATTGAACGCATGGATTATTTGTAGTGACTAGTAATAAGCATCTTAAAGACCCATCAGAGCGGTACTTGTCCTCGTTACCATCGGTTAATAAATACAAACTAGTATATAGTGGAATGGGACCCTTTGACCCGAAGTGTCCTCGGCGATCATGTCCGTCCAAAGCAATCTGATGACGCGATTGTAATGGGTCAATTGGAAGGTATTCTAACTCATAATCTGTACTGCATCGATACTATGGGTTTTTAAAATGTTTATGGCCCAGGCTGTTATAACACTATGCTCATGCAGAAAGACCATTATCTAGTGGATAGCCTTTTGATCAACCTTGGCCGAAGTAATTTTTTTGGCTCGCTTTGGCCAGATACCCTCGACTTCCGGTAGCCGATGGGGTTTTGCTTCGATCAGATTAAACAACTCTATAGCGAAGTTCTTGACAATGCGCTTGGCGAAGACAAATTAATTTCTCTAAATCACGCCTGAGCCAAGGCATTTCTCGTTTCTCTCAAGCGATTATGGTGTGGATGTCCTGAGAAACTTGGCTTTGAACTGTAGTTCGTTATTGCGGCCTTTTACCCAATCACCAGATACTGTGATCTATCCCTCAGCGGAAAAAATTGCTGCGTGCTCAATGATTATGACTAGGTCCCGGTGGCGACGAGCCTTTAGTTACAATACGCAAAAGCCACTATCAAGGTTGTGAAAAGTCATGCGCCCAACCAGACTGGTGAGAATTTCCTGCTTTGAATTTTCGATCAATTGTTCCATTTAATTTTATTTGAACTGAATTACCCAGTCTTTGCATTAACTTCAGATAGTTAAAATCTGTTTCTTTCTTCGAAATGTTGTGAAAAGCCTAAATCAAAATGAGGGAAGTTTTGGGGTGAACAGGTCACTATGCTTGGCTCTAACCTTTCGGTATAGATACATTAAAAAAATATCAACAAAGTCAACAAACTTGCTAGCTTCACTTTATGTCCACGCGGCAATTAAATTTCAATATTCTTTGTCGGCCATTGCAGCCATTAGCATGACCATGAAAGCCTGAATAACGTTATGTGTTTGGCCATCTACTTTGGATGAAATAAAATCATTTTAAAACAGCGCAAGTTATCAAAAGAAAGACGCTTTTATCAAGATGTACGCTACACACATAGCAACTCCCCCTAATGACATTGACTAAATTATATAGACATCTTTTAAGTTTAGAAAAACATTGGTTCCAGAAATCCTGATGGCTGACGTGAAGTCAGAAAGTGAAATACAATATTTTAAGGCATGTTATTGCCTTGACTAAAAGCAGGGCTGATATTCATGTTAGCCTTCATTACGGGCGCCGCATCGCAAAATTTAATGCACTCTCACATGGCAACATTTCAGATGGGGTATAAATTTTCGGCGTGATAAAACTGGTATCGCCTGTGATTATGCTATCAGTATTGGGACTGACAGTTTAACTCGGAATGGTACTATTCTCTTAAATGGTATTTATCTCAATATGTAAGCGTCATTTTTTGTAAGATTGAAGTTGCGGGAAGTTTTTTAATAACTGCAAGTGTGAGATGTTTCGGAAATGTAGTCAGCAGGTCATCCCTAAGTTTCAAGTGTATCGCATTCTTAACGATGCCGCGTGTCAGATGAAATTATTGTATACCGAGCTTACAGAGCTGAAAATAAGTAAATGATATGTTGGTTAGGTCGAAGCTGACAAACGAAACTTGGGCTGACCTAGATAGAGGTACATAGACAATGTTATGAAACTATCGGGCAATTTAAAATATTAAATTTTTAAGAAACAACACGATCTTTTAACCAATGGCAGTCCCTAGGGGAATCGAACCCCTCTTTCCAGGTTGAAAACCTGGCGTCCTAACCGATAGACGAAGGGACCGCAATTGATGTCGCGTATCTAGGCAAACCTCCAGAGCGACGCAAGCAGATTCTGCCAAAAAAATGACGGAAAATGCAGGTTATAAAACTAGCCTGCTGGGGCAGCGTCTTCGAGGCGTAATTGTGGGCTCTTGCGGCCCTGCCATGTGTTGATTTCTAGACGCCCCGCAAGATGAAAACGCGCGCCCCCATGATCGCGTAGCATCGGCCCTATTGGTCCGTCCATGGCTCCAAAACAGATCGCGTCAATCCGTTTGCTTATTCCGTCGCTAAATGTGACTTTCAAGTGATTGGCACCAACGACCTTAGTGAAATTGATTTCGCAGTCAGGAAATACAAATCGCGGGGCAGGAGCTCCAGCACCAAAAGGCCCAGCCTGTTCCATAATTTCAATCAGGTCCACCGTTGCCGCACTTGGCATCAGTAACCCGTCAACCTTGAGGTCTGCAGGGCCGATATCGCCTGCGCCCTGTTTTGCAAGCAGTTCTGACAGGCGTTCCATTGCCGCGTCCACCTTATCTCGCGCAACGGTTAGGCCAGCTGCCATTTTATGGCCACCACCTTTAATCAAAAAACCCTCAGTGACACAGCGCTGGATCGCTGCACCAAGATCAATGCCAGATACAGATCGACCGGACCCTTTGCCGAATTGGCCGTCCAAACCGATCACAATCGTGGGACGGTTGGTGGCCTCTTTCAAACGTGCAGCGACGATACCAACCACCCCCGGATGCCAGCCCTCACCCGCGGCCCAAACTAGTGGTCTGTCAGTCCCGCGCTGTTCGGCTTGTTCAATGGCCATTTCGCGGACTTGGTTTTCAATCTCTCGACGTTCGGTGTTCAATTCATCAAGACGCTCAGCCATGGATTGCGCTTCACGTGGATCAGTCGTTGCTAGTAATCTTGCACCAAGGTCCGCCTTGCCAATTCTACCACCTGCATTGACTCGTGGGCCAAACAAAAAACCAAGATGATGCGATGATGGTGCGGTATCCATATTGGCAACATCTGCCAGTGCCACCAGTCCAACCCGTTGGCGACGCGCCATTATTTTCAGACCTTGGCGCACAAAGGCACGATTGACGCCGATCAAGGGTGCAACATCGGCAACTGTACCAAGTGCTACGAGGTCCAAAAGGCCCATAAGGTCAGGTGTTTTGGACCCTGCGTCGCGGAGTTGGCGGTTCGCCTCAACCAGCACAATAAACACAACGCCCGCCGCACATAAATGTGATAGATCACCTGATTCATCCTGACGGTTTGGGTTCACCACAGCCATCGCTGGTGGCAATATCTCCCCGCCAAGGTGGTGATCCAAGACCACAACATCCGCCCCCTTTGCGGCCTCAATAGGGCCATGAGACAAAGTCCCACAATCGACGCAAATAATCAGATCGTGATCTCTTGCGAGAGCGGACATTGCATCGTTGTTTGGGCCATAGCCTTCGTCAATGCGGTCAGGGATGTAGAGTGTAGGGGTGACAGAAAAGTCGCGAAGCCAATTAATGAGAAGCGCTGCGGATGTTCCACCATCCACATCATAATCTGCAAAAATCGCGATTTTTTGGTTTTTATTTG
Source organism: Octadecabacter sp. (assembly GCA_047635635.1). Taxonomy (GTDB): domain Bacteria; phylum Pseudomonadota; class Alphaproteobacteria; order Rhodobacterales; family Rhodobacteraceae; genus Octadecabacter. Next base: position 4,960 of record JBLILC010000078.1, on the reverse strand, counting down.
CTGCCGCTACAAGACGCGCAGCTGCGGGTTTCATATCGCGCAAAGATCGTGGGTCTGGCATCAGATCGCGCAATGTTGGCGCAAGGTACATAGCAGCGTTTTGCGTTGTAACGCCGCGACGTACCAATGTACGACAAACGGGCAAAGGTAGCGCGGTATCCTGCGTCATCGCCTCGGCCAAACGGTCATCTTCAACGCTCGGTCCTACCCAGCGACGACCCGTTGCCGACAGCGTCACATCCAAGAAAGCGCGCGCTATATTTAGTGTCTGTTTCATATTTAGGTAGCATATGGGCCATAATGGAGATTCGCCACGGCCCATCTTATTAGAATCATAAATATTTGCTTTCTAGCGACCTCTGCAGGCGCAAAATCTACGCAGGATTGCGGTATGACATCCGCCGAACAGAACCGGTCTTTGACCGCATTAGAATCGTCTCTGCGGTAAGAAACCCTGGCTCGCGTTTAATTCCGTGCAACAATGAACCATCTGTCACGCCAGTGGCGGCAAAGATCACATCTGACATCACCATATCGTCACGGCTATAGACGCGATCAAAATTAGTAATACCAGCTTTGGTCGCACGTCCCCGTTCGTCGTCATTGCGAAATAGCAATTTACCGAAGATCTGTCCGCCCATGCATTTTAATGCGGCTGCTGCCAGAACACCTTCGGGTGCTCCGCCGCTGCCCATGTACATGTCAATGCCCGTTGTTGCGGCTTCGGCGCAATGCATGACACCTGCCACATCGCCGTCCGTAATCAGTCTGATTGCAGCACCAGTGCTGCGCAATTCCTCAATCATTTCTTCGTGGCGCGGGCGTTCAAGTACGCAGACGGTGATGTCCTCAGTTGAACAGCCCTTGGCTTTGGCCAGTACAAAAACTCGTTCGCTGGGTGACATATTTATCGTCACGACCCCGTCTTGGAAGCCAGGGCCTACGGCCAATTTTTCCATATAGACATCTGGCGCATGGAGCATTGATCCGCGTGGCCCCATGGCGATCACAGTCAGTGCGTTGGGCATATCTTTCGCCGTGAGCGTTGTGCCTTCAAGTGGGTCTAGCGCGATATCCACGCCTGGGCCTTTGCCGGAGCCGACCTCTTCACCGATAAATAACATGGGAGCTTCGTCGCGCTCGCCTTCACCGATCACTACAACTCCAGAAATATCAAGCTTATTGAGCTGTTCGCGCATGGCGTTGACTGCTGCTTGATCTGCGGCCTTTTCATCGCCACGCCCAATCAGTGCTGCACTTGCAAGGGCGGCTGCCTCTGACACGCGAGCGAGGCCCAAAGAGAGCATGCGGTCATTAAAGTCTGTGGAAGCCATGAGTGTTGTCCTTTTATATGTTGCATATTTCTTAGCCTGTAGCGGGGGCATGCGGCAAGACTGGGTGCGCTAACAGTTGCAGGCTATTTGTTAAACAAAAGATTTTTAAGACTTTCATGGGGATTATTTATTTATAGGTTATTTCTCAGGGTCAATCGCGATCCGCTGTGCTGCTAATGCAAGGGCAAAAAGGGCTGCCAGCCCGATCAAGCAAGTAACGCGCAGGATTACGGCAATATCGGCATAAGGCATTACACTCACATCTGTTGTTGAAGTTGCACCAAAGGTGAGGGCGGTTGCGAGGACCAATCGACCTGCAAAACTTTTAAGTGATAGCCACGTGGCGCGGCTGTCGTCGTTCAGCAACGGTTGAACACGTCCCAAAATGAATGGGCGCGAAAGCGCATCTGGCACCATGCGCAGTAACAGAAATACCAGTACAATAGTACTATCAGTCAAAGCCATGGCGCCAGAAATTGCGATTTGTAGCGCTAAGGTAGACAGGAGGAGGAGTGGCAGACCAAGCACACGGCGCAGTCGTAGCGCTAGCACTGACATGGCTACGGATATACCCATCATTAAAGCCGTCACCGCGCCGCTGACAAGGGGTGCAGTGGAGGCGAGGCCGAGATCATCCAGTGCCTCAAGAATAAATGGCTGACCGAACACGAACGGTAGATGACTGAAACCATACATCAAAACCCCAAGCAGGAAGAACCACACCAGGACCGGATTTCTGAAACTTGCTCTCAGACTGCCAAACTGTAGCCGTTCTGAGCTCGCGTTGGCGCTGGTCTTTCGGGGTGGTTCGACAAAGCGCATTGTTACCCAAAGAAGTGCGATCATGGCAATTGCGTACGCAACAAACGGCAAAACAGGGGAGATAAGAGCCATGGCTCCGCCCGTAACAGCTGATAAGGCAAGAGCTGTAAACGAATAGCGCCATGCGGTAATTTCTTGAACCTCAATTTCATCGCTACGGCCAGTTGCAGCAAGACTTTCATAAATCATAGCTTCGTCGGTGCCGCTGGCAAACGCGACTCCTGCGCCGATTAGAATCTGGCCAACCGCAAGAACCGAAAAGCTGTCGCCAATGGCCAGTAAAATCATGCCGCACAGGGTACAAATCGCGCTGGCAATCAGAGTTTTCTTGCGGCTTAAGCGGTCGGACATGTAGCCAGATGGTACTTCAAGCAGGGTGGTAGCGACATCGTAGACGACATACAAAAGGATCGCTTCGGTCGCGGACAAAACGTTCTGGAAATACAGAAACCAGACTGCCTGCCAAAAAATTAGGCTGCGCAAAAAACGCGACCAACGATAAAGTTGGATGTTGCGGGTGATCGCCGGTGTCATGGGGTGATCCTAGCAGGTCACCCCATCTTTTCTAGTCGACTTCTTCAATGCGAATTGCAACTGGATCGCCCAACACCACGGATGTCTTTGTTATCGCTTTTAGCGCTTCGTCCAAAGCAGTACGTGTGACCTTGTGAGTGACAATCAACACTGGCGCGGATGTATCCGCATGGCCGTATTGTTTCATTCGATCAATAGACACGCCTGCATCACCCAGAACAGCGGCAACTTTGGCTAGTGCTCCCGGTTTGTCAACGAGCTGCATACGCAAATAATATGGCGCGGGGATCGCGGCCTTGGCAGGGCGTGCTTTGCGCAGGGTGTTGGCGGGCTGACCGAAGGTTGGAAGGCGTAGGCCGCGCGCAATGTCAATGATGTCGGACAAAACGGCAGACGCTGTTGGTCCTTCACCTGCACCAGCACCGCGTAGCACGATCTGCCCCACAGCGTCTCCTTCGATGACAACCATATTGGTGCCGCCCTCAAGTTGTCCGAGAGGTGAATTGGACGGTACAAGGCAAGGCGACATACGCTGCTCTAAGCCGCGACCTGTCATTTGCGCCACGCCCAGAAGTTTGATGCGGAAATCCATGTCTGCAGCGGCGTCGATGTCTTCAAGGGTGATCGCTTGGATGCCTTCGAGTTCAATCGAGCTGAAATCAACCTGTGTGCCAAAGGCGACAGAAGCCAGTAGTGCAAGTTTATGGCCCGCATCAATGCCTCCCACATCAAGGTTTGGATCGGCTTCGAGGTAGCCAAGTTTATCTGCTTCAGCGAACAGCGCGTTGTAACCTTGTCGCGTCTTCTGCATTTGGGTCAGAATGTAATTACAGGTGCCGTTCATCACGCCCATTACGCGGGTGATTTCATTACCTGCTAACCCTTCTGTCAAAGTTTTCATTACAGGTATACCACCGGCGACTGCAGACTCATAGCGAATGACACTGCCAGCAGCTTCGGCGGCGAGAGCTAATTCCTGCCCGTGTAGCGCCAGCATGGCTTTGTTTGCGGTGACGACGTCTTTGCCAGCTTCGATCGCCGCTTCGGTGGCGTTTTTGGCGGGGCCATCGTCGCCGCCCATCAATTCGACGAACACGTCCACATCGTCGCGGCGGGCCAACACAACAGGATCATCTTCCCATGCATAATCAGATAATGACACTCCACGATCTTTGTCTCTGCTTCGCGCGGACACTGCGGAAATAACAATTTTGCGTCCTGCGCGGGCTTCAATAAGTGCTGCTTGTTGGTTGATAATGCGCACGACACCTACTCCAACTGTTCCGAGGCCAGCGATGCCGAGACGAAGCGGAGTGGTCATAGGGTGCGTCCTTATTTGCGATTTTTGTAGTGTTAGCGCGTTGGTACGTGGACTTCAACGTGAGGCTTTGGAGGAATTTATTGTCCGTAAACTTGTATGTCACGCAACATGCGAGAACGGGCGCTGATCGGAAGCATAGCACCGCGTAAGCGTTCTGCCTGAATGCGCAGTTTTGCAAGGCGCGTAATGATCGCGGCCTCAACGAATGGGCTTGCACTGTCGGCTGTGTTTGCTTGATGGATCAGGTAAGAAAGTGGAACCAGATTTGGTATTGCCGCGTTGGCTTGCATCGTCGACACTGTGCCATCCAAAGCTGGAAATTCAGCACAAGATGACAAAAAAATTATTAATGGTAAAATTGCAAGTGCAGGGCGCATATCAGGGTTCCAGTGGTGTAGAGCATGTATAGGTGTCTGTGAAGTTAGCAGCAAGGTGAGGCAATTTGAGTTTTTTTAGTTAACGAGTGTTTAATTAAAATGACTTTTTAATAGACGAAATGGCATGCAAAAGGAAAATTTGAGGTGGTTTTACTGAATCCAAGTGACAGACCATCACTCTCCACCTGATTGCGCGCCTTTAGTTTATAACTTTTTTATGCGCCAGACTTCCTTTGAGATTTGTGTTCAAGTTGGGGCATTATTTGTGCGCGGGTACTTGAAGTCCTTTTTAGAGAAGCGCGTCGGGTTTGAAATTCAAGGTATGTTCACCGCTTTGCTGATGATGAAATTTGATCAATTTGCCCTGCTTTTCATCTGCTTTCATCTGATAAGCTTCGATGTAAGTGACGTGTTTGATGCTGCAGAACAAGACTAGTACACTTGCTCTGATTACCATGCTGATCACAACAACCCTAGATATAATGAAGACTGGAGCTTGCCGCTGATAAAAAAGATTTGATTTATAGGGGGGTGGTGTGCTGTCGCCATCGATACGATCTAACGGTGTGGCA
>JBLILC010000077.1:0-12638 GCA_047635635.1 Octadecabacter sp. | reverse complement strand
GGGGTTGCGTGTTGCCATACTTTTGTCTGTCGTAACGGTATTTGCAGGACTTATTGGATTCTTAATTCTTCAAGGAACTAAACCCGAATTATTGGAACAAAGTATTTTAAGAATTATTTTTATAGGGCTCGCAGCGCTTACGGTCCCCCACATGCTTCTTGTGGACCGCTTTCAGCGCAAACTAAATCAGCACTAACGTTCAGCCATCTTTCCTACTGGGGAAAGTCCAATCAGGTTTAACCAAACTGATTTACAGGATACCTTAACTGCAAAGTATATAGATTTCACCATAGCTTAATCTGTGATCATGCTTATTATAATATGTTCTAAAGGTTCACGAAAAAACGCACTTACCATCAAATATAGCACTAAGATCTTAAATCTTTTTTTAGTATCTGCGAAATTTGAACTAAAATTTTTCTACGGACGCGTTAGCCGGACAGTCAAATAACACTTATTGACTTTGAAGTAATTGGATCTGGCCACACACGCTAATTAAAAAGCTAATGTTGAATTTTTTCAGTAAGCTCATTTTAAGTGAACAAATATTAAACTACTAAAAAGACTGAAGGTATATTTGAAATACTAATAGCAAAAAAACCTTTTTAAACTATTGCACTTATTTACAAACCTAAATGTAACTTATGAAAGGGCGACGGCCTCAAGCGATAACATTACCAAGCTCATCATGATGCAGTTTGAAGCACGACGCCAAGAATGTTAATGCTTAGCGTTATCTGATGCAATTATTGATATATTAATTTTAAAATTTTTAGAAAATTAAGCTGTCTAGATTTAGTGAGCATGTAATTCGAGCAAGAATTACAAAATTCTTACTACTTATTTTTATAAAATTACTTTTCAGTAAAACTAAAAAGGTGTCTCATTATGTCCGACTTCGTTCCAACCCGTGCTGCAGGTTTGGCTGTAATGAACGCATTCATTCCGACCATGGGTAATCAATATGCGGACGGTCGCAATTATGATTATGGACCAAAAAAGCATTCATCGGTGTCTGTACTGTCGCCCTATCTCCGTCGCAGGCTCGTAACGGAAGCTGAGGCAGTGACCGTCGCTCTAGATGCCCACGGGCCAGTGGATGGGGCCAAATTCGTACAAGAAGTAATTTGGCGAGGCTATTTCAAAGGTTGGCTGGAGCAGCGTCCACAGGTTTGGGATAACTACGTTCACGGACTTAACATTGATCTTGTTTCCCTAAAACGCGACCGCTGCCTGCGCCGCGACATTGCGTTCGCCGAAAATGGAGATACTAAATTAGACTATTTTAATGCTTGGGTGCAGGAACTGATCGAAACAGGTTATTTGCACAATCACGCTCGCATGTGGTTTGCTTCAATCTGGATATTTACTCTTGCTTTGCCATGGCGCTTGGGAGCAGATTTTTTCTATCGTCACCTTCTGGACGGTGACGCGGCGTCTAATACTTTAAATTGGCGTTGGGCTGCAGGTTTGCACACACGCGGCAAGCCTTACCCTGCGCGCGCCAAAAACATTGCAACCTTCACGGCTGGACGTTTTCGTCCACGCGACCTTGATCTTGCAGTAGTAACGCACGGCCTTGAAACTACTGAGCCTGATGGGCTACCGCCCCTTTTAAAGCTTCGCGATATCGATTCATTGAAATCTGAGTTGCCAACTGCCCTTTTATTGACAGATGAAGATTGCCAGATCGAAGATTTTGATTTTTTGGGTATTAATATGTGCACCACAGCAACTCTTTCGTGTACCCAATTACGGTCGCCGCGCATAGTCTCTGAAACAGTACTCTTATTCGAAAACGGTGCACTGAACGACACAGCCATGCGCTTGAACGTTATCCCAACATGTCTAACAGCAAATCATCCGCAGGATTTAGTGGACTGGGCAGCTAAGGCAGGAGCCAAACAGATCTTTACACCTTTCATCACACGTGGGCCCCTTCGCGACTGGATGGATCGTGCAAGTCCTCTTTTAGCGCAGCATGGCATCACATTGTGTGAACAACGCCGCGATTGGGATGAAGCAATTTGGCCACATGCCACAGCTGGTTTCTTCAAAGTCAAAAAACAGATACCCCGAATATTAGAACGGACACTCCTAAAATGATAAATATCGCAGTCATTGGAGCGGGAATCGCAGGCTTGACCTGTGCACGCCAGCTATCAAACGCAGGATTGAACCCTGTTGTGTTTGACAAGGGGCGCGGCATTGGTGGGCGTGTTGCCACGCGACGTTCGGGTGATTTGCGATTCGACCACGGCGCACCATATGCGCAAGCATTCAGGGCCGACTTCAAAAAGATGCTCCATGGTCTGGTTAATGATGATTATGCCGCACAGTGGATTGATGGCAAAGGACAGGACAAAACCGTTGGAACTCCTGATATGTCATCGCTTCCCAAAGGCATAGCTGCGGGACTTGACGTAAGGCTTAATACACCAATTACCGCAGTTGCTTCGCATGCTGGGAAAGGTTGGCGTCTTCGCAGCGCTGAGAAAGACTTTTTGGCGCATCATATTATCATTACTGTACCTGCCCCACAGGTGGCTGGAATCTTGGGCGAAAAGCATCCGTTGGCCACCCAGATTACAAAAGTCAAAATGTCGCCAGTACTTACGATAATGATTGCATTGAACGGGGACATACCAATCGCCCACGAACCAAAACAAGACGATCCATTGGTATCAATCATACAAAACTGTGGAAAACCAAACAGACCTCAGAATTGTGGCTCTGCGTGGGTTGCGCACGCAGGGCTGGCATTCAGTCTGGCGCATCTGGAAAAGGATTTGCCAGATATCGCCAAACAGATGTTACCTTTGCTGTGCAATCGTCTAAGTGTGAAAGCGGACCGGATTACTCATGCAGTTTCTCATCGTTGGCGCTACGGGAGAGTATCAGAACCACTTGAACAACCGTTTTTACGTTCGTCGAATGGTACAATGTACCTTGGAGGGGACTGGTGCGTTGGTCCGAATATTGAGGACGCTTGGTCCAGCGGCACGGCAATCGCAACAGACCTCTTGGAGAGGATATTATAATCAACAATCCGCTTATTGTGCAGATCTAGATAGCGACGCATTGACGCGACCTAGATCCATACCAAGTTTACTCCCGTAACACTATTAATAAGGAGATAATAATGAATATAGGCATTTGCGGAAAGACACTTCTTTTAGTTGAAGACGATGACGCACTTCGTCTGAGACTTGGTAAGGCAATGCAAAAACGAGGATTTAAAACGATTTTCGCTTCAAGTGTCGCGGAAGGACTGCGTACAGTTAGCGACGATCCACCAGATTATGCGATCATCGATCTGAGATTACAGGACGGAAATGGATTAGACGTCGTCGAGGCGCTAGAAAAAATACGCCCTGATGCGCGAGCCATTATTCTTACTGGATATGGCGACATCCCAACTGCAGTAGCAGCAGCACGCATTGGAGCAGTTGACTACATTGCAAAACCCGCCACTGCGGATGAGATTGTTGATACTCTTATGGCACCAAAGGGCGTTCGCCCTCCACCACCAGTTGCTCCAATTTTACCGGAAGATGCACGTTTTGAACATATCAAGCAAGTCTATCATAATGCAGGCGAAAACGTTTCAGAAACAGCGCGACTTTTGCAAATGCATAGACGTACATTGCAGCGAATTTTACGCCGCAACAAAGCGGTAAGCGATGCAGTGTAAAAAGGAAAATCTTATCAAAAGCTATGAAACTCCTCCAAAAATAGTTACCGACCAAGTATCAAAGTCGTGCTTAACCATTTATTTTGACGGATCATGCGCGCTTTGTTCAGCTGAAATTAATCATTACGCATCGCGAGTAGGTGGAAATGAGTTAGGGTTTATTGACGTTTCCACCGATGGAGCAGAAATAGGTGATGGTCTAACTTCGTACGCAGCCATGCGCCGTTTTCATGTGCGCAAATCAGATGGATCACTGATTTCGGGCGCGCGCGCATTTGTCGAAGTCTGGGACACACTGCCAGGATGGCGGTGGGCAGCCCGCTTAGCCAAAATCCCAGGAGTAATACAAGTGCTTGAGATCGCTTATCGCGCTTTTCTTCCTATACGTCCTTTTATATCAATTGCAGTCAGGCGCATTCGTGGATCTAAAGAAAACGCGTAAAATCATTAGAAATAGCATAACATCAGACGTTCAAAATTTCCTTAAAATTTATTTTGGCTACTCCCCTGCTTCCCTTAATTTTTTGAATTCTGCAAACGTTCTGAGGCTCAACCAGATCGGAAGTTTTCGTTTTATTGAAGCGTAAATCTTCATTGTTCAACTAGGTTATACATAGCATAATCTCAAAATGAGATAATCGCAGACCAGGGTTAAAGCGTACGGACAACTACATACCTACGGCACAGGTTTGCTACATGTATTGTTTTAGCCCAAATTCATTTTAAACTTTCTAATTCAAATACGGCAGCATACGTTGCAATGTAAGTAGCAGCGCTAAACTATAAGGCGAGACGATCTCAAACAGGTCTGTTTTACACTAACTTAACAATCCTAGAGCTCGCTAAAAGATATTTCTTAAGCTGTAAATTCACTAAAAAAGCAACTTTTTTAATGATCCTATGCGCAATAATTCACTAAACTTCTGGAACCCCTTCAACCAAGTATTCTGCAATTGGAATGGCTGAAGTGGCTGCTGGCGAAGGCGCATTACATACATGAATTGTTCTGACTGATCTCTTGATCAAAAAATCGTGTTGTAGCGTTCCATCATGCATCACAGCCTGAGCACGAATTCCCGCTGGATGTGGTCGTAGATCACTAACTTTGAGACTAGGTGCGTAGCGGCGACATAATTCCAAATACCGTTTTTTACTCAGAGAGTTTTGCATTTCAGTGGCGCCAGATGACCAATTATTTCGCAGCATCCGCCAAAATCCTGGGAACTTTGCCATGTCGATTAAGTCCCGAGTATTTATAGCAGATTTCATGTATCCCTCGCGTGCAAGACCCAGCACTGCATTAGGCCCAACTGTCACATAGCCCTCAACCATTTTTGTAAGATGCACTCCAAGAAAAGGCAGATCAGGATCTGGAATTGGGTAGATTAAATGATTGATGATTTTGTCATGTTCCGGCGCCAAACGATAATATTCTCCACGAAACGGAATGATTGCAAAATCAACCTCTATACCTGCCATTCTTGCAAGCCTGTCAGCCTGTAACCCACCACACACAATTAAATAGTTTGCATGAAGAATGCGATCGCTTGTTTCAACAACGACTTCTGAGCTTCGTTCGGAAATACTTCGAACTGCTGATCCAAAGTAGATTTCACAACCCTTTTCTACTATTTCAGCAGCCATGACTTGTGACAAAGCTACGTAGTCAACAATTCCAGTGGTCGGCACGAACAGCGCACCTTTGCCGACGATATTCGGTTCCCTTTCCGTAAGAGCAGAAGCCGAAAGCTTTTCTACGGGAAGATCGTTGCTCTGACATCGCTCATGTAAAAGTGCCATGCGCTCAACTTCGACGGCGGATGTGGCGACGAGCATCTTGCCACATTGCTCAACAAGCACATTGTGGGTGCGGGCGTAATTCATAGTTGCTTGAACTCCCGCTCGACAGAACTCAGCTTTCATACTGCCAGGTGCGTAATAAACACCTGCATGGATCACACCGCTGTTGTTTCCAGTCTGATGAGTTGCTACGGCACTTTCTTTTTCGACAATCGCAATGCTGCAATTCGGAAATCGCTCCAAAAGCCTGCGGGCAGTAGCTAGACCAACAATACCAGCACCAATTACAACATAATCGAACATCTCAACCTACCCATTTAATTATGGTACACTTTATGCAGCTGCACAATTGGCACGCTTATTCTGTTTTTCATATTATGAAAAATATTTTAGCGGACCGTCGTCAACCAAACAGTTAAATCCTTTGGTATTAAAACATAAACAATAGATAAAATACTAGAGCATCAAGCTTGAAAAAAAGAAACCTAAAATTGAGCGCAGCCTTGAGTTAAGGTAACACAAATGGGTTTTTCAAAGGCAGACGAAGTAATGAACGTAATCACTCAATCATGTCTTGATAAAATAATGCGTCACGCGGATTGGCGATAGTCCGCGTGACGCATTTGATTTCATTACTTTAACAAAGCCAACATTTCGTGGGCCGCCTCAGCGGATGAAGCTGGGTTTTGTCCAGTCACAAGATTACCGTCTTGCAACACAAAACTGGCCCAATCATCCCCTTTTTCATAAACGCCACCATTGGCCTTTAACATGTCTTCAACCAAGAAAGGGACGACATCTGTCAAGCCGACAGCGTCTTCTTCGGTGTTAGTGAATCCCGTTACACGACGACCAGAGACCAACGGCTTATCATCTGTTCCCATCGTATGACGGAACACTGCTGGAGCATGACACACAGCACCGACCGGACGATTTGCAGCTGCAAACGCTTCAATCAGGCGTTTACTGTCGCTATCTTCGGCCAAATCCCAAAGAGGACCATGGCCACCCGGGTAAAAAATTGCGTCGAAACCATCTTCTTTGACATCTGACAACTTCAAAGTTGTGGCGAGGTGACTTTGAGCTTCTGCGTCCTTTTTAAAACGGTGGGTATCATCTGTCTGTGCACCTTCACTATCACTAGAAGGATCAATCGGTGGCTGGCCACCCTTGGGCGATGCCAGCGTAATTGTCGCGCCTGCATCCTTAAAGACAAAATAGGGGGCTGCAAATTCTTCCAGCCAAAAGCCAGTCTTATTGCCTGTGTTACCCAATTCATCATGCGAAGTTAGTACCATCAAAATATTCATTTCGTTTCCTTTGTTTGTTGGCCCACGCGGATAACGCACTTGCCAAAGTTTTCACCTTTTAAAAGGCTGGTAAACGCAATGGATGCATTTTCCAGGCCATCTATAATTTCTTCACGATATTTAATTTTACCGCTACTAATCCAGCCACCCATTTCCATTAAAAAGTCAGGGTAAAGATGACTAAAATCTTCAAAGACAATGAAGCCCTGCACCTTGATCTTTTTGCGCAGGATTTGCCCCATCAGCCAGTTAATTCTGTCCGGCCCGTCGGGCAGTTTAGTGACATTGTACTGCGATACCAATCCACAGACCTGCACGCGGGCCTTCGGGTTCAAAAGTGGGATGACGGCATCAAGAACTTCGCCACCAACATTTTCAAAATAAACGTCGATGCCATTAGGGCTTACTTGGGCCAATTGTTCTTTAAAATCTGGGGCTTTGTGGTTGATACAGGCATTGAAACCCAGTTCGTCCACTCCATAGGCACTCTTGTCGTAACCGCCCGCTATTCCTACGACACGACAACCCAATAACTTACCAATCTGCCCTACAGTGGCCCCAACCGGACCCGTCGCCGCCGCAACAACAATTGTTTCACCAGGATTTGGTGCCCCAATCTGTGTCAGTCCTGCCCAGGCCGTAAAGCCAGGCATCCCAAGGACACCAAGCGCCCATGATAATTGATCAGACGATTGATCCAGTTTGGTAACGCCTACGCCGTCTGACAAAGCAAAGTCCTGCCATCCATTAAAACTCAAAACCCAATCACCATGCTGAAAGCCAGCGATATTAGACGTCACGACCTGCGCCACCGTCCCACCAATCATCACACCGCCAATGTCGACCTGATCGGTGTAGGACGGCGCGTCACTCATCCGGCCACGCATGTAGGGATCAAGGGACAGGAATTCTGTACGCAGTAGCATTTGATTTTCACCAGCAACGGGAATTTTACTCACGACTAAGTCTAATGTGGCCTTTGTAGGTTCGCCCTTTGGACGTTGTGCCAGCACCAGTTGCCTGTTGGTGGTATCATTCTGTGCCATGTGCAGCGCCTTTCACTGAGCTGCTTCAAGAATACGGCGGACATCGTCAGGAGTAAGAGCACCATGCTCGCCCAGCGCAGTCATTCCGTGACTTTTCAAAGCGATTATAATGTGTTCGATCCCAGTTGCATCTACATCATAATCGCTAAGACGTGTCTTGATGCCAAGATTCTCAAAGAACCCGCGCGTGGCATCAATGACGGCATCAATACGGTCATCATCAGATCCGTCATGAATATTCCAGACATTAGCAGCATACTGCAGCAATTTTTCACGCTTGGGGCCACGCTGGTCATTCATCAGTGAAGGTAACACAACAGCAAGCGTGCGAGCGTGGTCAGTATCGTTAAACGCTGTTATTTCATGCCCAATCATGTGGCTGGACCAGTCTTGTGGTACACCAGCACCGATCAACCCGTTCAAGGCTAAGGTTGCCGTCCACATCAAATTAGCGCGGATATCGTAATTTTTTGGCGTTGCAAGCGCTTTGGGGCCAAGATCAATCAAGGTGCGCATTAATGTTTCGGCAAAACCATCCTGAATGGGCGAGTTCACCGGATAAGTCAGATATTGCTCAATGATGTGCACAAAGGGATCAGCCACACCATTTGCAATCTGACGGTCTGGTAATGAATAGGTCACTTCGGGGTCGAGGATCGAAAACAACGGGAAACAGTGCGCACTACGGAAGGGCAGTTTCGCGCCTTTGTCAGGGTTTGTGATCACAGCACCGTTGTTCATTTCGGAGGCTGTGGCAGGTAACGTTAACACAGTTCCAATTGGTATCGCTTTTGTGACGATCGATCCAAATGATGTCAGAATTTCCCATGCATCGCCGTCATGCAATGCGGCTGCTGCAATGAATTTGGTGGCGTCAATAACTGAGCCGCCACCGACTGCGAGCAAGAAAGTAATTTCTTCTTCGTGAACCACTTCAACAGCTTTAAGCGCTGTTGCATAACGTGGATTTGGTTCAATTCCGCCAAACTCAACTACAGTGCAGCCCTTTAGGGCGTCTCTCACTTGGTCCAGAACACCTGTCCTTTCAGCGCTTCCACCACCGTAAATGATCAGAACCCTTTCATTACTTGGAACTAGTTCCGCTAGATCAGCAATCCGACCTTTGCCGAAAAGGATGTGTGTTGGATTGTGTAAGTCAAAATTGTTCAAAATATAGTTTCCTTCAGTTTTGAAGTGCAGGCGCACATCGATGCTTCCAAGTGTGATTTTTAAATACGGCAAATTTGATGAAAAATTTTATCCAGACAATGCGCAGCTTAGAGGGTAAGTTCCGTCCTGTGAGCGGTGGTGCCAATATCAAGCGTGGACACTCTCTCAGTTCACTGGCCTAACCCAACTTCAACCGATGTACTGACCACTGCCATGTCAAGTTTTTTCTGTTGTCCCGTTAAATGCATTTCATCGTCAAAACAGGCAACGTAACTAATAGCAAAAAGCTTTCCAACTTTAAAACCTATTTCTCAACCCTTGGGTGGGGTCATTCGAATAGAGGGGGCCACTTCATCTAAATACGATGTATCTGAGCGCCCACCCATGGCGAAAGCTTTAGTTTTAAAAAACATTTTCATAGATAACCATCACATGATTAGACCAGACACCTATTGACCAGTAAGAGTTTGTTTAATCATGGATTAGAAACAAGTTTCTTCGTTGTATGCATAGCTAATTTAAAGGCCGCATCGTTATGCGATAGGCTTGCAACAAGACTTGCTCCCAACCACTGATGGTAAATCGCAGCTGCCATGGCATTTGTGTCTTTAATCAGACCAATCGAGCCTTCCGCAATGCCGTCGTCCAACGTTTCAGTTAAACGTGCTACAGTTGCGGAGACACCTTGTTGCAAAATTTCGCTCATATCCTTGGATAGATCCGCAACCTCGGCAGACAGCTTAACGATCAGACATCGGTCTTCTGGGTTATTGCTAATTTGATTTTGATGCCAGCCTTCGAAGTACGCCAGCAACCGAGCACGCGCATTTAGAGTTGGACTATCAAGCGACGAGGTAAGCTTGGCATTATACTCAAGTACGAAATCCTCAAGCACTGCACATCCATACGCTTCTTTGGAAACAAAGTAGTGATAGAATGAACCCTTAGGTACACCGGCCGTCTTAAGCAGCTCATTGAGCCCAACACCAGAATAGCCCTGCCGAGCGGTAAGACGGCGACCGGTGGCTAAAATATGTCTTCGTGTATCTGTATCTCGATTAATCATACTAACTCCGTAAATTAAAGTGGACCAGTCGTCTAGTACGTTCTAAATTTTTTTATCTTGAAGACCACTTCTGACATAACTGATAGTTTTCAAAGCTCACTAACATCGCCCTCATGCGGAAGGTAATCCACCCTTCGGCAGCCAAGTTACGATTGCAATCATCAATTAAATGCAACCAGTTTGACCATACGCTTCTTTGTGCTCCTCGACGTGAAGCGTCTCAAAAGCAGAGTGCATGCATTGAGTTTCAATTTGAGGCTAGTCCTCAATCTTTTGGACAAAGTGGAAACGCCAAGCAAGACTCAAACCAAAGGGGGGTTAGGTTAAATTTAAAATTTTTCTTCTCCAGAACGGATAGCTGTGCACTACTTTTGAAAATAAATTGTGCAACATCGCAAACAGATAACGCTTCTCATGCAAAGCGGGCAGAAAGCCGCAAACAATGAAACTCCAACAAACATGGTGCCTACATATGGTAAGCATATGAATGAAGTCGGTGATTTGAAAAACTCCGCAAATCAGCAACAGCACATTCTCGTCCGCCTTCTTGAACCTTGCCAATCAGTAGCGTGCCAAACAAGAGATAATTTTCATCTGGTAGAACATTTGACTTACACAACGGAACGGAGAAAGCGCAATAGAGTTTGGCTAAATTGTTCATACTATACGCGTGTTTCTAATTCTTGACCAGTCATCATGACTGCACATCCCTCGCATCTCCCCGTTTGAAGGAGGCTTTATGAACGCAATACCGTTGTTTGCGTACAGGTTTTGAACCACAATATCCCTCTGTAATGTCCACAAATTACTAATTTTTTAATAAGCATACATGGTACCTATTCGATTTGCTAAGCAAAGGTTTTTGATAACATCACATGCGCCACCAATTTTATTGACAAGAGATTAGCCTAGGTTTGCCAATACAACATTCAGATTTGCAAGAAAATCATAATGAATTGCTAACGACGAGGAGATGCAAAAAGCTGTTTCAAATATAGTAGCTCAATAATGTAGAGAGGTATAACAGGCGCATTCTTTTGTGACGCCTCTAGCAAAGCAGCGCGACCATTAACCCATAGATCACGTTTAAAGCAAATTATACTTGGTGTTTGCGTCATTGAATTGAATTTCTCTGAGAAATTCATATAGTGAAAAGTTTCTCATAGACAAGTAACTTTCAATTTTGGATCTGGCACAATTGCCAAGTTCATCCGTTGATCAAAGTATGTGAAAGAAGTCTTGGTTTTGGTTAAACAGCGTTCGAGACATGTGCGCATGTTTGGCTATTTAAAATATTGCTTTTAAAAGTGGGTGAGCTTTATCGAATTCTATACCGTAATAACTCCACCTAAAATCACTCTGAACACTAAGATGCGGACTTGTTTTAAGCAATTATGTGCTAAAATAAAAATTGCGCTAAGTTTGAAACTCTGACGTTTTAGGGCGTTATTAAAGCCGTAATCAACAAGTCATATTAATAAATAGCTTAAACCAGCAGGAGGCACACAACATGACGCTCAAAGCAATCCTTTTTGGATCGATCGGCACCCTCGTTGAAACTTCAGACATTCAACGCCGTGCCTTCAATCGTGCATTTACGGAAGCGGATCTGGACTGGAATTGGAATATTGACACTTACAAAATGTTATTGGCAAAATCAGGCGGACGCAAAAGGATACAGGATTACGCTATCCAAAAGAACATTGACGTGAATGCCAAAAAGATTCACCAGCGTAAGACCGAGATCTTTGACGACCTTATGGCAAACGGTAACCTTCCCCTGCGTCTTGGCGTGAACGATGTTATACAATTTGCCATAAAAACAAACATAAAATTAGCGTTTGTGACGTCCACTTCCCAAGCAAATATTGATACTGTGCTTTCTGCACTCAGTAGTCAGATAAAGCGCGATGACTTTGCCTTCATTGGCAATGATGCAATGGTAACAAAACCAAAGCCCAGTTCGGAAATTTATACAAAAGCACTTTTTAATCTTGGATTATCTCCGCAGAACTGCATTGCGGTGGAAGACACAGAAACCAGCATGCAGGCAGCACTGACTGCCAGGATTAGATGCATCGCATTTCCTGGCACATACGCTACCAAGCAAGATTTCAATGGCGCTTTACTTACAACCAGTTGTTTAACGCCAGATAACTTCATAAACTCAACACATAAAAATACTTTTTAATGGTATGATGTCGATGCTTTTCCTTGGATTTAAAGTAAAATTACAAGACTAAAAAACTCACTTTATGGGCTAATACAAAAAAATCAAAAATATATCATTTTTGACGAGCATCTTAATGGAAGGGAACCACGTTGGGCTTTTGCCATAGCGCCCAGCAACTTGTTTCCAGTTTTTGGTCCTGCTGAACAGACGCTGGATACGGCAAAATCGCTTAAAGCGCTTTTTAGTATGTCTGATGGTCATCTTAGGTAGTTTTCGCACAGATATGCAGGAGCGCGTTTCCTAGTCTATGTGGCCTCTCGGAAATAGTCGTCGTCATACCATTGATCAGCAAACACCCAATCCACTTCTGAAAAACTTT
>JBLILC010000076.1:0-12679 GCA_047635635.1 Octadecabacter sp. | reverse complement strand
CTGTCTTTCTGTATGTCGCGCCTTGGACTTTCCAGCTTTAGTGCGAATTTCATCAGGCTCTCCTGAAAATATACTGATGGCACTTGATGCTGGGGCCGTTGGGGTTGTGGTGCCTCACGTAGATAGCGTGCAAAATGCTCAAATGATTGCAAAAGCAGCACATTTTGGACTTGGAGGGCGTGGGTTCGCTGGATCCACACGTTGGGCTGGATTTGCGACGCGCCCTATGGGGGATGTGTTGGACCAGGATGTCCAGACTATAGTAATGGCGCAAATTGAAGAACCTAAGGGTGTCGAGGTTTGTGAAGGAATTGCGGCCATTGATGGAATTGATGCATTGTTTGCGGGGCCTGCTGATCTGTCGGTTGGTTTTGGTCATCGCACCCAAGAAAACTCTGACTTGCCGATGGCTCTGGCGCGAATTGGTCAGGCCTGTGCTGTCCATGACAAAGGATATGTGACTTGGGTGCCCGACGTGGCAAAGGCTGCAGAATGGGCAATCTATGCGATTACTGGATTTGTTGTGGCTTCAGAGCACACATGGATGCGCCAAGGGGCCGCCGCTGCAGCCACTGGCATCGGCAAAATTCCTCAAACTAATTCAGTCGCTTGAGTATCAAAAAGTTTTGTAGATTCATCAAAAACTCGATTTCGTATTATGGGTATTTCCATCAATACTTCGTGTCGACCGTTTTCTAATATGATGAGCGTACTGTGCGGCCATTTTTCCATTCGTTGATAAACGCGTGCTGGATCAACAATCGCTTCTTCAGTGCCCAGGAAAGTAATAGAGGGCACATCCGGAGAGGGGCGCTGCGACAGTAGACGCATTTCTCGTAAAGATTCGTTTAACCAGTGCAGCGATGGGCCGCCCAATGCCAGTTCGGGATGTAACTTGAGTTGTTGTTGCAACAATATGAAACTGGATACGTCTGCAGTCAGGACGTTGTCGTTTTCAGTGGCACGCAAAACGTAGGTTTCAGCGTGCTGTCCTGGGGTAAATAGGCCCGAAAAGCCTAATGGTTTGCTGATTGAGCTGAGACCCCAAGCTATTGGGCGCATTGCGGCAGATATTTTGATGCCCCACATCGGGGCGGAAAAGGCTGCAGTTTTCACTGGAAGGCCGTCATACAGTGCCCGCAGCCCAATGCAGCCGCCCATTGAATGGCCAAAAAGATGGTACGGTTCCGGTAGGCCTAAAGATTTGACGTGCGCCAGCATCGCCTTCACGTCAAGTTGGTAGTCATCAAACGATTCGACATGGCCCACAGCGCGGTTTTCTAACAAACGATCTGCGATACCTTGGCCTCGCCAATCAATTGCAACGCAAGAATAGCCACGTTTGCCAAAATCCAGAGCTGTTCGGCCATATTTTTCGATGTATTCTGTGCGTCCAGTAAAGATAAGAATTGTTCCTTTAGCTTGATCTACTGGCCAATGGCCTACGCGAATTCGGACCCCGTCCGCGGTCAACAGCCAGTGGCAAATCCCTTCGGGATGCCCTGCTATATCAGCGTGGTAGGGAGCTCTATTTTTCATTTTAGCTCAAAACCCCTGCGAGTTTCATAGCGAGGCCCATGTCGCCATCAACGGCTAACTTGCCTGTCATGAATGCCGATGTCGGGTTTTGCTCGCCGTCAAGGATCGCTTTAAATGTTTCAGCGTCCGCGGAAAGTGTTACTTCAGCTTCATCGCTTGATGCGCGGGCACCATTTACATCGATAACAATTGTCCCTTCACCTTTGATATCAAATTTTGCGGTGCCGTCAAAGCCGGCTGCGCCCATCTTGATGTTCAGTGCAGTAACAGCTTCGTTAATAACTTCGCTCATAATATAGTCTCATCCTTGCTTCAGCCCTCACATTGTTGATCGGAGCCCTCTGGTACCTCGCGCATGATGCGCTACATAAACCATTATGCGCATAAACAAACATCATCACAAACCTATCGTGGCGGCACTTCTGCTGGGAGTGTGGTTTTCAACATCTGTTTGTGCTCAATCTTTATCAAAGCCTGAGCAGTTGGATTTGCTGTTTGAGCAATTGCTTGAGGTTGAACTGGACGAAGCTGAGCTAATTGAGCGGAAAATTCTCGCTGAGTGGAACAAATCTGGCTCTGCGGCGATGGATTTGCTTTTTCGGCGTGGCGAATACGCGATGGAAGCAGGAACTCCGGATGTCGCGCTTCAACATTTCACTGCGCTCATCGACCATGCGCCGAATTTCGCCGCAGGCTACAACGGGCGGGCGTCCGCATATTATCAGTTGGGGCTTTATGGCCCTGCGTTCGACGATTTACGGCAAGTTTTGGTGTTTGAAAAACGCCATTTTGAGGCGATGAAAGGCGTCGCTGTTATGTTGGAAGAAATTGGGCAGCAACAGGATGCACTTGAAGTTTGGCATCAGGTTCACGCGCTCTTGCCAACTGATCCAGAAGTTTCAGCGATGATAGCCAGGTTGGAAATCCGACTTGAGGGCGAAACAATTTAATACCATGTCAGAGAGAATTTAAAATGACCACTCGAGGGCGTGTAACTGCCGTTTTGGGTCCGACAAACACGGGCAAAACCCACTATGCTATTGAACGTATGCTGGCGCACCGCACTGGTGTGATCGGTTTGCCTCTGCGTCTGCTTGCGCGTGAAGTATATGACAGGATTGTCAGCGTGCGTGGCCCAAATGTTGTGGCTTTGGTTACGGGCGAAGAGCGCATAGTACCGCCACGTGCTAAATACTGGGTTTGCACAGTTGAGGCGATGCCGCAAGATATTGGCGCAGATTTCGTTGCGATTGATGAAATCCAGCTTTGTGCCGATCTGGATCGTGGGCATGTGTTTACTGACCGCTTATTGCGCATGCGTGGGCTGCACGAGACGTTATTTATGGGTGCTGAAACCATGTGGGGTGCAATTGCGTCCATGGTGCCGGAGGCCGATTTCGTAAAACGGGAAAGGTTTAGCACGTTAACGTACACAGGTTCCAAAAAGATAAGCCGGATGCCTCCAAGGTCGGCTATTGTAGGATTTTCGGTTGAGAATGTGTATGCCATCGCAGAGCTTCTACGCCGTCAAAAGGGTGGCGCAGCTGTTGTGATGGGGGCACTTAGTCCGCGCACGCGTAATGCGCAGGTGGAAATGTATCAAAACGGCGATGTAGATTATCTAGTGGCAACGGATGCCATTGGGATGGGTCTCAACCTTGATATCGACCACGTTGCATTTTCAAGCATTACGAAATACGATGGACGTCGGATGCGGCATTTGATGCCAAACGAGCTGGCGCAGATCGCGGGTCGGGCGGGGCGATTCATGAACAAAGGTACTTTTGGTGTGACGGGGGAGGCCCCGACGCTTGACGACGATGTGGTTCAAGCAATTCAGAATAATCAATTTACGCCGGTTAAAAAACTGCAATGGCGAAACGCGAGGCTGCAATTTGGATCAGTTGCCCGCCTAATACAAACGCTGGAAGAACGCACCGATGATTCTTGGTTATCGCGTGTGCGAGAAAGTGATGATCTGGGAGCGCTAAAGGCAGTGTCATCTGACGCTGAAGTCGCTGCTCGCGCATCAGATGGGCCGTCAGTGCAATTGCTGTGGGACGTTTGCCGAATTCCTGATTTCCGCGACATCAGTAACGCAGAACATGCGCAGCTTTTGACGGATATTTATAACTTTTTACATCAGTCTGGCAGTATTCCAGACGAATGGCTCGCAGTCCGAATAAATCGTATTGATCGTACTGATGGTGACATTGACGCGCTGTCAAAACGTTTGGCATATATCCGCACATGGACCTACGTGGCGCAACGCAAAGGCTGGGTGGGTGACGAAAGTCATTGGCGCGAGACGACTCGGGCTGTAGAAGATCGTCTATCAGACGCGTTACACGAACGTCTGACGGCAAGATTTGTGGATCGGCGGACAAGTGTTTTGCTTCGCCGACTCAACCAAAAGGAGGGCCTCGTGGCCGACGTAAACGAAACTGGTGAAGTGACTGTCGAAGGACAGTTTGTTGGAAAAATAGAAGGATTTAGGTTCCGTCAGGACCAGAATGCGAGTGTCGAAGAAGCGAAAACCATTCGCGCGGCATCCATTCAGGCTCTGGCCCCGCAGTTTCATCTGCGGGCGGACCGGTTCTATAATGCGCCCGACACGGAAATTGATTTTACCGAACAGGGTGGATTAATGTGGGGATCTGCAGCTGTTGGTAAATTAATAAAGGGCGATGATGCGTTAAAGCCTAAAGTGGTCGCATTTGTTGACGACGAGGCAGGTACGGACGTGGCTGAAAAGGTTCAGCGCCGTCTGCAACACTTTATTGACCGCAAAATTGCTACTGTTTTTGAGCCAATGAAGAAGTTGCAAAACGATACTACATTGACTGGACTTGCCAAGGGTTTTGCATTCCGTCTGGTGGAATGTTTTGGTATTACCCCGCGCGGCGACGTTGCCGATGAAGTCAAAGCGCTTGAACAAGATGCTCGTGGTGCTTTACGCAAACATGGCGTTCGGTTCGGTCAGTTTACAATCTTTATGCCGCTGCTGCTTAAACCAGCCCCAACAAGATTGCGTTTGGTTTTATGGTCTCTTTCCAAAGGGGTGCAGGACTTTCCAGAGGCCCCACCCCCTGGGTTGGTAACCGTTTCAACTGCGCAAGGGCTTGAGGCTGGCGCATGGGCGATGTCTGGGTACCGTGCCGCAGGTGAGCGTGCGATTCGAATTGATATGCTTGAACGTTTGGCTGATATGTTGCGCGATCAAAACACCCGTACGGGTTTTGAAGCTACTCCGGACATGTTGTCTATTACTGGAATGACATTGGAGCAATTTGCCAATCTGATGAATGGCCTTGGATACAAGGCTGAAAAAGGCGAGCGCGAAAAAGTGCGAGCTGCAGCGCCATTTTCAGCTTTGCCAAAAGAATCATCCTCTGAGCTCATTGATGTGGTCATTAATAAACCCACATTCCCAGATCCGCACATAGACGTTCCTGAAACCAGTCCTGATGAGCTGGTGTCGCAGATCCGTAGCGCTGAACCGGTTGAAACAGAGCCGTTTTATACTTTTACTTGGGCACCCAAGCGTTTGGTAAGCCATCCTCAGGGTGATAAGCCACAACGAAAAGGTCCGCCAAAAGGAAAGCGTGGCGCCAAGCCAATGCAGGGTAACAAACCAACGCAGGGCAATAAAACGCAGTCCTTTGCTGCGCGGCCACTGAAGAAGGAAAAAGCGATTGATCCCGACAATCCATTTGCCGCTGCATTGGCTGGGCTTAAGCGGGATTGAGTGAAACGGGCACAACTACTCTCCGCCTTGATAAATGGCTCTGGCACGCACGGTTTTTCAAATCGCGCGGGCTAGCGGCTGATCTGGTTAAATCGGGACGTATTAGGGTGAATGGGACGCCTGTGTCTAAACCTAGTCGCGCCATTGGAGTAGACACGGTACTAACATTTCCCAAAGACGACGTGGTGCGCATTGTCAAAGTACTGGGCCTTGGTTCGCGCCGTGGTCCTGCACCAGAAGCTCAAACATTATACGAAGATTTGACTCCATCCCTGGAATCGCGTGTCGACATTATAGATCAAAGAGTTGGTGGACGACCAACCAAAAAAGACCGTCGAAATATGGATATTCTTAAAGGGTCGCGATGACGCAGTTGTACTGTCAGGTCTTGAAGGTAGCGCAGGTCGCAGCTACAGACGCGGAGCAAACAAACTGGACACATTATGACCTACATCGTCAACGACAACTGCATTGCCTGTAAGTACACAGACTGTGTTGAAGTGTGCCCCGTAGATTGTTTCTATGAGGGTGAAAATATGCTGGTTATTCATCCTGACGAATGTATCGACTGCGGCGTGTGCGAACCCGAATGCCCTGCCGACGCGATCCGGCCTGACACAGAGCCAGACATGGAAAAATGGGTTGAATTTAATCTTAAGTATTCCGAAATGTGGCCAGTTATTATCACCAAGAAAGACCAATTACCGACCGCAGACGAGATGGACGGTAAAGAAGGCAAGATGGAGCTGTTTTCCGAAGTTCCTGGTGAGGGCGGTTAAACTCTGCGTTATAGTAATGCGTTATGTGGTGGGAAGTAGGCGTTTTTTGTGTTAAGGTTATATTAATATCGCGTAATTGCTGATCCAGAATTAACTGTATCACTGACGGAGACTGATTGTCTTCGCCAGTTTTTTGTTTTCTGATGATGCCGCTTTGAGAAAAGGACACCACTCATGGCTAAGAAGAAATATGATTACAGCCCGAACGATTTTGTCGTCTACCCCGCACACGGAGTTGGCAAAGTTGTGTCGATTGAGACGCAAGAAATTGCTGGCTTTGAGTTAGAAATGTTCGTGATTGCGTTCGAAAAGGACAAAATGACTTTGCGTGTGCCAACTAACAAAGCCGAGGAAGTGGGTATGCGATCGCTCGCGTCAGCGGATGTGGTAGCCGATTGCATGAAAACCCTTAAGGGTAAGGCAAAAGTTAAAAAAGCCATGTGGTCGCGCCGTGCACAGGAATATGAACAAAAGATTAATTCCGGCGACTTGGTCGCGATTGCAGAGGTCGTGCGCGACTTGCATCGGGCGGACGATCAGCGCGAACAGAGTTATTCGGAGCGTCAGCTATATGAAGCTGCTTTGGAGCGTTTAACCCGAGAGTTTGCGGCTGTCGGTAATGGCAATGAACTCGAAGCTGGCACTGGGATCACAGATATTCTGCAAAGCCG
Source organism: Octadecabacter sp. (assembly GCA_047635635.1). Lineage (GTDB taxonomy): Bacteria > Pseudomonadota > Alphaproteobacteria > Rhodobacterales > Rhodobacteraceae > Octadecabacter. The sequence continues at coordinate 5,942 of JBLILC010000076.1, read as the reverse complement.
CGCACCTGCAGCCTGAACAAGATTTGTAAAAAATAAAAAACCGTCTCCCCATTTAATATTTGAGGAGGCGATTTTTTTAGCTTCTTGTTGCAGCTGTAAGTTCTTAAGTGAGGCTAGAAGGTTTTCTTAAAACGAATCTTGGGGGCCCGTTTTGAGCTAAAATATAGCTAGAGAGCGCTATTGCCGATGTCTGTGCGATAAAAGCCATCAGGCCAATCAATTTGGTGGACCATCGCGTAAGCCTTTGTGTGGGCACTCTTCAGGGTTTCCCCTCGGGATGTAACGTTAAGGACGCGACCACCAGTGGCGACGATTTGACCGTCTTTAAAAGCAGTTCCTGCATGAAATGTCATCTCTGACGATGTTTTTGGCAAGAAGACCAAGTTGTTGATCGGTGTGCCATTTTTATAAGATCCAGGATAGCCTTTAGTGGCCATTACGACAGTCATAGCGTGATCATTGCCCCAGTTTGGCGTGATGTCTGAAAGGCGATTTTCAGCGCAGGCGTGTAGTAAGTCCAATACTTGGCCTCCAAGCCGCATCATCAACACCTGACATTCAGGATCGCCAAAGCGCACGTTATATTCCACAAGGCGCGGCAGCCCATCTTTGATCATCAGGCCTGCATAAAGGATGCCTTGAAAGGGCGTGCCTCGCTTGACCATTTCAGCAATAGTGGGTTCAATTATATCGCGCAGTGCAATGGCTGCGATATCATCGGTAAGGATAGGGGCAGGTGAATAGGCGCCCATGCCGCCCGTGTTAGGACCTTTGTCACCATCATAGGCACGTTTATGATCTTGGGCGGTACCTATGGGCAAAATAGATGTACTATCGCAAAGGATAAAAAATGACGCTTCTTCACCTTCCATGAACTCTTCTACGACGACCTCGGCTCCTGCAACGCCAAACAGACCGCCAAGCATATCGTTAATTGCGGCGTGAGCGGTCGCTATGTCCATCGCGACAACCACACCTTTTCCTGCGGCTAGTCCATCAGCTTTTATGACAATTGGCGCACCCTGAGCAGTAGCATAATCGCATGCTGTGTTTGCCTCAGTAAAATGGCCGTAGCGCGCGGTTGGTGCATCACATGCGTTGCAGATTTCTTTTGTGAAAGATTTTGATGCTTCAAGTTGCGCTGCGGCTTGTGAACATCCCAAAACTACAATTCCTTTTTTTCGCAAAACATCTGAAACTCCTGCGACAAGTGGTGCTTCAGGACCAATGATTACAAAATCAATGGCGTTTTTGGCGCAAAATTCTGCAACTACTTCACCATCTTCGATATCAAACGTTGAGCATTCAGCGATTTCAGAAATTCCCGCATTGCCAGGGGCCACGATTATGCGATCGCATTTGGGGTTCTGTTTGATTGCCCACGCAAGAGAATGTTCGCGCCCTCCAGCGCCCAATATCAGGATGTTCATGTGCTATTTCCCTTCTGGTTAGCGGACGTTTAAGGTGAGTGTAAACGTAGCACAAGGGCACCTAATTTTATGGCAATGGACCTAATAGACGAACCAGAAGCCGCAGGTAACACGCCTGAATTTACTGTTACCGAGCTTTCGGGGGCAGTGAAACGCGCTATTGAGGGTGAGTTTGGTCATGTGCGTGTCAAAGCAGAGGTAGGACGCGTTGTGCATGCACGGTCAGGTCATCTGTATTTCGATTTAAAGGATGAGCGCAACGTGTTGGCTTGTACAACATGGAAGGGGCAGGTGGCGGACCTTTCGGTTATTCCCGAGGAGGGAATGGAAGTGGTTGTAAAGGGTCGTATGACAACATTTGGTAGTCAATCCAAATATCAGTTGAACGCAACAGAAGTGTCAGTGGCAGGGGTTGGCGCTCTTATGGCGATGCTGGAGAAACGTAAAAAGGCGTTGGAGACTGAGGGTCTTTTTGGAGCCGATTGCAAGCAGGTGCTGCCGTTTTTACCGGATGTGATTGGGGTTATCACATCGCCCACTGGGGCAGTTATCCGTGACATTTTACATAGGCTTAGAGACCGTTTTCCACGCAAAGTGATCGTTTGGCCCGTGGCGGTGCAAGGAAAGGAGTGTGCCACACAAGTGGCGTGCGCAATTGAGGGATTTAACGCAATGACACCTGGTGGTGCACTGCCGAGACCAGATTTAATCATTGTCGCGCGTGGTGGTGGATCAATTGAGGATCTTTGGGGCTTTAACGAGGAAATGGTTGTGAGAGCGGCGGCCGCTTCAATTATTCCGTTGATCTCAGCAGTTGGGCACGAAACTGACACGACACTGATTGATTTTGTGTCTGATCAACGTGCGCCAACACCGTCGGCGGCTGCAGAAATGGCAGTGCCAGTTCGACTGGAATTAATGGCCGTAGTGGACCAGATGGGCGCGCGGGCGTCGCGGGCTGCGACAGATGGTGTTGCGCGTCGGAAACAACGGGTGGCGGATTTAGCGCGTGTCCTGCCTAAGCCGAAACAGTTGACAGAAGACGCTAAGCAACGTTTTGATTATCTGTCAGAAAAACTAGATGCAGCCTTGATAGACTGCGTGGGAGTGGGGCGCTTACGTCTGGGTGAGGCCTCTAGTTTGCTGCGTCCATCAGTGGTGGGCAATCGGTTGGCGCAGGGGAGTGAACGCATGTTGGGCTTGGATGCGCGGTTGGGTTCAGGCTTGGAGCGCATTGCGGCGCAGGCGGGACGCGATTTGAATAGACAGGCCCGCCGGTTGCGCCCCGATATAGTCGTTGCGGGGCAAACTCGTGCAACCAAAGATTTTGGGGTACTGCTACAACGCTTGGCAACAGCGGCTTGCGCTCAGACGCTGACACTACGAAGCCGGCTCGAAGCATTGGAGCGTATGCGCGAGACTCTAGGGTACCGTGCAACGCTGGAACGTGGTTATGCCGTGGTGCGTGGTGATGGGGCAGTGGTCACATCGGCAAAGGCTGCAAATGCTGCCATGACGCTTAATATCGAATTTGCGGATGGAAAAATGGTACCCACTTCAAAACTCAACAGGCCAAAGTTAAGTACGCCGCCACCTGATCAGGGCAACCTTTTCTAATCAGTTTGGATACAAATTTACAAAACGTGTGTTACAGTGTTGGCTAAGGACTTGGGAGCTAACGTCACTGAAAATTTGTAGCTATGCCATGATTGATTTGTATGTAGTTGTCCTGCAAGGCGTATTTGCAAAGTTTTTTTGGCGTCATCAGACACTTTCAACATCGGTGCACAGGATTTTGCCATAGGTAAATTTTAAGTTTGTGTTTTTATAAAATTATTATCTGTTGCCGTAAAAAACTGCAAAAGAGCTGATAATGATGTGATTGAAAGTGTAATATTTGATACCTTAGGATTTGTTACTGATCAAAATATCAATATTTCGAAATTAACCAAAGTAATAAAATTATCACTCCATAGAGTTGATTAGTTTTAAACTGTCGAAATAATAAAAAAGGGAAAGTATTAAGGCGCGAATACATGAGTACAGTCATAGAGAATGTCTAAACTTAAAACTCCCCCCTCAATTCACGTTCGGGTTTGCCGCTGAGTTTCACGAGTATTGACGATTTTTCGCAAAAATCTTGTCAAAACAAATTATAAAATATTTCATTTTTATGAAAAATTGATCTTCAGTTTAAAATATCTTAACTTTAATTTCTACTAACAATTGCCTGATTTAAGCAAATAGTGAGCGTGTTATTTAAAACAACTCGGGTACTCCCCACACACCACCCAGAACTCCACCCATCACGATTAATTTTGAAGACAAAGCTGTCACTTCCATGAAGCTGGAAGAATTAGATTAATATTATAATAATACGGAAACATTTAATCAAAATATATAAAATAGCTTAAAGTTGGCCTTACACGTCGCCCCAAGCATTGCCCCGATGCGGAATTTTAATGGTTGTGGGTTTCGTCTGTGCTTTTGGGGTATTATATGTGACAAAAGACATATCCGGAGCCCTAAATGGCGTTTTTCAAAAAACTCAAAGATCGAATGTTTAAATCCTCATCAAAAATTGAGGAAGGACTGGATGCCATCATGGAAGATGGTGGCATTGAAGAAAACACACAAATCTCTCAACTAAATAAAACTGCTGACATAGATATGGCAGAAATTGAATTGCTGGCGCAGGCTTCTGTTGCTGCAGAGGCAGCGTCTGAACTAGAGGCTGTTAATAGTGTAATTGTCGAAAAAGCCGAGCAAGCCGAAAAAGAGTGGATGGATGCTGAGAAAGCTGCACAACAGGCGGCGCTGATTGCACAGGTTGAACCCGATGCGACGACGATGGCTGCGGCGCAAACTGCCGCTGACGTTGCACAAGTTGGTCAACTGGAGTTGGAAAGTGCCAAGAGTGAAGAAATTATACGAACAGCCGAGGCTGAACTTTGCGCGAAGGTCGCCCAGCAAGATAGCGATGCGCATGAAGCTGAACTTGCACGTCAAGCTGATGCTTCAGTGGCCAACAACTCGGAAATTTCTAGTCAGCTGCTCCAACCAGGTTCAAAGCGTGAATTACAAGAAATGAGTGCCAAGCCGAGTTTGATCGGACGATTGTTGGGACGTCGAGATAGTAAAGTCGTGGCGCGCCGCGAACTTGATGATGACATGCTTGAACGCCTTGAAGAGCTGTTGATCAGTGCTGATATGGGCGTCGACACGGCATTGCGCGTGACGTCGAATATGGCCGAAGGGCGTTTTGGAAAGCGCCTTTCCACGCAAGAAATTAAAGAGCTATTGGCAGCAGAAATTTCCCGCATCATGGAACCGGTTGCTCGGCCGATGCCTTTGTATCCGACCAAACCGCAAGTAGTATTGGTTGTCGGTGTTAACGGTTCAGGTAAGACTACAACAATAGGTAAACTTGCAAGTCAATTTCAAGTGGCGGGCAAAAAGGTTATAATAGCAGCAGGTGACACGTTCCGCGCGGCTGCCGTTGAACAATTGCAAGTCTGGGGGGATCGCGCGGGTGTGCCTGTGCTGACAGCACCTGAAGGTAGTGATCCGGCGTCGTTGGCATATGATGCGATGGAGCAGGCTGCCCGCGATGGTGCAGATTTGCTGATGATCGACACCGCAGGGCGACTACAAAACCGTGCAGACTTAATGGAAGAGCTTCAAAAGATTGTGCGCGTCATCCGTAAGAAAGACCCTGATGCGCCGCATAACACTCTGCTGGTTTTGGATGCCACAACAGGCCAAAACGCATTGTCACAGGTTAAGACATTCCAAGAGCTTGCTGATGTGACGGGGCTAATAATGACCAAGTTAGATGGTACGGCAAAGGGTGGAGTTTTGGTTGCGGTAGCGGATAAATTTGGCTTGCCTATCCATGCTATTGGGGTGGGTGAACATATTGAAGATCTCGCACCGTTTGATCCCGAAGACTTTGCCGCAGCTTTGACAGGATTAGATAGGTGAAACATGCGTTTTCATCATGTACCTACTTCTGAAACTCCTTTTTTTGCGTAACTACAGTATAATTATCAAGTAATGCTTCGGGAGTTTGGCGGTAGTTTAAACTTCAGTAGGGAGCGCCGGCTTGCGAGGTAGACGTGGTGGTGACTACGAGGGCTAGTACCGACGTTATTTCATTTGCCAATAATCAAACCTAAGTTATTTTGGGTGATGTGCCTTCAACCTGATGCATCAGATAGCTTTGCAGATATATGTGGGTACCATTGGGCTGCTCTAAATGAGCACCACTTTAAAAATATCACATTGTCACTTGACGGCGACGCTTCTGAGGCAATTTTTATATTTAAAGGTGCAACAGATTAAACTGTTGGTAAAAACCTTCAAGGTCCTGCTGTCTCAAACTGCAACCCAAGTGTTGACGCTTCAAGCTCGGCGGATTTTACGATGTTGCCAAACTGGTAAAGCATTGATCAGATTGTCGAGTTGGTTTTGGTGAGGTTTCGTTGTTTTTCATGTCGTCCTGATGGTTTA
>JBLILC010000075.1:0-12689 GCA_047635635.1 Octadecabacter sp. | reverse complement strand
GCACCAATGGCAGCAGCAGTTGATCTTGCTGCAAAAAACATTAATGACCAAGGTGGTATGTTCGCGGACGGTCAAGCACTTAACGTTGTCCGTGCAGATTCCGCATGCGATCCGGCTGCCGCAATCGACGCAGTAACCAAACTGATCAACGTCAATGGCGTGACAGCAATAGTTGGACCAGTTTGTTCCGGTCCTGCCATTGCTCAAGCCGAATCTGTTTCTATTCCTGCAGGTGTTTTAACCATTTCCGTCTCAGCATCATCACCAGCTCTTACCATGATGGAAGATGGTACAGATCTAGTTTTCCGCACCACAGCGTCCGACGCATATCAAGGTGTTGCGCTGGCTGAATTGGCTATAGGTAACGGTATCACTGACATCGCAGTGTCCTATGCAAACGATGATTACAATGCTGCAATCTCTGAAGTTTTTGTTCAAGCTTACGAAGGAATGGGTGGCACAATTACAGCCAACGAGGCCCATGAGCCAAACAAAGCATCTTATCGCTCAGAAGTGGCTACATTGGGAAGCACGTCTGAAAACCTCGCGCTATTTAGTTACTACGGATCTGGCGGTATCACATTGATGCGTAATGCGCTTGAAACTAGTGCGTTCACAAACTTCATCGGTGCGGACGGTATGTTGTCGGACGAATTGATCGAACAGATTGGTGCAGAAAATCTGTCAAATGCTACATTTACAACTGCAGCATCTGACAGCAGTACGCCGTCCTACGCAGCTTGGAAAGCAATCGCTGATGAAGCTGGCATTCCAGCGTCTGATCCGTTCGTTCCAAACTCCTATGATGCGATGTTCATGATGGCGCTTGCAATCGAAGCAGCCGGTTCTGATGATCGCGAAGGTCTGTCAGAGCATCTGCGCGCAATTTCATCAGCACCAGGCGAAATAATCTACCCAGGTCAATGGGCTGAAGCCAAGGCAATCCTCGCAGCTGGTGGTGACATCAACTACGAAGGTGGCGCTGGCAACCAAGACTTCGATGAGAACGGCGATGTAGCTGGTAACTTCTCAAAATCTGTCATCGTTGATGGTGCATGGGCTGCAGAATTGATCAAATAATTAATCCTATTTTTATTAATATTAAAATGCTGGAGCCTCATGGTTTCAGCATTTTCTTATTCGGGCAGGGCTCTTGACCCACTTCAACCTGCGATCCACAGTGGTTTTTTGCATTCCATAAAAATGAAAGATTCATTCCTTTGGGTTATGACCTGAGTGGGCCAAACAAAGGTCTTTATGTTCGGTATGTTTATAAGCTCTGTTAAATTGTGTGGCCTCCTTCCAATAAAGTGCTTGGTATACTTTATGATGTAATTTGTTTTACAGCATGATCCTGCGTTATATATGCGCTCCTACCATTAAGGATTTTACTGATATGTTAGAGGGTTACCTCCCAATTACCGTTTAAAGTACAAAGATATAGGTAGGTTATTTTTCAACTTTCTTATAAGTAAATAAATTTTTAATGGGCGAAATGCTTGCGCGATGATCCAAAGCTTTAAAGCTATAACTCAAAGCTCATTATTGCATTTTTGGAGGATATAAATCATTGGAGTAATTAGACCTCACAGAATAAATTTCCAACATGAAAGATTGGCAAAGATCCATGATTAAATCAGCAACGCCAGATATCATCTACACTAAAGTTGATGAAGCACCGCAGCTTGCATCGGTGTCTCTTCTTCCTGTTATCCAGTCTTTCGCAAATGCTGCAGGTATCACTGTCGGGGTGAAGGACATCTCGCTTGCGGGTCGCATTATTGCGGCGTTTCCAGAAGACTTGACACCAATTCAACGTCAACCGGATGATCTGGTCGAACTAGGCCAGCTGGTAAAATTACCCAATGCAAATGTCATCAAACTACCAAATATTTCTGCATCAGTGCCGCAGCTTGTGGCCGCTGTTAAAGAATTGCAGATCAAAGGCTATGCCATTCCCGACTATCTCGAAGATCCTGCGACAGATAAGCAAAAAGCCATTCGTCTACGTTTTGACGCTATCAAGGGCTCTGCGGTGAATCCGGTGCTGCGCGAAGGAAATTCGGACCGTCGTGCAGCTGTTGCAGTGAAAAATTATGCCATGTCGAACCCGCACTCGATGGGTGAATGGAATTCGGACAGTAAGACCATTGTATCAACGATGTCTGGTAACGATTTCTTTTCAAATGAAAAATCTATTACTCTATCGGCTGAACAGGTGGGTGACGCGCGGATTGAGCTTGTTGGCACCGATGGTGGTATCACTGTGCTTAAAGGAAGCATACCTTACGCTGCAGGCACTGTGGTCGACGCCACTTTCATGTCAGCACATGCGCTGGACGTTTTTCTAGCGGAACAGATCGAAGCCACGAAAGCGACGGGGATCTTGTTTTCTATTCACCTAAAAGCCACAATGATGAAAGTGTCTGATCCAATAATCTTCGGTCATGCGGTAAAAGCTTTCCTGAAGCCTGTGTTCGACACCTACGGTGATGAACTGGTTGCAGCAGGTGTAAACCCAAATTCAGGTCTTGGCGCGCTACTGGATCAGGTGGCAAAAATGCCCAAAGCAACAGAAGTTTTAGCAGCAATCGACACGGTCATTGCAGATCGTCCAGCGCTTTATATGGTGAACTCTGACAAGGGTATCACCAATTTGCACGTACCCTCTGATGTAATCATCGACGCCTCAATCCCCGCTTTGATCCGCGCGGGTGGCAAAGGCTGGGGGCCAGATGGAAAACCAGCCGACACCAACTGTGTTATTCCAGATAGCTCTTATGCTTCTATCTATAATGAATCAGTCGAGTATTTCAAGGAAACTGGCGCGCTGGACCCGCGTACGGCGGGCACGGTGCAAAACGTTGGACTGATGGCTCAGAAGGCTGAAGAATACGGGTCGCACCCGACAACTTTTGAAATCCCTCATGCAGGAACCGTGCGTATAGTGCTGGCTAATGGTGACATGCCTTTGGAACACGAGGTCGAATTAGGTGATATCTGGCGTTCCGCATCCACCAAGCAGGCACCAATTGAGGATTGGATCAAACTTGCGATTAACCGCCAGAAAAAAGAGGGATGTCAGGCTATTTTCTGGCTGGACGAAACTCGTGCCCATGATGTCGAGCTGATCAAATATATCGAACCAATACTTTCTACTCAAGGTGTGGCGGATAAATTCAAGATCATGACACCTCGTGCGGCGACGCGTCTTTCACTCGAAACCATCCGCATGGGACAAAATTCCATTGCGGTGACAGGCAACGTGTTGCGCGATTACTTGACGGATCTGTTTCCGATCCTCGAACTTGGGACTTCTGCCAAGATGCTGTCAATCGTCAAGCTGATGAACGGTGGCGGTATGTTTGAAACTGGGGCAGGCGGATCAGCGCCAAAACATGTGCAGCAAATAATACAGGAAAACCACCTACGTTGGGATTCTCTAGGTGAATTTTGTGCCCTTGGTGAAAGCCTAAAATTTCTCGCTGAGAACAATGCTAACAAAAAGGCCCGCATCCTTGGTAACGCCGTGGACAGTGCTACGCAGAACGTGCTGGACAAAGATAAATCACCACGGGCCAAAATCGGCCAGACCGATAATCGCGCTAGCCACTATTATTTTGCCCTGTACTGGGCGCAGGCTTTAGCGACACAAACCGAAGATTTGGCTTTGTCGTCCACGTTCGATCCCATCGCTGTGGCCTTGGAGAAAAACGAAGGAAAAATCTTGGAAGAGTTGACATGTACAGAGGGAACCCCAGCTGATTTAGGTGGGTATTTTCTAACGGATGCCCATAAAACCGAAAGTATTATGCGGTCTTCACCAACCCTGAAGCAAATTCTTAATGATCTCTAATTTTGTGGTTTTGCTGTAAAATTATTAAGCTGGCTTTGTAACGAAGCCAGCTTAATAGATTGTTAAGCCTTACTTTTTATTCTTCTTTTGAGGCAGGAAACCATGTAGTTCATCAATTGTTGCATGAAGTTCTTGGATCTGTGGTCATGGCACAGTACGGAATAATGAAATTTAAAAACTACGAGCGAAGTAATATTAATTTTAAGGTTTTTGCGTCAACAAAAACATCAGATTTTTACTTTCAACGCAGACGGTTGTTTTGTTTTATAACTCGTTGCACGTCGCTAGGATGCACATATCTTGTTAGTCATTCTATTCTGCATCCTTGAATAAGTTGTGCCTGATCTGAAGAGACTCTGTGTAGCTAAAATGTAATTCAGTTTGGGAATAAATATTATTAAAGAGGAAGCTCGTTTAATAGAAAATTCGTATAATCAATATTATGTCAAATTTTTTAACAGTTTAAGTTTGTTATAAATAAATTGAGGCTGACTCTATGAAGCATAAATTTAGGAATGAGTGCTTTTATTGGATTTAAAGTGTAGCTCAGGTTCATTATTTTAAAATATTAAGCAGAAACAGTACAATTTATTTTTAAGGCTGCATTGTGCAAAAGTTGTGGCTTCAACGCTAAAGCTAAACCTCGATTTCAGCTTCAAGCCTGCAATCAGTATCAATAACTGAAACTTTAAGGCTCTTAAATTTGTAATAAATACTAAATTTTGGTTAGTCAGAAAAAGTTTGGGTAAACCAAAATTTTGAATATACTTCACATCGTCTTTTATGCCTACTTTAAGCAAATTAGGCGGACCTTCGTTGTTCCATCTTATGTTAGTTGCTCTAGGATTAAACACGAGACTACAATATAAAAGGCCACTCGAATAAAGTGGCCTTTCAATATGTTATATGCTGAAGTTAGTATTTTTTATTAACCGTTAAGCTTTGCAACTTCAGCTGCAAAATCTTCTTTTTCAACTTCAATACCTTCACCGACTTCCAAACGAACAAAACCTGTAATAGTGGCGCCACTATCGGCTACCGCCTGCCCTACAGTAACTTCTGGATTAACTACAAAAGATTGGTTTAGCAAAGTAGCTTCGGCAACAAATTTATTCATCCGGCCAACAATCATCTTTTCAATAACTGCTTCTGGTTTGCCGCTTTCACGTGCGATGTCCATTTGGACTTGTTTTTCTTTTTCAACTACGTCCGCATCCATGTCATCTTCAGACAAAGCCGCAGGATTTACAGCTGCAATATGCATTGCAATCTGCTTGCCTAGGGCTTCATCGCCACCAGTCATTGCAACCAGAACACCAATATTTCCCATTTTTCCTGGAACAGCTGCATTGTGAACGTAGCTAATTATAGCATCACCACTCAACGTATTCATTCGGCGAACCGACATGTTTTCGCCAATAATTGCAACAGCGTCTGTCACTGTTTGTTCAACAGATTTGCCATCCATGTCAGCCGCTTTGAGCGACTCAACATCATCAACGGTTAGTGCTATTTGTGCTATGCCAGATACCATTTTCTGGAAATCTGAGTTTTTGCCAACAAAATCAGTCTCAGAGTTAACTTCAACAGCGATACCTTTGCCGTCTTTCACTGCAACGGCCACAAGGCCTTCAGCCGCTGTACGGCCAGATTTTTTTGCAGCTTTTGCTAGGCCTTTGGTGCGCAGCCAATCGACTGCTGCTTCCATATCACCATCCGTTTCTGTTAGTGCTTTTTTCGCGTCCATCATGCCCGCGCCCGTGGAGTCGCGAAGTTCTTTTACCAATGCAGCTGTAATCGCCATCTTTGGTCTCCTTGAGATTTAAGTGGATGCCGGAGGCGTATGCCGCCTCCGGTCTTATATAATTACGCGGCAGTGTTAATTAGAAGTTGTTGCGTCTTCGGTGGCAGGAATCGCTGTTGCAACGTCTTCTTCAAGCGTAGGTTCCATCTCACCAATATCGATGCCAGCAGCACCCATTTGTGCTGTCATACCGTCAAGCGCTGCACGAGCAGCCAAGTCAGTATAAAGCGCTATGGCGCGAGCTGCATCATCATTACCTGGGATAATGTAGTCAATACCCTTCGGCGAGCAGTTAGTGTCCACAACGGCAACAACTGGAATGCCCAGCTTATTTGCTTCTGCGATAGCTAAAGCTTCTTTGTTGACGTCAATGACGAATAAAAGATCAGGCACACCGCCCATTTCGCGTATACCACCGAGGGATGCTTCAAGCTTGCCTTGCTCACGTTCCATACCAAGACGCTCTTTTTTGGTGAGCCCTTCAAAGCCTCGCTCAGACGCTTCATCTATGCTCTTAAGGCGCAAAATAGATTTTGACACGGTTTGCCAGTTGGTAAGAGTGCCACCAAGCCAACGGTGGTTCATATAGAATTGTGCAGACTTTTCAGCTGCATCTTTGATTGGTGATTGGGCCTGACGCTTAGTACCAACAAACAATACGCGGCCACCCTTGGCAACAGTTTCGCGCACAACATTAATAGCTGCATCCAACATTGGCAGGGTTTGTGTGAGATCCATAATGTGAATGCCATTACGTTGACCGTAAATGAATTCCTGCATTTTTGGATTCCACCGCTGTTTTTGGTGGCCAAAATGAACGCCTGCTTCAAGAAGTTGGCGCATAGTAAACTCTGGAAGAGCCATGGTTGTTTCCTTTCCGGTTTCATTAGCCTTGGACAGGGATATCAGACAGTGACGTTTACTAGAAAGCCTCCGTCCAACCGGTGGATGGATCAGGATTTCTCCCTGATACACCCGCCCCGTCTGTGGATTTAGTTTTTTTCGTATAGAATGGGTTTAAGCTGTCTGCAAGCGGTTTGCACGGCTCGGATAAAAAAATCAAAAAACTTTGCTTTCCTGGCTTTGAGATGATTAAAAAGCCTCATTCTAATAGGTATTATGCTAGTTTAGATTTATCTTTGTGGGTAAATAGAAATTTTAAAATACAATTTTAAATCTTTTTTAAGCGTAGACTAGTACTAAAGAAAAACACGCTCAACTACCCAATATGCACCGATTAGTGCAATGCCGATACTCGCGGGCATCGCAACCATATGACGGTAGGTTTCAAACCGCTGAACTGCGCAGGACGCTGATGCTAGACCTGCAAGGCCCGCCACCATAAATAACAGGGGTAAATAGGTTTCTACTGCGTCGCTTCCCATCATGCTGATTGGGATGTTGGCCAAAGGCACAAGCAATATCGCGACGCCCATGTAGATCCACGCGGCGATTTTATTAACATTGCCATTATCGGACAGACGCATCGCGCTCACTAGAATAATAAAAGCGACAGAAATCACGGCCAACTGGCCAAGTTCAACACCAATGTTAAAGCCCAGTAGAGCGGGGATAACCGCATTGTCGGGCAATCCATAGGCTTGTAAAACGGATGCAAAACCAAGCCCATGCAACAAACCGAAACCAAATATGATAATAGGCCTCCAAGGATTTAGCCCGTCCGTAAAAATATTCTCGACTGCTACATACACAATAGATGCAGCTATAATACTTTCAACAATCCACATATGCTCCGCCGGAATGCTAACGTAGCCTAAAGTTGCCAATGCCAACGTAACAGTGTGTGCGGCGGTAAATGCGGTAACCTGTGCAAAAAGCGGTCGTATTTTAACAGATAGGAAAAACAGCCCTAGCACGAACAAAATATGGTCGAGGCCAAGTGGCACAATGTGTTCGACACCCACAGGAATAAATTGAACAAATGCTTCGCCTCCTGACATCTGGTCACCGCCTGATAAAGATACAGGATCAGTCAGTCCACCATCGGACAGGTAACCATCCCAGCCCTCATCAACTCCCATTTGACGCAATACTAAAATGCCGTATTCAGCAGGCCAGCCAATTTGAACGGTCTGCGCGGTCTCGGGAACGGCCCCAACAAATGTTAACGTTGACTGGCGCACAACATTAACATTACTGACTGCTGGGACTATAACTTCGTTTAATTCAAGCGTGACACGCTCCCCATCCACAATCACATCAATCATTCCGGCCATTGTGGGCCAGTACTCACTGACCTGTCGTGCAAACACTGCGGAATCCATAGCACGAAGGGTGTCGTAAATTTCAGCCTCAGGTGCGGCTTCGGTATCTTCCAGCCCATCCAAATCAATACCCGCAACTATGCTCTCAAAGTTACCCTCAAGACTGAAGGTGATTTGTCCGTCAACAATTTCCATATCTCCAATTGTAGGCAAGACTTCGTGCGCAGCTAGCAATGAAGCGCACGTAATCCAGAACAGTGCTGCCATTGACACCACCCGACCAACCGCCATCTTAGCATCAAACAAAATGGAGTTTCCCATGCGCATTTTTGCCATTGCTTTTGCCCTAACTGCCGCCCTGCCCATTCCATCACAGATATTAGCCCACGAATTCTGGATCGAACCGATTGCGTACCAAGTTGATTCTGAAACTAATATTATTGGTGAATTGACCAATGGGCAAGAGTTTGAAGGGTCACAGTTGGCTTATCTTCCGCAGCGTTTTGACAGCTTTACGGTGGCGGTGGGTATGCGGCAGAGTGACGTTATAAATCGTCTTGGTGCGCGGCCTGCGCTAAATATTGAACCACTTTCCGAAGGGCTACACGTCATAAGCTATCAATCGACCCTATCAACATTAACCTACAGCGAATGGTCAAAGTTTTTGAAGTTTTCCGAACACAAGGGCTTCGACAATATCGAAACAACTCATCAAGCACGCGGGCTGCCCCGTGACGGGTTTGATGAAGGCTATCGGCGATTTTCCAAAACCCTTGTAGGCGTCGGGAATAGTATCGGCAGTGATTTTCGTACAAATCTGGACATTGAATTTGTCGCTCTTGATAATCCATATACTGATGACACGAGCAACGGCTTGCGAGTGCAGCTGTTCTATCTCAACTCTCTACGCGGCGATGCACAAGTTGAACTGTTTGAAAAAGCGCCAGACGGCACAGTTAGTATTTCTTTGCACCGTACAGATGAAGAAGGGATAGCCACACTTTCTGTTAAAGCGGGGTACAGCTATCTTGTGGACGCTGTCGTTTTGCGAGAACCGTCTTCTGAGTTGGCTGTTGAGGCTGATATAGAATGGGAAACTCTTTGGGCAGCCCTGACGTTCGGAATACCAAAATAAGTCATCTTAAACATGAAAACCTCTTTTAGACCTAATTTAAAAAACAGCTGCCCCGCAATAAATGCATGCGGGGTTGTTTATGGCACATTTCTAGCTTTTATTATGGCGTTTTGTTGCTGGAAATCAGATATTTATGACAACCTATCTTTAAATATACTTAAAGCTAGTTTTTTAGAAATAGTGCTCTGTTCAGCTCTGAAGGTAGTCACTCTATTTCGCTTTTAATCAATATTTTTGTGAAACTATCCACGGTAATGAGTGCATGTTGAGTGAAAATAATTTTTTGGTATTGGGCAAAGCTGCGGCATAAAATATGCGTTTGGCCAACATATTCGCTAAGCTTTCTTACCAACTAAGGTGCAAGTGGTCGTTTCCTACCTTGCATGTCGATCAAAATTTATAAAAACCTTGTAAAAGAGATCTGTATTATGACTAAAACAGGTGTCGGTTACATTTTCGTAGTGTATTTTGATAAACAATTTTAGAAGTGTTAATCTTTGCAGATTAGATTTGTTTGATAAATTCTCGCTTTATGTTGATGAAAGCTTTTTATAGCTAACAATTACCAAAAAAGTGCAAATGCTTTACGCGAAACAGGCCTAAAGTTAAGTATACTCTCCCTTGCAGTACATTAACATTACTCACCCCGTTGACCTCTCTGCGCCACCGCGACATTTACTACATTATGAAACACCCTGACATCCTGTGTATCGGCTCAGTCCTGTGGGACATAATTGGGCGCTCTTCCAGCCACATGCGCACTGGTTCTGATGTGCCTGGTAGCGTTACCCGCCTACCTGGTGGAGTGGCGATGAACATCGCAATGACACTGATTAATTTTGGCCTGACACCTGCGGTTCTTTCTGCAGTTGGTCGCGACCCAGAAGGGGATGAACTGGTTCATGTGGCGGCAAACCTCGGCATTATCACCGAACACCTTTACCGTCCTGACGATCTGCCGACAGACTCATACATAGCGATTGAAAGCGCAGATGGGTTGATTGCAGCCATTGCCGACGCACTTTCATTAGAGAAGGCTGGTACTAAAATTTTGGCCCCCCTTACTGATGGCACCCTTGGCAGCAATAACGCACCCTGGTCCGGACTGGTTGCATTAGACGGTAACCTAACGAGTGATTTATTAAATGATATCGCCAGAGCCCCTCTCTTTACCAATTGCGATCTGCGGGTTGCGCCTGCCTCACCTGGTAAAGTTAAACGATTATCGGCCTTTTTCGACCATCCGTCTGCGACGTTGTATGTAAATCTCGAAGAAGCAGGGCTTCTGTGTAAAACGACATTTGACGCTGCGATCGATGGCGCAGCAGCGCTATCAAAGCAAGGCATTCATCGTGTACTAGTCACTGACGGGGGCAATCTGGCAGCTGAGTGCTTGGGTGGTGATATCTGTATCGCACAGCCCCCCGCAGTTCTGGTAACCCGCGTCACGGGCGCAGGAGATACATTCATGGCCGCCCATATCGCATCAGAAGTTCAGGGAATGACCCGCAAAGCGGCCTTGCTTCGTGCCGTTAACGCCGCAGCAACCTACGTATCTGGAGAAACCCCATCATGAGTATTTCACTTCCAATGACCTTTGCACCAGAAGTTGTGGTCGCACGTGCCGAAGGATCACCCATAGTGGCACTGGAATCAACAATTATTACTCACGGTATGCCTTACCCACAAAATGTTGATACTGCGCGATTGGTCGAAGATGACGTTCGCGCGAATGGCGCGACCCCTGCTACCATCGCTGTTATCGATGGAACGTTACATATCGGGTTGATGAACGATCAACTTAATGCACTCGGCCAAGCCGAAAACGTTGCCAAGCTCAGCCGAGCAGATATAGCCGCCTGCATCGCCACAGGTGGGACAGGCGCCACAACCGTTGCTGCAACAATGATTGCAGCATATCTGGCAGAAATTAAAGTCTTTGCAACTGGCGGCATTGGCGGTGTGCATAAAGGCGCTGAAACCACGTTTGATATTTCTGCTGATTTGCACGAACTGGCTCAAACGCCAATTACAGTTGTGGCCTCTGGTGCAAAGGCAATTCTAGATTTGAAAAAAACCTATGAGGTACTCGAAAGCCTTGGTGTGCCAGTTATTGTCTTTGGCCAAGACACCCTGCCCGCGTTTTGGTCTGCTTCATCTGATTTGCCCGCGCCGCTGCGCATGAACAGAACAACGGACATTGCTTTGGCTCATCAGATGCGTATAGCAATGGGTTTACCCGGTGGACAGCTTGTCGCCAACCCAATCCCAAAAGAAGCACAAATCCCAGCCGAAATTCTTGAACCTATCATCACGCAAGCCCTGGGTGAGGCTAAAAGTAAAGGCATCACCGCAAAAAACGTCACACCTTTTTTGTTGAGCCGCATCTTCGAATTGACCGAGGGTACTTCGCTTACCGCTAATATTGCACTTGTGCGTAATAATGCAGCACTTGCAGCAAAAATAGCAGCATCCTTTTAATGTAAAGCAGTAGCAAACAGTGCGCCTTATTGTGGATGGTAGTGGCATCCCCTACACAACCACAAGTTTACTTTGAGAAATTATTAGAGATTCACTCCTGTGATCTCACAAATAGGACCGCCGCCCGTGACAAAATTATCTGAGCCAGTACCGCGCCGTACCTTCTTGGGTGGGTTGCGCAACAATTTTATCGCAGGACTCGTCGTCATTGCACCGATCGGTCTGACCTTATGGCTAATATGGTCCGTGGTGGGTCTGGTTGACAGTTTTGTATGGCCTTTTGTGCCTGACGCTTATCAACCCGAACAGCTACTAAATTGGGCGCTTGGCTATTCTATCGCTGACAATAATTGGATCGCAATTAACGTACGTGGCATCGGCGTAGTGATCTTTTTAATATTCACAATTATTATCGGGTGGCTTGGAAAAGGTCTACTTGGGCGTAGTTTTCTGCGTTGGGGCGAGGCCCTAGTGGGGCGTATGCCAGTAGTTCGCTCAATATATAATGGTGTTAAACAAATTGCAGAAACGGTATTTGCGCAGACCGAAACTAGTTTTGATAAGGCCTGTTTAATTGAATATCCCCGCAAAGGAGTCTGGGCTATTGGCTTTATCTCGACTGAAACAAAAGGCGAGCTTTTGGCAAAAGTCGATGTAGGTCCAATGACGTCAGTCTTTTTGCCAACCACACCGAATCCAACTTCGGGCTTCCTGTTATTTTTTCCAACCAAAGACATTATGGAACTGGATATGTCGGTAGAAGACGCTGCCAAATTAGTAATCTCCGCTGGCCTAGTTTACCCTGGAGAAAAAGAGGTAAAAAATTCAGCTGTAAATGCTGAACCTGCAAAAAAAAATGTATTTCCCAGTGCGGCTAATAACAAAACTAATTAGGCTGAACTTTTAGTACAGCCGACAGGTTTTCAGATTCCAAAAACATGTTAACCAAATTAACTTCGCCGCATAAGCGAAGACATTAGAAATAGCCAAAAATGCCTATAGTGGAAGTGGTTTACTAATTTTTTTGTAAAAATTATTTTAAATCATATTAACCAAAACGTTTTTATTGATTGCTTGCTAATAAAATCGTCATGCAGCAACCGCTTAACGAATTTTTTAATTGAGCTCAGTATATTTAACATTGAAAAATTAAAACTTGGTTTTGAAACGAATAAGTGATTGTTGGAC
>JBLILC010000074.1:0-12786 GCA_047635635.1 Octadecabacter sp. | reverse complement strand
CTATCAGCGGTGTTCAAGTACGCTTTCTGGCAATACGAATTGTCGATGGTAAATCCTTGGTCGGGTCTCAAGGACGAGGTCACTGATCGCAAGGACAATAGACGTAGCTTCACGCCTGATGAGTTATCAGCTTATGTTAAGGGGCTTGATGCATTTCTGAAAACTGCAAGTGTTGACTAAGAACGCAGCTCAGATGTGATATAGTATAATAAATAAATTGTTATGATGTTGTTCTTATATTTTTGATTTAAGAATAGATCTTCTCTGGACACTTATTAATAGTCCAAATGTCAAACTGATAAGTGCTGCTATACTAATAGGGCTGAGGCTTTCACCCAAAATCAGAGCTCCTAACAATGCGCCTCCGCCTGGCACAGCAGCAAGGATGGAGGATGTATTTCCATTTCCAATAGCTCTTGATGCATGTGCAATAAAAAGTAGACCAATTAAATTTGGTACAAAGCCTTGGTATATGGCCTGCAGTAACAACGGGCCCAATGGTGCGTTTGCAAGACCTGAGGGTAGCCAAATTGCCCAAACTGGCAGGTAGAGAACCGCATTGACGACTGTCCCACAAAAGATGATCTGCATGGCCTCAAGCTTCCAACGCTCTGACAAAACGATAAAGCATGAGAAGAAGAGTGCACCAACTATAAAAAATAGATCACCAATCCATGCATTAGCTCCGCTTGTTACCACAGCGTCCCAAGCCAATACTATTGCAGAGGCTAGGATGAGCGTTGCGCCAAGAACTTGCCGCAAACTGGGTGCTGTCCGGACAAGAACAATCCCGAAGAAAATACTGAAAAGAGGGAGTACGCCGTTCATGAATATTCCTCCATGTGCAGCAGGCGCATAGAGGAAGCCTGAAAAGACGAAGAGTACATAGACTGGCCCCAATATGAATGAAAGCAGGGCAATTTGCATGAGGCGAAGCCCTCGCCAGGGTTTGTAGTAAAGGCAGAGTGGCACAGCAACCAGCGCAGCCAACCCATATCGCATTGCAGCAAGATCATAGATTGTAAGCCCACTGTCATTGGCAACCCGGCTAACGATCAGCCAGAATGACCAAACAAAAACGATGGCCCACGCAGCGGCATAACCGGAGTAACGCGAAGAAAGATTGGTGGTCATCTGTGATTTGTTCAATCTAAAATAATAAGGGAAAATTTACAGTCCAATCAATAGGATCTGGCTAGGTTAGAGACAAGGGAGTGTTGCTAAAAACTTGTCTCCGTCTCTCCTTAAAAAAGTTTTCTATCACAGTGTTTGCGAACATAGGATCTATCAAATTTTTCCTGAACGCTGCCGTTACGCAATGCTTACTATTGATTTAACTTGTTGCTGATCGTTGTTTGCGGGAACCTGACGTTCGTTGTGTTTTTGAAGTGATCGGTTCTAGGTGCTGACAAAAAGGAACATTTAATAAACCTTATTATTATTGTGTCAGGTTCCGTTTAGATATCAGAACAAGCATCAGAATTGTCACGAGATACGGTAGACTGGAGAGCAGTTGTGAGGGTAAAGCCACACCCACTGCTTGCGCTGTCAATTCGCCAAGCGAAAGTAGCCCAAACAAAACCGCCCCAAAGATGACGCGTCCTGTTTGCCAGGTCCCAAAAACAACCAAGGCCAGCGCAATCCAGCCACGTCCAGCAATCATCCCATCTGCCCAAAGGGGCGTATAAACTGTAGAAGCATACGCCCCTGCAAGTCCGCACATAGCACCGCCAAAAGCGACTGCTCCACAACGGATCATCCCTACAGGATAACCAATTGCACGCGCCGCCTCGCTATTTTCACCAACAGCTTTGATTATGAGGCCAAACTTCGTCCGTGTCAGCAAATACCACATTAGGATCGCCCCAACGAGTGACAGCCAAACTACAAGATCTTGCGTCAAAAACGTTGGACCGATTACAGGGATGTTTGAAAGCAACGGTAAACCCAGTTTAGGCAAGCCTGTGATGACCAGACTTTCGTAGGATTTCCCAAACAATGCGGATAGCCCCAACCCTAAGACCCCAAGTCCTAGGCCGGCCGCGACTTCGTTCGCCTTGACACCCAAGACAAGGCCGGCAAAGACCATCGCTAACAAGGCGCTGGCAAAGGCGGCGGCGACAAAACCCAATATGTGTGATTCGGTTTCATAGACGCAGATAAACGCGATGGCAGCACCTAACGCCATCATCCCCTCCAACCCCAAATTTAGCAGGCCGGTTTTTTCGACGACCATTTCACCCAATGCAGCTAGCATAAGTGGTAATGCCGCCGCTAAGGTGCCCGCTAAAAGAAACTCAACGACGCTCATGCGATTGTCTTTTTGACAAACGCGACTTGGTAGCGGATCAGGGTAAAAGTCAGCAGGTAAAACACCAGCATGAAACCTTGGAAAACCTCAACCGCTGCAACCGGAAGGCCGGCTGTCACAGTTGCACTATCCCCACCGATATAGACGACAGAGATGAGAAAACTTGAGGCGACTATGCCAAGTGGTCGCAGACCGCCCACGTAGGCCACAATGATGGCAGCGTACCCGTATCCGGATGGTACAGACCGCTGCAATTGTCCCAATGGGCCGGTAACTTCGCTTGCTCCTGCAATTCCTGCAGCTAAGCCGCCCAAAGCGAGGCTAAGCCAGATCATACGCGGTGCGCTGAAGCCCGCGTATGAAGCCGCTCGTGGGGCTAGGCCTGAGGTGCGCAATTGATACCCGCAAAAATGGTTCTGCATCAAAAAATGCGCTAAAACGCTTGCTACAAGTGCGAACAAAAGTGAGATATTGGTTCGTGTCCCTTCAAAAAGTAACGGCAGCAATGCATTGTCTGGGAACATCACCGATTGTGGAAAGTTAAAACCACGCGGGTCTTTCCAAGGCCCCAGCAGCAAATAGTTCAAGATTTGGACTGCGATCAAACTGAGCATCAGTGTCACAAGAATTTCTGAGGTCCCAAACCTCGTTCTGAGCCCTGCGGCTATCATGGCATAGACCATGCCTCCCACCGCACCTGCGATAATCATTGCAGGTAACATTAAAGGAAAGGCCCCGTCGGGGTAATAAACGGGCAATGCTGACGCGCAGACTGCCCCAACGATAAACTGCCCCTCAGCCCCGATATTGAACACATTGGCACGAAAACCTATTGCCAGCCCTTGGGCGATCAACAACAACGGGGCCATCTTCAATAGGACTTCAGAAAAGCTGTACCAACTTAAAAAAGGTTTTAGCAAAAGGGCATAAAGCGCCGTGCCTGCAGGTTTTCCCAACAGGGAAAAAAGGATCAGACTTGCGAAACAAGCCAAGGCTAGCGCCAGAATGGGTGCGCCGATCATGGCAGCGCGTGATGCCGTATCACGCCGAATAAGCTGTACCTTCATTAAGTTGCACCAATCATAAGCGCACCAATGTCTTGTGAAGTCGTTGTCGCCGTTTCCAAGGGCGCTGACAGCTTCCCCTCATGCAACACGTGCAACACGTCGCAAATCTCGAACAATTCTTCTAACTCTTCCGATATCACAAGGATTGCGGTGCCTGTGTCGCGCATTTCGAGAAGGCGGCTACGGATAGCCGTAGCCGCACCGATGTCCACACCCCATGTTGGCTGTGAAACAAGCATTACTTTTGGGTTCAACATAATTTCACGACCGATGATAAATTTTTGTAAATTACCACCAGACATAGCACCCGCTTCTGCATCGGGGCTAGGAGTACGAACGTCAAAATCTGTTATGCACTTTTGGGTGAACTGACGCTCTTTATTACGATTGATAAAACCACTGCGCAGCATGCCTTGGCGGTGGGCGGTTAGCAGACTGTTGTCTGCCAATGACATTTCAGGGATAGCACCACGCCCCAGCCGTTCTTCTGGAACAAAACTGAAACCAAGCTTACGGCGCTCAGCAGGACCAGTTTTACCCACTGGGTTACCCATGATTGTAACCATATCGGCGTGCACACTTGGTATTTCACCCGATATAATTGCTGCAATTTCTTGTTGCCCGTTACCTGAAATTCCTGCGATCCCAATTATTTGACCGCTTCGCAATTCCATATTGATAGATTTCAAGGGCATACCAAATCGGGTCTTTGTGGGATGGTCCAAACCATTAAGCGCCAGCCGGATTTCGCCTGGTGCAACTGCCTTTGTCGTAGCAAGTTTTGGCATCTCGCGTCCGATCATTAGTGTTGCTAATTCGTTTGCTGAATGGGCCCGCGGATCGACACGCCCTGTCACTTCGCCACCACGCAGTACTGTGGCTTCGTCGCAAAGTTCTCTGATTTCTTCTAATTTGTGTGAAATAAATAGGATCGCGATGCCTTTAGCCTGCAAGTTGCGCAGCGTCTCAAATAACAATCGCACGCTTTGTGGTGGAAGCACAGATGTTGGTTCGTCGAGGATCAGCAACTTGGGCTCTAATAGCAAACAGCGGATTATTTCAACTCGTTGACGTTCGCCAACCGACAACCTGTAAACCATCGCATCGGGGTCGACCGTCAAGCCAAACTGGTTGCCCAATTCTGTAATTCGTTTTGCTAGATTAACTTGTTTACCTGGTACCATAAGTGAAACATTTTGAACCACACTCAACGTTTCAAATAAAGAAAAGTGCTGGAATACCATGCCAATACCCAGTGCTTGGGCATCTGAAGGCCGCGCCATTTGGACGGGCACACCGTTCCACAGGATTTTACCTGTGTCTGGTTGTTCGACACCATAGATCATTTTCATCAGGGTGGATTTTCCAGCCCCGTTTTCTCCCAACACAGAGTGGATCGACCCAGGGCGTACCACCAGGTCAATCGCATTGTTCGCTTGGACCGCGCCATACCGCTTTGACACCCCAATAAGGGTTAAAAGAGCAGGCGCTGCACCATTCATGAAGGCAATGGCGTCGTAACGCCTGCAACATGCCAATCCATACTCAGGATCTCCATGTCGGTCATACTGATTGAATCTCCGTAGCGTTCAGTTCCTGCCTGATCAATCAGTGGCCCTTGGAAAACCGTGAAGGATCCCGCAAGGATCTCTGCCTGCTTTGCTTCAATTTGCGCAATCATTTCAGCTGGAATATCTGTGTTCCAATCAGCTGTGAAGACAACGTCGTCTTCCATACCTAGCCAAAAGTTGTCGCCTTCAAACGTACCTGTCAAATGTCCTTCAACAAGGCGCAAAAAGTGTGGACCCCAATCTGTGCCAACAACACCCAGATATTTGGTAGGCGCATATGCTGCCATAGATGAATTCAGGTTGAAGGCGTATACGCCTGCCTCTTCGGCAACTGCGATCACCGCTGGCGTGTCTTGTGCGTTAGAGAATACAACATCCACACCTTGTGAAATCAGTGCCTTAGTTGCTTCTTGCTCTGATGCTGGGTCAAACCATGAGTTGACCCAGACAACGCTCATTTCGATCTCTGGGTCGACGGCCCGCGCTCCCAGCATAAAGGCGTTGATTGACGTGATAAGTTCGGGAATTGCGAATGCCCCAACGCAACCGAGCTTCTTGGTTTTGCTTAAGGAAGCGGCTGCCATGCCCATCAGATAAGTTCCCTGCCAATACTTAGCAGTAAATGGTGAAAAATTGGGTTCTGTCAGATAACCTGACGCATGGATCACCGATACGTCTGCATTGCGCTTCGCTATTTGGATACCACCGTTCTGGTAGCCAAAAGATCCAAGTAGCAGTACTTTGTTACCCTCTGCCACCAGCCCATTGGCGATCCGGTCCGCATCAGGTCCTTCTGCAATGTTTTCTAGTACGGTAACTTCGATCTGGTCTCCGTACGCTTTTTCAACTGTGTTCACACCTGCCATCAGGGTGTGGGACCAACCAACA
The DNA here is from genome assembly GCA_047635635.1 of Octadecabacter sp. Classification (GTDB taxonomy): domain Bacteria; phylum Pseudomonadota; class Alphaproteobacteria; order Rhodobacterales; family Rhodobacteraceae; genus Octadecabacter. Next base: position 6,949 of record JBLILC010000074.1, on the reverse strand, counting down.
TCGGCTGCTGGCGAAGGCAGTATGACACCCATTTTTAAAACGTCTTGAGCTACGGCCTGCATTGGCAATGCGATTGCAGTTGTAGCAGCAAGTGATCCCTTAAGAAAAGTCCGGCGTTTCAAGTTTTGCAACATTATAATCTCCCTTTGATGTTTGTTGGTAAAATTGTGTGAAGTGCGGCTTCCGCTGCATGAAATAGCTCTGCTTCGTGTAGATGTGGAAATGCGCCATCAACCCACACCACGCGTCCATTGATCATTGTCAGATCGACAACTGTGCCAATGCCCACTTTTGCAATCAGACTGATTGGATCATGGCGGGTGCCGACGTAATCAAGCTTGTGGGTGTCGATTGCGAAGAGGTCTGCAGCCATACCAGGGCGCAGCGCCCCGATGTCATTGCGACCCAAAAGAGAAGCCCCGCCTTCAGTTGCATAATATAAAAATCGGCTGGGAGTCGGGATGGGGTCTTGGCGGCCTGACGCGGATAGGCACTGCAGCATGTAAGCTGAATGAACACAGTGCATCAGGTTGGAATTGTCGTTTGAAGCTGCTCCATCGACACCAAGGCCGATACGCACACCCAACGTATTCATCGCGGGAATATTAGTAACTTCAGCGCCGACCAAATAGACGGGCTCTGGGCAATGCGACAGGCCAGTTCCAGCTGCAGCCATTTGCGCCAGTTCTTGCCGAGTCAGTTCCCATCCGTGGGCGTAGAACGTATCTGGTCCCACAAATCCGATCTCTTCACAGTAATCCACCGTGCGCTTGCCGTGGACTTGTGCAATGATAGGGCTCTCACCTTCGCCGACATGGCTGTGCAAAAACACACCTTTGTCTCGAGCCAAACGGACTGATTCAACAAATGTTTCCTTGTAGCAATTTACTGGCTGACACGGGGCCACAACTACCTGACGCATCGAAAATGGTTCTGGGTCATGGAATGTGTCAATTACGCGTTCGCAGTCGCCGATGAATTCATCTGTCGTTTCAAGCATTTCGTCAGGAATTGTGCTGCCTTCGGATTTGGGCAGCGTATTTCCCCCACGACCCGCGTGAAAGCGCATGCCTAGTAACTCGGCGGCTTCAAACTGGCGGTCAATGATCCGAGTGCCCGCATGACGGGGAAAGCAATATTGGTGGTCAAAAGTGGTTGTGCAGCCGTGCTTGATCAATTCGGCCATCGCTACGACAGAGCTGTGATAGAAACAGTCCTCCGTAAGGCGCGAAAAGATCGGATAGATCTGATCTAGCCATTCGATAACTGAAAAGCGGGTCCAATCTAATTCGGCACGGTTGCGGATGAAACATTGAAAAAAATGATGGTGAGTGTTTACCAAGCCAGGATAGATGAACATCCCTGTAGCGTCGATGATCGTGCACTCAGTGGGGGCCATCGGTGATAGGTTAGGGCCTATCGCCTTGATCGTGGTGCCTTCTATTAGTAAATCGTTATGCCACAGAACGGGATCAGACGCAGAGGTCACAATAGCCTCGCATGATTTCATTAAGGTTGTTGTCATGCAGAGACCTCAACAGGGGATGTGAGCTCATGTAGTCGGTGGATTCCAGGCATTTCAATGAAGCCTGGCAATGCACGGATGTCACGCATCCACAAACGGATCGCTGGATAAGGATCAAGACTGACGCTGCAGTCTCCGGCCAGTGCCGTATTTGGGAAACACGATATGTCTCCAATCGTTGGTGTGGTTCCTGACAGGAAACCCATGCCGTCCATACGTTGTTCTGACAGTCGTTCTTCAAGTTGGCGTAGTAGGATTATGCCATCCCTGCGGACCTGATCAATGTCTGCGTCAAAGGACAGAATGTCGTGTAGGCGGGCCAAGCCCAGCGTTGCATTTAACTGGGCTGCGACTTCTAGCCAATAAACATCGTCTTCACCCAACCAGTTAGGCCCGTTTAGTTTTGCCAGATGTCGCAGCATATCGGCGCTTTCAGTCATAACTGTATGTTCGTCGACAAGAACTGGCAGGGTGCCTTTCGGGTTCAGTACCAGCATATTGGGGGATTTATGTTCCCCCTCTGGATGAAAATTTACAGCTTTCAGCGTCAACGGAATATTCAACAAGGCCGCCATCAGGCGCACTTTGTAGCAGCTGGCGCTAAGAACGTAGTCATAAAGGATCATGCAGCCACCATCTGTGCGCCATAAGTGTAGCCAATCTTTTTCAGCCATCGGCGATAGGCTACGGATGTCATATCAGCCTGCGTTGGCGCTTCCATGCCAGGATCAAGGGGCAATTTGGTGGGAATCTGGCTTTCAAGGATTGACCGATCTTGCATAAAAATCATTTGCTGAAAGCTTACAAGTTCAGCCATTGGTGTTGTATCATCATAAAGGGCCATCCACGGCCAAACTTCGCACAATTCTTCGGTCAAGGGCTGCACAAAAAGGGTGATGACGTCCCATGCGCCAGGACGCGGAGGACAGGTTTTGTATAAAACTGAAACCGTAGGAGTAGCCACCCGGTACATGTAGTCTGTAGTGATCCCACCATCAGCAGATTGGGCGGCTTGTGGCTGGAAAAACTTAACTTTAGTTGCCCAAACTTCGTTGACCTCCTCGCGGATTTTTACGTCATAGCGTTCAACTTCTGTATGCGGTTCGGCGCCTAGGATATCGGTATGCACAAATGGAAAATGGGCTATGTCGAGGAAATTTTCAACTGCTCGCAAGGGCGAACATTTTAATCTAATCGACCCACAATCAACTAATCGGCGGCCTGGCTCTTCGGCCTCTGGGATCGTAAATAGATTGCGGTTGGGTTGTCCAGGACTGGTCCATAGGTGACCATAGCGCTCTATAACAGGAAGGTTTTTGCCGGCCATATTGCGAACCCAAAAAGAACCATGCTGACCGCCAAGTGTGATCTTCTGTCCCAAAAGCAACGTCTCACGGGGCGCATCGATCCCCGAACACATCGCAACGGGATACCAGTGGTTTTTGATTTTGGGATTCATGCGGGGAACATCTCTATCTGCTTGCGCTGAGCTTCAATCCAGCGTGATGCTGCTTTTGGTTCCTTTTTGGTCAGAACATGAACCATACAGTTAGTTGGGTGCGTTGGTTGCAGTACAAAAATGTTGTCTGCGACTTTAATAATATCTTTGTTTGGCTCGCCAAAATAGGCGGCAACATCCTGAAGAGATGCGTTAATAGGCAAGGAGCGGACAGGAATTAAATTGGGCAGCGAAGGTGGCTCAGAATGCGTATTATTTGGTGCTACCCAGATCAGACCGCCTGCTTCTTTGCATGTGTATGTTGTCGCACAAATACTTTTGGGTGGATCAAGACGTGGATGAGCTGGAATATATTTGCAGCCACCATCTCTCCCGTACTGCCAGCCATGATAAATACACGACAGGGTTTCCCCACGAACAAAACCTTGCGACAGGCGCATGCCACGATGTGGGCAACGATCACCCCAGGCATGCACATCTCCCGATGCTGCCCGCCAGATAGCGAGATCAACATTTTCAATACAGGCTGGCATAGCCATCCGGTATCTGAGATCTCTACTTAGTCCAATCGCAACCCAGTCCAATAAAATCTCCAGAGTTATTTTTATTGGACAGGTTATGCACAGAGGCATCTGTCGTTCAATGATCTGGACGTTTAAAAATGAAATTAATCCAAAAAATTAAATAATTGGATTAAAATGGCTAAAAGTTAGGCGACTTTAGAAGATGTATACGAGATCCGTTCAATCAAGACTGTGGTGGGACCCAAACTACAACCCAATGCAAGCGCGTCCAACATTTCTTCAGGCCCCGCAGCTAAGACCTCAAGGCAATTATGATGTTGCAGTGTCCTTACGTCGTGAAGGCCAAGCTTTTTGGCGTGTTTCAATATCCAGCCTGGAAAGTCTAGTGCGACGATGTTTCCAAACACATGGATAGTTGCGGTAAATTCTGAATTCTTCAAGATCATGGAAAACTCTTAACAACTTCTAATCTAGTGATTTATGTAGTCTGCGGCCTCAGATTTGTAAGCGGGGTTGATTGAAAGTTAAGACTCGTCACTTCAAATACGTCATCCGCTGCTCAAAATCCAAAATGTTAAAAAGCAATGCAAATCCATCATATTTGTTTTTTGTACCTGCTTTAAGGTAAACACGCAATAATGACCTCTTTCGTTGTGAACAGCAGCTTTGTTTGGCAGACTGACGTTGTAGCGACAAAATGTTTCCCTTTGTATGGTTCACTATATGTCCAATTTTCGTGGCTGACATCTACAACATTTGAACATTCTGTGAATTGCGGCTTTTATAAGAACGCTAATTGCCAAAATCAACTTGGATACTCATGCGCCGCTTGATGGAATCTTGATTGGCAATTGTAGAGGCAAGGATGTACTTACTAGGCTTAAATTGTGGCGCGTAAGCGCTATCTTGACTATAAATCTGGTTTCAAAACGATCAGTCCTATGACGAACAAGTACGTTGCAAATGTGGCGCAGCTGTTGATTACAAAAATGTAGCAACAGGTTTGAGCGTGGGGAGGGCGAAAGGTTTTATCACAAACATCTTTTATCAAAAATCTGGAAATTCAACGTATGGCGAGTAGCAAAGATTTGCCATGAACGTCAAACGATCAAAGCATTTCTAACAAATGCTGATCTGCTCAAGTGCCGCAATACGACACAAGACAGAACGCCGTATAGCCTGCGCCACACCTATGCGACTTTTGCTTTGATCAATGATGGCAAGGAAATCCACGCATTTGCCAAATAGATGGACACATCGATTGGGGTGATTGAGCAGCACTCTATCCACCTAACGCCACGTATTAAGAAGAATGTGTTTACAGAACCAAGCTATGGTTTTTGAGCCTACGAATATGCATTGCTGAAGGCAGCAAGTTGGTAATCAAATTGTTTGAGTGACATGCGCAAAGGGTGGGCTGTAGATTCTTTGGGAGCCACGCATATAGTTGTTGTGTAAAATTTTTTTGAAGCTTTGGACGCAACAGGTGCGATAGTCTTTTATGGCTTTGGTCGAACCTTGGCGAATGTTGCAGCTGACGGCAACAAAGAGCCCAAAGTGAAGGATGCTACGTGTTGCATGAATGTTAACTAAAACGAGAGAGCCCTAAAAACTTTAATAACTGTTTCAGTTTTGAATGAGGTTCTTGGCAACTTTAGAAAAAAAATTAGATATTTGCTGTAAAAAATAGTAATTTTCCTTATTAATTTATCCAGATCTTTTTTGTGTCACCTAACAGTTTCAAAAACAGCTTCTTTTGTTCACACAATTTCGGAGTTTTAATCCGCAACATGCGCGTAAACAGTATTTCGTGAAACACCAAGTTGACGTGCTGCCAAGGCAACATTCCCGTTACAGTCACGCAAAGCTTTTCGAATTTCGACACATTTTACTTCTTTAATCATCTGCCCAACGCAACGCGTACACGACGACACACCAAGCTTAGGCTGACCCAAAATACGCGTCACACCTTCTTGCCTTATAATTCCCTCGTGGTGGTGGATTGCAAGTGTACGCAGATTTCGATTTAGATCGCTTAGGTTATGGTCCGCAGTTATCACTTTGAGTGCGTCTGTGCCGTTGTTTGAGAGTGTATGTTGAGGGGAAATTGCGGCAAGCATAGCGCAGCACAAATGTTGAAAATCAGAGCGGTTTACGAGTTTGGGCAAGTAAAGTGAAAAGCCACAAAGGCGGTTGTATAATGTCCGCAGTGGGCCTTTTGCATATTTCAGGAAAGTAATATCTTCTGCGCTGCTAATAATAATCCATTCACCGTCGGCTAAAAGTGGGCTGCGCCGTTGGATGACGCGATTTAGCAAGGTGTTCAGGCTGAGCGCGATGTCAATTGGCAGCAGATCAACCCTATTTAAATACAAAGTGCCGCCCTTGTTGAGATCAATCGTGTCGCGCTTTTGGCGCGTTGCATCAGCTTTGGATTTCATCTGTGCGATAAGCTGGCCTTCGACAGCGTCTAAATTGAGTGTCTCACACTCGATAATAACGAATGCTTGATCGGGATGGAGTTGATCGTGTATCTCCTCGGCCGTTGTGTTTTTTCCGGTTCCAGGGGAGCCAACAATCAAAACAGGCAGGCCTTGTTGGGCAGATTTTCTGCCTAACCGAAGGTTTTGGCGCAAGGCTTCATCTTCGAAAACACGCCCAGTCCCGATGTCTCCTGCTGCCTTTGGAACGCGATAGATCGGATCCGTTGGTAGCAATACCTGCGTGTTCGTGAGTTTGCTACGTGTCGAGTGGGTAAGCCTGAGGCGTGCAAAGTACCCAGACCTGAGCCAATCAGTAATTTGAACGATTTCACCCCTACATATTTGTTTGATCAAGGGTCGGAACTGCCCCATAAAAATGTCTTGAAATTTGACTGCGTTACCAAGTTTTAAACCAGTTAAAAATTCGCTGGTTCGACGGTTCGCCCCTGTTATCTGGCCGTCTTCGTTAAACGCGATCATACCAACATTTTGGGTTTTGAGGTACTCTTGACGGGGATGAAATTGGATTATGTGTTCACTACGATGATCCTCCACGAACAAACGATTTTCAACGTTTTGTGCGGCAAGATTTACCAACGCGAGGGTATGATACTGTCTGGCGGTCACTTCGGAAGATGCATCCAGCAACCCTATTAATTGGCCGCTACTGTCAAAAATGGGGGCAGACAGGCACGATACCGTACCTTCTTTTGCAAAGAAATGTTCGCGGCCCGTGACGTTACAAGACTCACCGGTATGTAGTGCCAGCCCAAGGGCGTTAGTGCCGCGTATTTCCTCGCTCCAGATTGAACCTGGGAGGATACTTTTACCGCATGTGGACGTGCGAAATTCTTCATCCAGAATTTGATCAAGCACGACACCGTCACTGTCTGCAAATGCCACCAGAAAATTCGATCCAGCGATTTGCGCGCTCAGTAATTCCAGTTCTGGCCTGACA
>JBLILC010000073.1:0-12799 GCA_047635635.1 Octadecabacter sp. | reverse complement strand
CCGCTTGGACCGCGCAATCGGAGCCTGCCAAGGCCATGAATGAGTTTAAAATGCGCAAAGGACTTTTCGACCTTTGCGTGGAATTTACATGAGATGCTGTATTGCTTTGTCTGAGCCAATTGGCGGGAAACATAGCGTGAACTTACATAAATTGATCTAGTTAATTTTCGCTTAGACTCTTTTGGGCAGCATCTATCTTTCAATGCGCATTGATCGCAATTGGACTTGCGGGCGCGGTACCGTATCGTTTTATCTTTGTTAGATCCCGATCTTGGTGTTTTAGACGCGTGCGAATACTGCTTGAGCTCTTTGCCTTCCAGGCAAATATATAGTTCGTTCTCAATGTCATAAGTGAAATCGGCTCGCTCAAAAGTTCCATTTTTGTGGCCTGAATTATTTATAACGAGAATATGTTGCGCGATCCAACGCTTCTCGACCAACCAATCCAGCATGGCACCCGAGAAATAAACGTTGTCTGCAATGAGACGTTCAGGCTTTAGATTACGCGTCTCGCGCATTCTATCAATCATGGTACTGACGGTACCAACCCCAGCCTGCCGAATGGAGCGAGTTGGCTCCACATCAAGTATCACAGCGTTATCTGTATCTATCTAATAGTTGTTAAAATACGCAAAATATACTGGGCCACCACTGGCTCCAGTCCATTGTGATGCAGGATCTGAATGCGGAATAAAATTGGGTGTAACTGGGCTGGCTGCGCCAAACGCAGCATAATCCAATATGTCGAGGTATTCCCGAACTGCACATGGCGCTTCATTAGGGTCAATCGCCTCTGGCTTCTAATCTGCCTATGGCGTGGGTTTTTGACAATTGGCGTCAGCAGCATTTACACTGGCATCGGCGTCATATCTTTGACCACTCGCCAAGCCTGCCTCTATGCTCTGTGCGACCATCGTCTCAAAAACATTACGCAGCACATCCTTGTCGCGAAAACGCCCACGCAAGTTCTTGGAAGACGTCGACTGATCTGGAATTTAAACCGACAAATCCATCTTGCCGAAGCAACGATAGGCAAGGTTCAGATAGAACTCTTTGCACATACTCCGTTCTGGTTAAATAAACATAAAGTATCCCACCAACAACATCAGCATCATCGATTCTGGATTAACCCAGGATCGGCCAGTGGAGCTTTAAAATTCAGACAGATGCTTTCGAAGGCTGGACAAATCAATGACGCTTTCAATCGCTCGCAACACATGATCCGTGGGGACGTGATATTATATCGAGAAATTGTAAAAAAGTAGGTTGTGCTTCCTAAAGTGTTCTCATCGTTGCGATCAAATTCCATTATCAATACAGGTACTGAATCAGCTGCAAAGACCTAAATCAAAAAGATTTTTCTACAGAACAGGCCCATAGCCGACCTTGGTGCTTCCTGCTGCGAATGGCGTTAAAGATCCCATATTGACCGATGCTGCGTCCTCATAAAATGTTCGTAAGTCACTCATAACTGCATTTAAGTGAAAATTAGCATTATTTCAAATGTCTGATAGTTAGACAGAAGCCAACACGGCATCAGTGCGATTTGACACAGCTTCTATCAAGTTCTTTTCAGTCATTTCATCACCCGAGAATTGTCCAACTATGCGCCCCTCTGACATGGTCAAAATGCGGTGGCTGACACCCAGAACTTCTGGCATTTCAGACGAAATCACGATAACTGCCAATCCGTTTTCGGCAAGGCCTGCGATTAGTTCATGAATCGCCGACTTCGATCCGATGTCAATGCCGCGGGTTGGTTCATCGAGAATTATTAACTTGGGATCTGCACAGAGCCATTTTGCAAGCACAAACTTTTGTTGATTGCCACCCGACAGATCTGACAACGCCTGCTCCGGTCCTGTTGTTTTAATTTCCAACTGTTTTTTGTAAGTATCAAAAACGCTCATTTCCGCAGCGACATCCATGACCGTAGCGCGGGAAAACATGTTTGGATGCGGTAAGGAAATATTCGCACGCCCCCCTTGCCCAAGTACAAGACCCTGCTCTTTACGGCTTTCCGGCACAAGTGCCATACCAAGGTCTGTTGCTTTGCGAGGCGTTAAACGGCCAGTGGGTTGGCCTTGCCAATAGATTTCGCCTGACTCCATTGTCCGCACACCAAAGATGGTTTCGACCAATTCAGACCGACCTGCGCCAACCAACCCATAAAGCCCCAGCACCTCGCCTTGACGCACCGAAAGGGAAACATCACGAAAATGCCGGGTATTCGTCAGGCCTTCTATGCGCAAGACCTCTGACCCAAGCGTTGATTTGGCCCGATGGAAAAACGCTTTTAGTTCACGACCGATCATCATCTGGGTGATCTGGCCAACATCTGATCCACGAGTTTGCACCGTGCCTTGAACTTGTCCGTCCCGCAGCACCGTAATGCGGTCAGTTAGGTCAAAAATTTCGTCCATTTTATGTGAAATATAGACGATCGCAACCCCACGATCACGTAGCTTGCGTATGGTCGAAAATAGTAGGTCTTTTTCCATATCCGTCAGTGATGCAGTTGGTTCGTCAAATATAACAACATTGGCTTCAAAGGCATTGGCGCGGGCAATCTCTACCATTTGCTGTTTCGCAATCGACAGTGTCCCCAGCCGAACGCTTGGGCCAAAATCTGCCCCTAGGGCCGTAAGCGCGGATTGTGCATCCTTATTCAGCTTGGATTTGCGTAAAACACCAAATAGATTAGTGGGCCACGCCCCCAAAAAGATGTTTTCCGCAACCGAAAGTTCAGGCGAAAGCGACAGCTCCTGATGGATCAATAGGATACCCTGATGCCGCGCGTCCAATGGCGAGGCGATTTCAACTTCACTACCTTGATAGATGATCTCTCCTGCATCAGCCTTATAGAGCCCGGCCAGAACCTTCATCAAGGTTGATTTGCCTGCACCGTTTTCGCCAACCAGTGCATGGACTTCACCAGGGCGGATATCAAAACTAACCTTGTCCAAGGCAACCACACCAGGAAATGTTTTAGTCACTTTATTGATGGTTAGGATTGGGGGTTGGTTGGACATCAGCTTGCCTCCGTTTGGCTAGACAAGACGCGGTCCAGCAAGAGCGCTAATATCAGCACCGTCCCCATGACCATCAGTTCGACATAGTTTGGCGTGTTAAGCAGCCGCAATCCATTTCGAAGCACTGCCAGTGTCATCACCCCACCGATTGTTTTCCACATTGATCCAAAACCACCCGTGAGGCGCGTGCCCCCCAGAACCACGGCAATGATGGTCCAAAGCTCCCAAATCTTGCCAGCGTTCGGCTCGGCAGTGCCAAGCCGCATAGATAGCAATATCCCAGCGACAGCTGCCATCGTACCGCAGATTGTGAAATTGATGATCTTGTGGCGTTTAATGTTGATTCCAGCGTCATGTGCCGCCTCAATATTATCGCCTATTGCAAAGGTTTCACGTCCGTGCCGCGTGCTGGTCAGTACCCATTGAAAAAACAGAGCAAGAAGAAAAAATGTCAAAGCGGTGACAGACACCGGACCAAGGTATATCTCGGCGTATTCTGTATAGCTGAAGTCCTGCACCATCAGGGCGTCTTCGCCAGTATAAATAAAGACTAGGCCACGGATACCAATCAATGCACCCAATGTGACGATAAAAGAGTGCATGCCTGAAAAGGCGGTGACTACACCATTCAAAAAACCCAAAGCTGCACCTGAAACAAGACCAGCAAGCACCGCAGGCCACACCCCGATCTGTTCTTGTAACCCGATCGCCAAAGCTGTTGATAGCGCCAGAATTGCCCCAACTGACAGATCGATTTCGCCATCAATCATGACAAGCGTCATTCCGACGGCCAAGATACCAATGAAAGCCCCCTGTGTCAGGACGTTTGAAATATTGTTGACAGTCAGAAAGTACGGTGAGGACAGCGAAAATATCGCAATTGCAAGACCTAGAAACAGCCAGATGTGGTTTCGAAACAGCCATGTAACCATGCTGTTTGTGTAACGTGATTGTGCGTTTGTGTTCCGTGTCATGCCAAGACCCTTCCGCGTTTTCCGGCCAGATCAATCCAGACCGCGATAATGATGACAACCCATGTGACTAGCCATTGAACGTAGTAAGGGAAGCCCATCAAGAGCAGCCCATTTTGTATGAACCCAAGCATTGCGATGCCAAGTACTGTGCGCCATATACTGCCGCTGCCGCCTAACATGGATGTGCCACCCAAAATAATGCCTGCCAGAACCGTCAACTCGTACCCTTGCCCGATAGTGTTTTGTGCGCCCATGACGCGACTGCCTAGAATAATCGCTGCGAACCCTGTTGCCAGGGCCGATAGAATGTATGCCCAGAACACCGTGCGTGCACTTGAAACACCCGAAAAGTTTGAAGCCGTTTCATTCCCACCAACAGCATAAACCTGCCGCCCGAAAACGGTCCTCGTCAGCACGAACGCAGCAATCGCACCTACGCCCAAAAATAGCAGCACTGGGACAGGAATTCCAAGCACATCTGAGCGCCCAAAAAAGCGAAACCAAGTTGTCTGCGCGTTTGGGATATTGACGTTGCTACCCCCAGAGTAAAGCAACGTAAGGCCTTGCAAAAACGACAGCATCGCCAACGTCACTATCAGTGCGTTCAGCTTTAGATACCCTACTAGCAGACCGTTGAATGCGCCAAGACCAACGGCAGCAGCAAGTGTTAAAACAATTGCGAGAAGTGGTCCAACTTGGTTGTGCTGATCAACAAGCAAGACGGTTAATAGCGTCAACATCGAACCCACTGACAAATCAAGCCGTCCTGTGATCACAACAAACGTTGTGCCTATAGCGATCATGCCGGTGATGGACACCTGCCGCAACACATCCAAAATATTTCCAATGCTCAAAAAAGAATTCGTGCTTAAGGCGACCGCGCCAAGAAACACTGCAAAAGCCAATAGAAGTCCGCTTTTCTTCAGTCCTGAAATCAGGTTTGTCGACGTCATGCGCATGTGCCTCCCGGTTTAAGACAATCGTAGTAAGTTGCAAAAATTTGTCACACTGCAATAAAGTCCAAAATGGACTTTCGGACAATTTTGCGACGTACATGTCAAATATCAGCTTTGGATATATTGTGTGTTGTTTGCGTCGAGAATGATCTGAAGATGAAATCAAGCAAATAAATGACCGCGTCAGCATTTGTTTTGCGTAGACATTGACGTAACAGTGGAGGAAAACATGAAAAATATTACCAAACTGGCTGTCGGGGCAATAGCCACGATGCTCGCCTTGCCAGCAGCAGCCCAAAATGCCCCCGATTGGCTGGGTGGAGAGTTGCAAAAGCCACTATCAGAAACACGGATCGGTGTGACTGTTCTATATCCCGGTTCAAATTCATATCAGGCTAAATACGCTGAAACGGCGGTTTCTTACGCTGCTGAGCTAGGCATTGATGCAACTGTCATGGACCCTCAGGGCGATCCTGCTACTCAGTTCGACCAAATCCAGGACATGGCATCACAAAATATGGACGCCATAGTCGTCTGGCCGACATCGCAAAACGCATTGATCCCTGCCATCCGCGACGCCTCTCGTGCCGGCATTCCGGTTATTACATCGAATTCTCCAATCGGGGAAGCCGGGCGTCGCTACATCTTAGGCCATACTGGCCCTGACGATTGCGCATTGGCATCGCAAGCAGCCGACATGTTGGGTGCATCTCTTGAGGGAGAAGGTAATATCGTAGTTGTGGAAGGCACACCTGGGTATTCTGTTTCAATCTTGCGGGGCAACTGCTTCCTCGACCGGCTTGCCGATGAATATCCAAACATCAACGTTCTAGACAGCCAGACTGCTGAATGGAATCGTGAAAAGGCCCAGACTGTTACCGAAACATTCTTGACCAAATACGGCGACGATATTGACGGCGTTTATGCCTTTGATGACGGTATGGCGCTTGGAGTTGTCAGCGCATTGCAGGGAGCGGGCTATTCTGCCAGCGACATCAAAATTGTCAGCTGTAATCAGTTTGGCGAAGGCTGGGACGCTATGAGAGAGGGCTGGATTTCCGGCTCTGGCAAGCAGTCTCCGATCGATGACGCGATTTTGGCAATCCAGACCGCTGTAAGAGTTGCCAACGGCATCGAAATCCCCGCTTTGCAGGAAATTGAGCGTGCACAAATCACGCCTGCCAACGTGGATGAATTTGAGCGTCCTACCTGGTAATATGTAACAATTAGACCGCGCCAAGTTAAATCTTGGCGCGGTTTTTTAGTCAAAAAATCTACCCGCCTTCATCAACGCATTTTATTTGAACAGCATTTCAATCCGATGCTGGGCTGAGCCAAGTGCCTCATCAATGGACACCTGCTGTTGCAATAGAAAATATATCTCGTCGCCAAGAATGGAAATGATGTCTGCAAATTCTGGTATTGGTGGGCGTGGCCATACCTTCAATGTGCCGTTCTGTTCCATCTGGTCGATGTCGCGGATCATCCCCGAAATTGCTTGCACTTCTGGATCTGCACTTGTGGAAAAACGTGGGCTCGTAAGGCTTCCGTTCTGCACATAAAGTTTCATCAGTTCCGGCCTGGTCAAATATTCCATCGCTTTCCATGCAACGGTAACGCGGTCGGGCCCCAGTGCTGCAGGCAGCGCAAGAACAAAACCACCGACAGGGGATACTTGGGTCAACCCAGCTTTTGAAGGGTGTGGTGCATAAATAACTTTGCCTTGGGCAACAGAACTATCATCTTGTTCAAACCGCGCCGCGCGAATTGACCAACCATAGGTCATGGCCGCCTCGCCACGCGAAAAAATCTCAATGCGCTTGTCCCAATCACATCTTAAACTATCAGGGTGGGCAAAAGGCAGCAGATCAAGTAAAAACTGTACTGTTTCGCGTCCAGCCTTGGAATCAATTAATGGACGGTAATTTTTGGCGTGAATTGAGCCGGTGTCGAAGCCGTCAACACTGGGCGTCAAGTCAATTACCGGTGACCCAAAATCGGCCATTGTCTGCATAAAGGTGTGTGCCACAGGTGTTCCTCGACCATAGTTCATCACGATACCTGATTGACCGCGGCGTTTTCCATGCAATGCCTGAGCTGCATACAAAAGCTCATCTGTTGTTTGTGGAATGTCTAGTCCCACATCGTCGAGTAAATCCTTGCGGCAAAACAAAAGTTCGACCGTAGGTTGGATAGGAATGCCACATTGTTGTCCGCGATATCGAGCGGCCTGCCAGATCGTCGCATGAAAGTCAGAACCACGATAATCATTTGTCTCCAGAAGATCATTAAGCGGCATGATGGCCGCGCGTTCCGCAAGCTGGCCGATCCATGGCAGATCAACGGAAACGATATCGTAACGGGACTTTGCACGCTTTTGATTCTCAAAGATTTCATTATGCAACTGGTCCAACGGCATTGTTATAAATTCAAATTGCGCACCACAAAGCTCGCCCAATTGCGGTGAGAGCTTCTTAAGTGTTTTGAAAGTTGGGTCGATAGGGCACAGCACACGAATGGGGCGCTCCTTGCCGATGCCGACACGCATAGCATTAGGATAGGACAAGATTCGCGAGGCCATGTAGTGACCACCAAAATAGAATCCTCCTTCGGCTTCGTCGGCATCATCACCTGTAAAACCAAAGGTATCGCCAACCGTGCGCTTGCACTCCGAAGCGTAAACTTCAAACTGGGTGATCAAGGTGCGGGTGGGATGCAACGAAAAGGACTTGCCGCTCTTTGATCGCGGTCTTCGCAATAGCAGACCTTCATCAATCAATTCGCCGATCCGCCGCATCGCTGTGCCATAAGGAACACCTGCGGCATCTGCCAACGACGAAATCGTCAGCATCTTTCCTTCAAAGTGTCTATTCATCGCATATGCGACAATATTCCAGCGTGCATCAACCGATGCCAGATCGGTTTTTTCTTCACTCAGTTTGCGCAATGTCCCAGCGAAGCTTAGGACTCGCAGTAGTTCTTCTCGTGTCATTATGACTTCGTCCATTTTGGATATTTTGATATTAGTGATACAGCCGATCTGGGCAAGCCACATAAATATCCAAAACGGACATAGTTATAATGCAGCGCCAGTGGCGTTTGTGCCAAAGTTGTGAGAGCGCAAGCAGACACAGTTAGAGGCATGAAATGGACACAGTTGACATGGATTTTGATTATGTCGTTGTCGGTGCAGGTTCTGCCGGATGCGTCGTCGCCTCACGGTTAGGCGAAGCAGGGCACAAAGTTCTTCTGCTTGAAGCAGGTGGTGCTGACAAAAGCTTGTTCATCCATGTGCCACTCGGCTATTCAATGCTTTACAACAATCCCAAGGTAAACTGGTGTTTTAACAGCGAACCTGAACCCTATCTGAATAATCGCCGCTTATTTCAGCCGCGCGGCAAAGTGATGGGTGGGACTGGGTCGATTAACGGCATGATCTATATGCGGGGCCAGCCAGAAGACTTTGATGGGTGGAGGGAACGTGGCTGTACTGGTTGGGGGTGGGATGACGTGCTGCCCTATTTTAAAAAGTGCGAAGATCAAGAACGTGGCGCAAGCGAATTTCACGGGGTTGGTGGTCCAGTATCTGTTTCAGACTTGCCGTCGCCACATGCCTTAGGTGAGGCTTTTCATCAGGCCTCCGAAAATCTTGGCGTGCCGCGAAACGACGACTTTAATGGAGCAACCCAGCTTGGAACTGGGTATGTTCAGACGACCACGCGAAACGGTCGCCGTTGGAGTACTGCTTCGGGCTACCTGCGCGGCCCAGCAATGCAAAATATCAAAATTGAAAAACATGCCTTGGCAGAGCGCCTAGTAATGGACGGCAAGCTGGTCACGGGTGTTCAATGGTCCCGCAACGGCACGCTTCATACTGCACATGCACGACGCGAGGTGATTTTGTGTGGTGGCACGTTTAGCTCACCGCACCTGCTCATGGCGTCAGGGATCGGTCCAGCGTCGCACTTGCGCAATATGGGCGTTAAAGTAACCCATGAATTAGCTGGCGTGGGTGAAAATCTTCAGGATCATTTTGGCATAGGACTCGAATTTGAATCCACACTTAAAACGACGGTCAATGATTTGTACAATAACAAGCTGCGCGGTGGGCTGCAACTTCTGCGCTATTTTTTGTTTCGCAGTGGACCTTTCGCGGACAATGGCAACTATTCCAACACTTTCGTGCACAGCTCGAATGACATTCCAACCCCTGACATGATGTTGACGTTCATGGCGTGGTGCACAACCGAAGACCTGATTCCGCGGCCATTTTCAGGCTTTACTATTTTGGCTGAACACATGCGGCCACAAAGCCGTGGCCATGTGCGCCTAAAAGGGCCAGACGTGCGGACCGATCCGGCCATTCAATTCAACTTTTTCGAACATGAGGTCGATCATCGTGCCGCTATTGAAGGACTACGCTGGGGGCGCCGTATATCACAGGCGCAGCCGATGGCTGATTGCGTGAAACGTGAAATCTCTCCAGGCTTAGATGTCACGTCTGACAACGAAATTATCGCCTATTGCCGTCAAAATGGCCTTTCTTTGCTGCATTCAGTCGGCACTTGTGCCATGGGTACCGGTCCTGATGCGGTCGTTGATACAGATCTTCGCGTGCATGGGCTGTCGGGTTTGCGGGTCATTGATGCGTCGATTATGCCGCGTATTGTGACCGCAAACACTAATGCCGCAGCCATAATGATTGCTGAAAAAGGCGCGGCGCATATCTTGAGCGATCTAAACAACTGAACAGGAGCCACGACATGCAAACACTTGGAATAGCCTTGCTAGGTAGTGGGCGTATGGCCCATGTATATGGCCCAAAAATCAACGCCCATCCGGGGTTGCGATTGTCGGTTGTGTTTAACCCAAATCTGGCCTCGGCTGAACGCGTTGCGACGCAATATGGTGGCGAGGCATCCAGCGACTTGGATCACACGCTTTCCCACCCAGACGTGGATGTGGTCCTTGTTGCGACGCCAGCGAACACCCATCTGGAATATGTCACTGCCAGCGCCAAAGCGGGCAAGCCGACGTTTTGCGAAAAACCATTGGATCAATCCCTCGATCGGGCGGATCAATGTGTCATCACGCTTAAACAGCATCCCATTCCGTTCATGTTAGCCTTTAACCGGCGCTTTGATCCCGACATCGCAGCCCTGAAAAAAAAGGTGAGGAGCGGCGGATTGGGACAGCTGTCGTTCCTGATGAGCACAAGCCGCGAACCTTTACCACCACCCATGTCATACGTGAAATCTTCGGGTGGCTATTTCGTCGATGCTACGATCCATGACATTGACCTGATGTGCTGGATTGCGGGCGAACGGCCAAGTGAGGTTTTTGCCGCAGGTTCTTGCCTTACAGATCCAGAAATCGGCAAAGTGGGGGATTGCGACACAGCAATGACCACGCTCAAGATGCCGTCAGGCTGTCTGGTTCATATCAATAACTCGCGGCGCTGTGCCTATGGTTTTGACCAGCGCATAGAGGCCTTTGGCGAGGCCGGATTACTTCAAACGACAAATAGACGCGATGAAAACTTGGTCCGCTGGGGCGCGGATGCGACCGAAGTACGTGCACCGCTGAAACACTTTTTCCTTGAGCGTTATGATGCGTCCTTCTCGATTGCGCTGGATGAATTTTATTGCGCGGTGACCGAGGGACGAGCTCCGTCTTGCACAGTACAGGATGGTCGCGATGCTCTGGCCATCGCGTTAGCCTGCGATCAGTCGCGCAAAAACGGATCTGTTATAAAAATGGAGTGGTGATGATGAAACCTGAATTGCGTATCGGACTGGTCGGGTCGGGTTTTATGGGGCGCTGTCATGCCAACGCCTTTCACAGCGTCGGTGGCTTATTTGATCTGCCGTTTAAACCAGTTTGTGAGACGCTGGCAGATATTTCAGAAGAAGCCGCGACGTTAAATGCCACCACCTTGGGGTTTGCCCGTGCAACGTGTGACTGGCGCACACTTTGCGCAGACCCCACGATTGATGTGGTGGCTGTCACCGCGCCCAATGTCTTGCACGAACCGATTGTAATTGCCGCTTTGTCCGCAGGCAAGCATGTCTATTGCGAAAAACCCCTATCGACCACGTTGAAGAGCGCGCAGCGCATGACGAAAGCCGCGCAAGAAGCCGGTGTCGTCACGATGGTTGGGTTTAACTTTTTACGCAATCCGATGATTCGTCTTGCAAAGGAGCTTATCGAAACAGGTGAAATTGGCCAGATCGTCTCATTTCGTGGACGTCATGCCGAAAACTATATGGCTGACCCCAACGTCCCACATTCGTTCCGCACTGACCCAGATGGTGGTGGGGCCTTAGCCGATATCGGCAGTCACATCATATCAATGGCGCGTTATCTGCTAGGCCATGTAACGGAGGCAACGGGGCAATCCCGCACCATCCACAAAACTCGCCCAATCGCGTTGGACTCCGCTGAACACTCGCCTGTTCTGGTCGATGACGTGACCTTCGCGCTTGTAGAATTTGAAAGCGGGGCCGTTGGGACGATCGAGGCTAACTGGGCCGCCTCAGGACGGACAATGGATCTTTCATGGGAAATCACCGGAACCAAAGGCGCACTGGCGTTCAGCCAAGAGCGCATGAATGAACTTCTGCTATGTAAAGGTTTCGGTGGTGGCCGCACCTCGGGCTTTACAAAAATCGAGGCCGGTCCCAGCCACCCACCCTATGGAAACTTCTGCCCGGCACCGGGGCATCATTTGGGCTTCAATGATCTCAAAGTCATCGAAGTCGCACAACTGATCGATGCAATTGGCGGTGGCATCAACCCTGGTCCAGATTTTCAAGAAGCGCTGGAGGTCCAAAAAGTAGTGTCAAAAATCGCAAAGAGTAGCAGCTGACACTTAAGTTGGACTTGTAGCTTCGCTTTGCTCCATAAACCGACATATCCTCTCAAAATCTGGTGCCGGGGGTAAACTCTTTGCCTAACGTTAATGAGCAACATCTTAGATGAGTGTTGTTGATTACGCATTGAAGCAATGCCAGTCGTTAGGGTTGTTACAAAGTGGCACAATCAGCCTTTTAGAGGGAACAGATCAATGAATGCTAAGTCCCACACAGGGGCAGTCGGTGCAAACTGCAGCAATAGTCTGCTTTACGCCATTCGCGTTGATATCCGCATGGCGCAGCATTTGTCACTATCGGCCCAGTTCGGAAGTATCGAATCCGTGCTGCGTGCGCACGCAGCACAGAAATCTGCGGCGCCACTGCAAAACCATCGCTGCATCGCAGAGAGAAATGCGATCATTCAAGCGGACTGCAGCAAATCGAAAACAATGCTTGCAACTGCAGTATCAATAAATACGCAGTGGAGAAATTTTCCGAGCCCAACCTTTCGATTGTGTCAGAGTAGGTAGAATTCAGACAACCCGTTCGCAGCCGTCGGCTTCAACAATCAAGACGCGGAATTATTCAACCGCGTTCAGCTTTGAGACGGTGGCTGTATCAACGGGGCTATCCGGCTGTCTTGGCGGCACAGGATGGTCCGAAAAGGCCGCGATAACGCTCACAAGCCCTGTGCTGATGTAGAACTGCGCCATGAACACCGCCGGTACCGTCAGCACGATTATGACTGTTCCAAACAACACACCGTAGCCAATCGAAACTGCGAGAGGGATCAAAAACTGCGCCTGCAATGAAGTTTCCATTATCAGCGGATAAACCCCAAGAAACGTTGTCAGCGAGGTTAGTAGAATGGGGCGAAAACGCTCCTTAGTGCCCTGCACCACTGCTTCTCGCACTTTCATACCGTCGGCAATATGCTCGTTATAGACATCAACCATCACAAGCGAGTTGTTGATCACAACACC
>JBLILC010000072.1:0-12801 GCA_047635635.1 Octadecabacter sp. | reverse complement strand
TCGGGAAACACGTCCGTTGCTGGGGCCAGTTTGCTTTTCGAAATGCTGTGTGCATTACCGGGTGTGCAGCGAGAAAGAGAAACGCCAATGACTGATATTTCTTTTTAAGGAACGCTATGGGGGGGGGCAAAATTCTCTTTTTGGGTGCTGCGAAAAGAAGAGCTCTCCACTGCCGCCTTCGCACCTATAAACTTGCAGTTTTTACTCGTAATAGCAGATCTGCCATTTGTGCAAAATGCAAAGCCCGTCAATATGGGCTCGCAGCCGCCTTAGGACGCATGCTGCATTCACCACCACTTCGAAATGACGAACGGCGTCTACCGTTCTTTAAAATATTCAAATGTCGATCCGTTCTACAATACTCAACACACCTTCAAGCTCGACCTTTAAATATCAGACTTTGCTATCAGCCTTCGTGTGACCGAGCAGAAGCTGAACAGCACGAAAGTTACCAGTCTTGCGATGGAAGTCAGCCAACTTTGTTCGGCGCCCAGTCCAGAACCAAACTCCCATACTGAAGTGTTGAGATAAATGGATTATCAAAAAAAATAGCTAGAAACAGATGCCTGCATCCTATCTTATATGAAAGAATGGTCCAGTTAGACACAGTCTCTCAGTTATTTTTCGACAACTCAAACTGCACAAGTTTGTGGATTTGCTTCGAATAACAGGCATTCTTTTAAGGATACTATCAACCAAGTGAAAGTCAGTCAAACTTAGTATAACCAAGTTGCAAGTGCATAGCATGTTATAAATATATACATCTAACAGTACAAAAAAGCTAAGGTTGTCCACCAGCTCCAGAGGAACTTAGATTGCGAGAAATATTTTGAAGAAAATGTCGTTTTTGTCTGACAAGGCAAGCCTTGTTCTCGGCTCTTCATTTTGAAGTGACCGCAAGAAGTTAAACTCTAGGCATGATTTACCCTCAACACCCGATGAGTACCTTATTCTTCTTCTTTTTACCAAGGAGGACACATAAGCACCAGCCCACCCCACAACACGCTGAGCAGCAATTCGCAGTGCATTTCACTCCCCAATTGCATCGGCTTCAATCGAAACATTTACAGAAGGCTTGCTGCCGTGGCAGAAACTTAAAAATATCGTATAAAACATCTACTTTATATCCAGCTATTTAGGAGTGACGCTTATCAAATCCAAAGAAGTTAAAACGCTTTTAAAGAAACTGCGGCGCTGTCAAAAATTGGTACATTGAGTTCCTTTTCTAATCGTTCCGCAACATCTGCCCCCGCCATGTTGGTACACATAATAACGATGCCATCAACGTTTTTAGCGGCTACATCCCGGATCATGCGCTCAATGAGGGCGGGCTTTATCGCTGCAAAATCGTGGCTCATGTCACCGCCATAATTGCGAAAAGCAGTAATCTCATAACCCATATCAGTGTAGTTTTGATTGATTTGTGACGCGACATCATCGGTGTAGGGTGTGACCATGCCCAAACGTTTGGCACCGATTTTTGCAAGGCTTCGGTTTATTTCAAGCACACAGCTCGTCACGGGTACGGAGGTAACACACTTCATTCCTTCAATGAATGCAACATCTTGGGCTAAGCCCAACCAACTAGCTGACGTGCCTCCCCAAATGATACGATCAACCTTCGCATCGATGAGCAGTTTGGCCGCACTGATTTGCGTCTCAATTTGAAATTGCGCTCGGGATGCTGCAGCCAGTTTGACGTCAAGAACACCTAATCGTGACACATAAATGCGCAAGTTTGGATTAAGAGCCTGCGCCTTTACCGCCAAAGGTTCGAGCACAACATTTGAGGATGGGATCAAAAGTCCAAGGTGGTTCATATAATTGACGTTCGCGCAGAAATACCGCCATCAACGGTATATATTGTTCCAGTGGTATAGCCTGAACGTTCAGAGGCTAGAAATGCTACCAAGTCTGAAATCTCGCTGCAATGCGCAGGCCGACCAAGCGGATACCCGTCAGCGAGCTCCTGATAACGATCCGCATCGCCAAGATCTTTCTCAGCCCACTTTTTTAACATATTATAGATACGGTTAGTATTTACAGGACCAGGATTAATACCAACCACGCGCATATTATCATCCAACGCATAGCCCCCAAGCGCACGGGTAAAACCCATGAGGCTGATGTTTCCAGTGGCTCCTGCAATATAATCACGGTCTAAAACTTCACCGCCATTTCCTATAATATTGATGATAACCCCACCGCCAGCCTCTTTCATTTTGGTATAGAAAACACGGCACATACTTATGTATCCAAAAACTTTAAGATCAAAGCCTTTTCGCAACGCCGCCTCGTCAACATCCCAAAGATCTCCACTAGGAATTGCGCCTGCATTGTTGACCAAAATATCCACACTCGATGCTGCCTTAGCCAATATTGCAGCGGAACCCTCAACAGCCAGATCCAACGGGTGCACCGTCACTGTGACATCAGAAATTTCCCCTATCCGCACTTTAAGCGCTTCCAGTTTATCCCTGCTGCGGGCCGTTAAGTGCAAGTTTACTCCTTCGATTGCAAGCGTCTCTGCGATATGTGCACCGATGCCCATAGAGGCACCCGTAATGAGAGCCATTTTGCCCTGCAATTTTAAATCCATTAGGTTTCGTCCTTTGGCATTGTCAGCACAATACGGCCATCGACTTGCCCTTGCACCAATGCCGTAAGTGCCTCGTTAATTGCGTCAAAAGGTTGGACGCTGATTACACCTTTGATCTGTCCACGGCTGGCAAGTTCTAAAAGCTCATTCATCTCTTGTCGATTCGACGCGGAACTGCCTTTTACCGTCAAGCCACGCTCCACAACCTGGTAAGTATAGAAAGCCATCTCACCTGCGGGCACACCTGTCAGAACAATGGTTGCACGTGGATTACAGGCCTCCAACATCATTGGCCAAGTTGCTGTGACAGGGGCAAAATTAATGCATCCATGAGCCCCACCAAGTTTCTGGATTGCATCTCCAGCCGCATCATCAGCTTTGACGCATTCGTCTGCACCAAGGGCTTTGGCCGTTGCCAGCTTTTCATCATCGATATCGGAGGCAATTACCCGAAGTCCTGATAATTTGGCCAATTGAACACAATACTGTCCAAGGCCTCCCAAGCCGAAGATCGCAATAGTATCACCGGTGCGCGCTTCAGTTTTCTTAAGCGATGCATAAGCTGCAGCGCCAGCACACATCAAAGGCGCGGCTTCAATCGGATGGATGCCTTCAGGAATTTTATTTGCCCATTGATCCCGTAATGCGACATATTCTGCAAAACATCCTGGTACAGAAAACCCCGTAGCAGCAAAGTCTGGGCAATAGTTTTCACCGCCGGTGCAGCAATTTCGGCAATGCCCACAGGCCCCGTGTACGTAGCCGATTCCAACGCGATCACCAATTTTTAGGCGTTTTGCATTTGCTCCGATGGCGACAACACGGCCAATTCCTTCGTGTCCCATGATAAGCGGTAAAGCAGGAGGAGTATGCTCACCTTTCAAAATTTGCACATCGGTGAAACACACCCCACTCGCTTCGATTTGGACGAGCACCTCGTTGCTTTCTATCTGCGGCACGGGCACATCGACAAGCTCAAGCGGAGTATTGAGGGCTGTAAGCACAGCGGCCTTCATCGTCGTAGGAAGGGGCATAAGAGGTTCTCCTGTTGATATAATAGGTATACCAAGTGTTAAATTATGCTCTAGCGTCAAGTATATTTAACAAGTATGAGAAAAAAAGTGCGCCTTCTTCACAGTTTTGATTGAATTTTATGCCTCAACACATGTTCTTGGCATACCAAGAAAAGGATTAGTTATGTCAAATATAGTTGATGACTTTATAAAACCGGGCACAAACAAGGGGCTTTATTACGGAGGTACCTTTCATCCAGCCACGTCAGGCAAAATTATAGATGTGATCAACCCTGCTACGGCCAGCCTATTCACCACGGTTCCAAGTGCAAACGCTGCCGACGTGTCCCTTGCAGTTCAAGCTGCTAGAGCCGCTTTCGCAGGATGGTCCTCGCTTGATGCAATAGATCGGGCACGGCATTTACGCAATTTTGCTGACGTACTACATAAAAACATCCCTAAGCTGGCTGAAC
This sequence comes from Octadecabacter sp., assembly GCA_047635635.1. Classification (GTDB taxonomy): domain Bacteria; phylum Pseudomonadota; class Alphaproteobacteria; order Rhodobacterales; family Rhodobacteraceae; genus Octadecabacter. The sequence continues at coordinate 8,716 of JBLILC010000072.1, read as the reverse complement.
TTGAAACCATTGTAACTGGACGCAGCCTTAAAGAAATGCGCGCGCAAATGACGCGGATACCAGAGTGGCTTGAATATTTTGCAGGCATTGCTATGGGGTTAGAAGGTGAATCTAATGTAGTTAAAGGTGGCTATGTCACGATGAGCCATTATGAACCTTTAGGCCCAGTTGCGCTTTTGACTCCTTGGAACCATCCTATTTTGATCTTAATCAAAAAAATGGCTGCTGCATTGGCGGCGGGTAACACTTGCGTTGTCAAACCATCCGAGCTGGCGCCTGTGTCTCCATTAACACTGGCAGCCCTCGCAACCGAAGCTGGATTACCTAACGGTGTAGTGAACGTCGTGACTGGAGGTCCCGAAACGGGTGCTGCGCTGTGTGCCCATCCCGACATTCATTACATCGACCTCACAGGCGGCACAACAACGGGTCGCAAGGTTGCGGCCTTAGCAGGAGAACGCCTTGTACGTACCACCATGGAGCTGGGCGGAAAAACACCAGTGGTGGTGTGTGAAGATGCCGACCTTGAAGGCGCAATCTCTGGCGGCTTGTTTTCAGCTTTCGTGGCATCGGGCCAGACCTGTGTATCAGGGGCACGGTTCATAGTACATGAAGCAATCTACGTGAAATTCGTTGAGGGTATGGCCACACGTGCTGATGCGATTGAGATAGGTGACCCAATGGCAGACAGCCCTCAAATGGGCCCCGTCATCTCAAAAGCCAGCCAAGATCGGTGCCAACAGATGATTGTACAAGCTAAAGCTGAAGGCGCCATCCAAGTGGCAGGCTTCGCACAAATCAATCTTCCTGCGCCATTTGATAAAGGCTACTTTGTGCGCCCAACGATCTTCAAAGATGTCAGCTCCGATCAAAAACTTTTCTTAGAGGAAGTCTTTGGACCTGTGATTTCAATTACTCCTTATAAAAACGAAATTGAAGCCCTTCAATTGGCCAACACTGGAACATTTGGACTCGGCGTTTCAATCTGGTCACGTGATATTGCTCGCGCTCACAGATTATCGCTTGGAATTAGAGGAGGTGTTGTTTGGCTCAATGATCATCACCGTAATGATCCACGTACAGTATGGGGCGGCGTTCGTGATAGTGGTTTTGGCAAAGAAAACGGATGGGATGCTTTAAAAGCCTATATGACCAAAAAATCAGTGATCGTGCGCACGGTAGCTGGCCATGATGACTGGTTCGCTGGATCCAATCGATATGGCTGAAATCAAAACAACCAAACCAGCACGTCGAAAAGCAGATGGGGTTGCGGCGACGCTCGAACACCAGATCATCACAGGTTTGCGCGCGCCGGGCTCTCGTTTGGACGAACGAGGACTAGCAGAAGAATTTAGTGTTTCTCGAACACCTGTTCGCGAAGCAATACGGCAACTGGCAAGTATGGGGTTGCTTGAGGATTTGGGCCGTCGCGGTATTGTTGTCGCCAAACCGACAGCAACTACGATTTTGGATGCTTTTTTGGTTGTTGCCGAGCTTGAAGGTATCGCTGCTCGACTGTCTGCGCAACGTATCAAACCTGATCAATTGCAGACCGCCCGCGATGCTAATGATGCGTGCGCTGCAGCAACCAGCATAAAAGCTTTTAATTGGGCCAACATGGCGCTACACGATGCGATTATTGCAGGATCACATAATGTATTGTTGGTAGACCAGCTCCGCACTGCCCGTCCCATTACTTTCCCGTATCGCCACCATTTAACGCAAGCTCCTGGCTATAGAGAAAAATCTATAGACGAACATTCAAAAGTGATCGATGCCATTGCTCGAGGTAATGGTCGAGCGGCCCAGACAATGATGACACTACACGTGAATTTACAAGGCGAAGATATCATCAACTTTTTAAGAAACTTTGATCAGACCTTTACTGATCTAGGCTCTTTAAAATAAATATTCAGACGGGTTGAGCGCTTACTCCCTCGATTAAATTGCAGCAGGCAGCTCTTTAGCGCAACAAAAGATTGATTAGAATAAGCTAAGTTACCGCGAAATTTTTATAAAATCTGATTTTGTGGGAAAATACAGTGCCCCTGGCTTGAAAGTTAGAGCTTCGGATAGAGGTACAAAGTCTTACCTTTGTTGAACAGCTTGATCCATCAGCAGGCTTTAGACCAAACATGATGAAAGTGGCAAAGTCCAGCAACTTGATCCTTGACCGTAATGTTCTGGCTGCGGTCTGCATGGATGGCTGATTTTTAGTAGCAATGGAGAAAGGTGAATATAAAAAAGAAAATAAGTATATTTTTCATATCGTATAAGTATAAAGATTAAAATTGACACTGAAGAATTTTTTAAAGTAATCTTTTCGAGACCTTTAAGCTTGAAGGTAATTATTTAGAAAGGAACATATATGTCTTTTATCACAGTATCCCTTTGGACTGCGACTGAAATCACAGATGAAATGATCACCAGAGCAACAGATAAGTTTATTCCAATGATAATGTCATTGGGGGCAAGTAATGTAAAAATGGTAAGAACGGGAGACTTAAGCATGTGTGTTGTGACACAATATCCTGACGCAACTGCTGCCGGATTGGCTCAAGCCAAAATCGCTGAAATTCGGGATCAAGTCGCAAGCGAATTTCCAATGACTTTGAAAAACGTACATGGCGGCGAAGTAATTGGTAGCGCATAACAATATAGATTAGAAGCAATATTATTGTTGGCTTTTAAACAATTAGCAGGCTTTGTTGAAAAAATTGAGCTAAGGTTATGTTTCCTCTTACCCCAAACAAATTTAGCCCATGGCCACGGTTACTAGGTATGCCAAGAGCCGTGAAGCCATTTAGGATTGCCGCACGTATCAGGATCTCCTCAACTTGGCGATCGAAGTCACGCGACAAGAGGTGCTGAACAAGCAGTTTGACACAATGTATCTTTGTTTCGACGCGGCTTTGGCGGTGATACCCAGTTACTTGCCACCACAATGCGCAACCCAGATACTTTGAGAATCGAAAGGGAGACATTAGAGTTGGTGATGTTGGTATTATTGAAGGCAGATATAGAAAAATAGCCTATGACCTTAAACACTATTTAAAGTACGTGAACAAAGACACAAAGTTAAGTGACTTAGGTATCAACACTTGCACACTAAGTAAGAGACATCCTACGTTCTGTTAAGAAGTAAACGAATAGCAAGCAGCAGTAGTGGCTAATCCCCCCCTAAAATCAGTGGTATTCAAAAATAGAATTTTTTAAAAATATATCTAAGGAATTTTTTGATAAAGATAGCACGGTATAGTGACCCAAAAATTATGGGCATCTTGAAATAGGCAAAGAGCGACACGTCAATCTCTGATCTGGGCCAAGAACATGTCACGAGTAGCGCCAGCTTCAAAAGTGGCGAGTCAAATTTGGTAAAATGGGTGCGTAATTGATCTCCAATATGAAAAACTTGACCGAGCAAAACAGTAATTTCAAAAGGTTGTGTGCAGAGATGAGCACGCAGAATGATCTACTAAAGGAGGCGCTTGGAAAAACACGCTGAGGCCGTCTCCCCCATGTGAGATGGCCATAAACACACTTATACATTGAAGAAACACCTTCGCACTCACTTGCCGCACTTTCCAAATAAGTGAAACCTTCTACCGCTACAGTCCCCTTGAACGACAAGAACGAAGAAATTGCTGATTGGCTGGAACGGTTGAGCGAGAACAAGCGCAAATGAGGCTTAGGTTTGTGCTTTTATATCTGCGCAATGTTCAGGGTTATGGTTGAAAGCACAAGATCGTCTATCAGATTTACTGCGATTTGAAGCTAAACTGGAGAATTAAACTTAAAAAGCGCCTGATGCTGCACACTTGAATTGTTGGCCGTGCCTGATGCGCCTAACGATACTTGGTCTATAGTTGCCCAGTAATTGATTTACTGCAATCACCGAGTATCCGTATTGGTCAAGCTGGATATTCGCCCCATTTTCGATGATCCCGTAGAAGGGCATCTGCGGTGACAATCAGCTTTCGCATAAAGGCTGTGATCGCCAGCTTCTTGCATTTCTGAGTCAACATCAGCTGTTTGTATTATGCTTTTATGTCTGGATTGAAGCGTGTAGAGTAAGTATTAGTAACAACCGCCCTGGATGCGTTCCTTACTTTGCCACTTTCCTGATTGCCTCGATATGGGTTTAAGGCCTGCTATCGCCGCTGCTTGCTTGCCACTCAAATGTCCGAGTTAGGGCATTTCGATTAAGATTGCACAGACTGTTATCTCCGCAATGCCCAGAATGCTTGTATGAATTTCGGTGCGTACAGCGAGATCTTTGTCTGCTGCAACGATGGCATCAATTGCTTCGGTAACTTCTGACAAGTTACGTTCGGTATGTTTTAGACGTCGTTCGAACTACTTGGAAAGCATCCTGTGCGTCGTCGCGACAAGTCGTACTTTTGCTGCAGTTCGGTCTTTAATCAATGCAAGCCTAGCAGTCATCAGCTGTTTGAGATCATGAAGTGTTTCGCTTTTGGGTTGGTCTGCTCTCAATTCCTGAAGTGCGCCCATTTTGACTAATAGCGCAGCGTCCACCCGGTCCGTTTTAGCCAGCTGGCCGGTCGCCATTGTACTTGAACCAATGGCGCATCAATGGCTCCTTTACGCAAAACCGGCAGGCCTGACGCGGATTGACCCGTGCAAAGCTGATCCCGTGTTGAGCCAAGCGCGTTTCGATGCACCTGTGATAAATGCCTGTTGCGTCAAAAATGACGCGGTAAACTTCTGTTTTTCTCGCCCTAAGTGTTTTTCTCACCCAAAGTGCGAGTGGCTTAGCGCCAGCTTTGTCATTGCAAAACTGCCTGTGCTCTCACGAGGACAATCAATAAGCGTCCAATGTGTCTTTCGAAATGTCGATCCCAATGCGATCTTACATGTGTCTCTTTCTAACCTTGTCTTGTCATGCGGGCCCAAAGCACAAGTATCCGTTCAGGTTTCAAAAAAGATGGTGGTGACCTTACTCAGCAACGGTCCACGACGACCAAGAGGGGATCGGTCCAACCTCCACCGCTGCCTGGCATAAATGACATGCCGAACAGCTGTTTCAGCTTCGCATGGAAACTGCCAAAATCATAAGACAAGAGGGGATTACATGGCGGACCAGCTCACCGATGGCAGGTCGCTTCGAACTCTAAACGATTTAGATTACTCTAATCGTGAAGGCTTGTGCATTGAAGTGGACTTCTCGCTGCCCGCAGAACGCGTTGTCTGGAGCCTGAACCAAATGATCAAGTGGTGCGGTAAATCTCAAACCATACGTGTCGACAAAAACTCGAATACATAAGTTGGACCTTGATGACATAGGCCGAGAAACACGGCGTTTGGCTTGAACGTATCCAACCCGACAAACCTCAGAAAAATTCCTATATCAAGCGCTACAATCGCACCGTTCACGATGAATGGTTAAGCCAATACATCTTTGAAATCATCTAGAAGGAACATGAACAAACAATTGAATGGCTTTAGACTTACAGCAACAAGCGATTCAACATTGGCAATGGCGGCATAACACCCACAATGAAACTGAAAACACCCGCATGAATTCTACTGCTGAGCCCCGTTAGAAATGATAGGATTACCACTGTAGAGACGGTCTTATTCAAACCATTTAAGATGGGCAATGTCCAATGTTAGCGATTACAAGACAATTAAGGATACTTAATTTAAGGAGTCATTGTCACCAAAATCCTACTACTTTTTACGCAGTTAAAACTATTATGCTACGCTGATTTAAAATAATTAGATCGTGTCATTAATTCCACATCCAAGATAAAATAGCATATCTACATGTGACAACCCAAGACATAGTCCATTTTGTATGACTGTTGCGCGTAGGTGGAGAAGTCTTTGCAAACGCAAATCAAATTAATTGATGCACTATACTCGATTTGAGGAATAAATTAGCTCTAAACCTTGCACGCCTCATCTAAAACTGGTTGCACTTTTACTTTATTTAATAGCAAAAAAAAATTTTATATTTTAGAGAATGTAATTGATTGTGTGGCAAACGAGCATGACAAGTGCCATCAATATTAAAGCTTAATCATTTTACCAACACTCACTCTTGCGCCCGTCATATCAAGCTGGCAGCACTAACTAATACTTGGAACACTGTAATGTCAGATATTTCTCGCGCTGCTCTCTGGATGACGGGCGCAATTATTTCGTTCACGTCTATGGCTATTGCAGGCCGCGCAGTCAGCGTTGAACTCGACACCTTCGAAATCATGTTGTTTCGCAGCGTCACGGGAATAGTAGTGGTACTGACTATTGCCACTATCGCAGGTACATTGAGCCAATTAAACTGCCAGCAGTTTAGTTTGCACGTCAAGCGTAACCTTGCACATTTCATTGGGCAAAACCTGTGGTTTTTCGCCCTGCCCCTGATCTCGCTAACCCAACTCTTTGCGCTAGAATTTACCTCACCAATCTGGGTAATTTTACTGGCACCATTTTTACTGGGCGAACGGTTTTCATACATCAGCGTTCTCGCCGCCACATTTGGGTTTATGGGCGTTATGATAGTGACGCAACCATTCCAAACTGAAATATCAATAGGCACCTTCGCCGCTGCCTGCGCTGCAATTTCATTTGCATTCACCGCGATTTTCACCCGCAAGTTGACACGCACACAATCCATTACTTGTATCATGTTTTGGCTAACAGTGATGCAGGCAGCTTTTGGCCTCATAGGTGCAGGCTGTGATGGAAACATAGCATTGCCATCTGCAATTGTATTACCATGGGTCATTCTGATTGGCTTTGCGGGTCTATTGGCACATTTCTGTCTTACAAAAGCGCTATCGTTAGCCCCTATCAATATTGTAATGCCTATCGATTTCATCCGCCTGCCAGTCATCGCAATTGTCGCAGCACAAATCTATGACGAGCAACTTGATCCTTGGGTCTTTGTTGGGGCAGTGATCATTTTTGGGGCAAATTACCTTAATATCTGGTTTGGGCAGAAGCCTAGCAGACCAAACGACATTTAGAAAAGACGTAACGGAATTCACTAACGTTAGTATAGTAAAGTATAGATACAGATTGACCAAAATGCCACAGCTTCCGTAAGGTGACATAGGTTAACAACCATAAAGCAATGGTTAAGGGATTCATGATATGAAAAAACTCACCACAACAGGAGCGATCCTGCTTATTACAACAACGATGGCATCAGCAGGAAGACTTGATCGCTCAGGTCAAAACATTGGTGCAATTTTTGAAGAAGGCAATTACGCTGAATTAAACTTTGGTAACGTTTCACCAAACGTTTCTGGAATTGGATTCGCGACAGGTTTTGGCGGCACTGGTGCTGCAACCGGTAATATAACTCCAAGCTACACACAGCTTGGTATGGCGTACAAAACACAAGTAACCGAAGAAGTTTCTTTAGCATTGATCTATGATCAACCATTTGGTGCAAATGTTGATTACGTAACACCAGGTTATGTAGTGACTACATCTGGAGCTACAGTAGAAAGTGATGGCTTAACTGCGCTAGTTCGATATAAAATAAATCCTAACTTTAGTGTTCACGGTGGTTTGCGCTATGTTCAGGTAGATGGTTTTTACAGTTTCAATTTAGCTACTTACAAGTCAACTTATTCAAATGATGGTGGCTTTGGATATGTTGTTGGCAGTGCATATGAACGCGATGAAATCGCAATGCGGGTGGCACTTACGTATAGCAGCGAAATTGACCTTAGCCTTGACGGTAACGTCGGTGGAAACACACTAAAAACGACTTTACCTGAAAGCATAAATATTGATGTTCAAACTGGTATCGCTGCGGACACACTACTTTTTGGTTCTATCCGCTATGTAGATTGGGATGGATTTATGCTGGTTGATAGCAACAACCCAACTGGGGTCGGAAACATCCTAACCTACACTGACAACCAATATACTTACAATATTGGCATTGGTAGGAACATAACAGAAGCTTTCTCAGCATCCTTCTCAGTAGGTTATGAAAATTCGAATAACGAAACTACGAGTAACTTAGGACCAACTGATGGCATAATCAGTTATCAGGTTGGTGCTGCTTATACCCTAGACAGTGGCATTAAGATATCCGGAGGAATACGCTATATTGATCTAGGCGATGCGACCACTGATGCACCAGTGAGAGGCGACTTTGCAGACAACGAAGCAATTGCTGTTGGCCTTAAGCTAGCCTATAACTACTAACCTTAAAACTATCAGACTAACTATAAGCTCCGCTAGTACTGAAAGGCGGAGCTTTTTCGTTGCCCCGAACACTTGGTCAGGCTAGCAAAGCCTATGAAATACCAAACCGCAAGTGAATGGACCGATACCGCGCAAAAAAGGGTGCTTTTGTTTGCGATGTCTGGATTGGGCAAGACCCACGTATCCGCGATGTTGCGCGAAACACGGGATTGGTTTCACTACTCCATCGATTATCGCATTGGTACGCGCTATATGGGGAATTATATTACTGAAGACGCCAAAACCGAGGCAAACAAGATACCGTTTTTACATGAACTGTTGCTGAATAATAATATTCACATCGGGTCCAATATCAGCTTTGATAACCTTACGCCCGTCAGTAACTATCTAGGTAAACCTGGAAATCTGGCTAAAAGTGGTCTGGTAATGGCTGAATACCAACGACGTCAAGGTCAATTCCAGCTAGCCGAACTCGAAGCGCTGCGTGATACTCCATATTTCATTAACCGTGCTAAAGCACTTTATG
>JBLILC010000071.1:0-12827 GCA_047635635.1 Octadecabacter sp. | reverse complement strand
GGTTTAGTCTTGCAGTCAATTTGCGACCATGCAAATGTCGTAAATCTGATTAGGACCGCCGATTACAGCCGTTGACCGCAGGATAAAAAACCTGCCTTAATACCTAACCTTGTGGGAAATTTTGTATGAAGTGACTTCGATCTACTAAATGTAGAAGTGGGCACCGAGGCATCCCAGTTACCGGCTAATAATAAATGTATCATCAGGGAGAATACGCATGACCAATAAAACACTCACAGGTGCACCACTACATCCTGCGATAAATATTTATGTAAATGACGCCAAAGCAGGCAAACTCAGCCGCCGCGAATTTATGGCACGCACAACCGCACTCGGCGTTACGTCCGCTGCCGCATACGGCCTTTTAGGTCTTGCGCAGCCAGCCGCAGCCGCAGGTCACGCCCAACAGGGCGGCACCATGCGTATGCAAATGGAAGTCCGTGCTTTAAAAGATCCGCGCGCATTTGACTGGACGCAGATGGCATTTGTCACCGCAGGCTGGCTTGAATACCTCGTAGAATATAATTCTGATGGTTCATTTGAGCCTATGTTGTTGTCGGGCTGGGAAATTAACGATGACGCAACTGTTTACACACTATCCGTCCGTCAGGGAGTCCAGTGGAACAACGGCGAAGATTTTACTGCTGATGATGTTGCACGCGTCATTACCGATTGGTGTGACAAAAATGCTGAAGGCAATTCAATGGCAGGTCGTATGACTGCTTTGGTGGACGAAGTCACTGGTACAGCAATTAAAGGGGGCATTGAAGTTGTGGATGCGTTCACGGTTCGCCTTAACTTGCCACAGTCTGACATTTCGCTGATCGCGGGCATGTCGGACTATCCAGCAGCAGTCTATCATGGCTCAATTGATCGCGAAAACCCTGCAAACACACCGGTTGGTACCGGCCCGTACATGATCGAATCCAACGAAGTTGGCGTGAAAGCTGTCCTAGTCCGGAACGAAGGCCATGAATGGTGGGGCTATGCAGAAGGTAAAGGTGCATACTTGGATCGTATTGAATACATTGATTATGGCACTGACCCGTCTGCTTGGGTAGCTGCAGCAGCAGCTGACGAGGTCGATATGACCTACGAAACAGTTGGTGATTTTGTTGACGTTTTTGAATCAATTGGTTACATTCGTTCTGAAATTGCATCTGCAGCAACATTGGTTATTCGTCCAAATCAAGATGCAGAAGTTGACGGCGTCAAACCATATGCAGACGTTCGCGTTCGCCGTGCCATAGCAATGGCTGTGGACAACAAAGTCTGTCTTGAACTTGGCTATGCAGACCGTGGTATAGTGGCTCGCAACCAACATGTAGGTCCAATGCATCCAGAATGGGCTGACGTTCCCGCTATAGATTATGATCCAGCAGGAGCGCTTGCTTTGCTAAAAGAAGCTGGCATGCAGGACTTTGAGATGGAGATTTCTTCCATTGATGATGATTGGCGCAAAAATACCACTGACGCTGTAGCTGCGCAGTTGCGCGATGCTGGTTTCAATGTAAAACGTACAATTATTCCGGGATCTACATTTTGGAACGATTGGACTAAATATGCGTTTTCTTCGACAAACTGGAACCATCGCCCACTAGGGACACAGGTTCTTGGCCTTGCTTACCGTTCCGGTGAAGCGTGGAACGAATTTGCATTTAACAATGCTGAATTTGACGCGCTTCTGGACGATGCAAATGCAATCGCTGCCGCTGACGAACGCGCAATTGTAATGGCTAAAATCCAACAGATCCTTGTCGACGAAGCTGTAACGATTCAGCCGTACTGGCGTTCCCTCTATCGTCACTGCAAACCAGGTTTTGTAGGCTGGGAAATGCACATCGCTTATTTACCGCAGATTTATAAAATTGGAATTGCAGCTTAAGCGACATGACCAAAGGGCCGTCCGATCATTCGGCCGGCCCTTTTCGAATGACATATTACGTCTACTCGACCTGAAAAATAAGTCGTGAGGCCTGAATTGCACGACACAGCTAACAGGGGCACTAAATGGGATTGTTTATACTGCGCCGCCTTGGGGTAATGATCCTCACTGCGATTTGCCTAACATTCATAGTGTTCTGGCTGACGAACCTCTATCCAAAACTTGAGGTACTAGCCAAAACTCAAGGAAACTTCCGTATGTCTGACGAAGCGGTCGTCAGTTATCTGGGTAACCGCGGTTATATGCAGGCCTTGCCTGTTAAGTACGGACAATGGCTTGGTGTAGTCCCCGGTTATGTCATCGAAGGTTCAGATGGCGAGACCCGCGCCAAATGTGAAAAAAATTCCGCCCCAACCGATAAAACCCCAAATTTTTGTGGCATAATTCAAGGTAATTGGGGGTTTTCAACCGTTGCCAAAGAAGACGTCGCAGATGTGCTACCAACACGGCTGGGAAATACTGGCAAGTTGATGTTCTGGGTACTGATGGTGATGGTTCCAGGCGCGCTAATTATCGGTGTGTTAGCTGGCATGCGAGAAGGCTCACGCACAGATCGCTCATTATCAACCGTATCAATTATTGCTACGGCAACGCCAGAATACGTATCAGGCGTTATTTTAATAGCACTATTTGCGACACCACTTTTTGGAATGCAGTATTTCAAAGGAACCGCAACATCGGCAATGGACGACATCACATTCAATAACTTTTTTCTTCCAGTAATGACGATTGCGATCTACGGAATGGGCTACATCGCACGAATGACACGCGCATCAATGACTGAAATAATGACTGCGCAATACGTCCGCACTGCACGCCTTAAGGGCGTGAGCTTTACCAACATTGTCTTGAAACACGCCCTACGTAACGCTTTAATTGCACCATTTACGGTCATTATGTTGCAAGTACCGTGGCTGCTCAACGGCGTAGTAATTGTTGAAACCCTGTTTAACTACAAAGGCTTCGGCTGGGAGCTCGTCCGGGCTGCGTCCAACAACGATATTGAAATGTTGCTTGGCGTTTCCGTGATTTCCGTCGTAGTTGTTTTGATGACACAGCTGATATCTGACATCGGCTATGTGTTTTTGAACCCACGCATTCGCATCTCATAAAGGAGCCAGGCTATGGAAGAACTTTCTTGGACCGGCTCCTTCGGGAGCACCCTCATCCCCGCAATCACGATTACATCAGCTATTTTTTTAATCGGAATTATTTTGCAACTTGCCATGGATTTTTTTGCGCCTGAAGTAAAGTTGCAGTCCAACACTGACGGCACTCTAAAATCACGTGGTGGACTTCACGGACAACTTGAAAAGATCAACGCTCAAATTTTTATGCTGATCGTTTTGCTTGGCGCAACCATCATCGTCGTGTCCTGGTTTATGCCATACGGAAAAGCCGGCATCTTAGGCGAGATTATCAAACGTTTCCTGCCCGTTTGGATCGCGTTGATCGTGACATTCACAGTGTCAATCATCTTCAAACGTAAGCTTGGCCTGTATGGCAAATTGTTCGACAGCACGATTGGTATGATTGGCTTTGCCCTCGTAATGTTTTGGGTATTCACATCGGTTTTTGTTGGCGTGTTTGACCTAATAGCAACCCATGATCCACTACAGCAAATTTCTGGCATTAAAAACAAAATTCCAGGGTTTCTCGTTCCTGACGGACAAGAAGCGAGCTTCTTCCCTCACTACCTATTGGGCGGCGACAACCTGGCGCGCGACATCTTTAGCCGTGTTGTTCACGGATCAGTCATAGTAATGCTAATCGCACCACTGGCCACTGTTTTTGCCTTTATGGTTGGTATCACCTTAGGATTGCCAGCGGGCTATTATGGCGGCAAGTTTGACACAATCTTGTCGTTCCTTGCTAACCTAATCCTAGCTTTCCCTGTGATCCTATTATTCTATTTACTTGTGACACCAGAGATAGTGGAAACTGGTCTGCCAAATTATATGGGCGCGTTCCTCTTTATCTTTCCATTGATTTTCTGCGGAGTATTGATAAATTCGCGCTACAAAACCCAAGGAAGCAAAAATACATTGTATCTCACTATAGTGTTAGCGCCGCTGGCGCTAATCTATCTGATGGTTATCAGTGACAAAGCCAGTCCACTAGTTGTATGGCCACCCGAACTTGATCTCATCACAATCCCAAGCGGCATTCTGGTGGTGTTTGTATCGGTAGTATTTGTGAACTCACCAACAGTGTTTCGTATTGTGCGTGGATTGGCGCTTGATATCAAAACTCGAGACTACGTTGCAGCTGCGCAAACACGTGGCGAAGGTACGTGGTACATTATGCTTTGGGAAATTTTACCAAATGCACGTGGCCCACTAATCGTCGATTTCTGTCTACGGATTGGCTACACAACAATCCTACTTGGAACTCTTGGCTTTTTTGGCCTAGGCCTTCCACCTGAAAGTCCAGACTGGGGTAGTACAATCAACGAAGGCCGTAAACTTTTATTGATCTACGCGCACCCTGCCCTGCCACCTGCGATAGCCTTATTGTCGCTGGTACTCGGTCTCAATCTTCTCGCAGACGGACTGCGTGAAGAAAGCCTGAAGGATTAAGCCTATGAAAAATAAACTTCACGACGGACCAATTCTTGAGATCGATAGGTTATCCATTAGCTTCTTTACGCGACTGCGCGAAATCCCCGCAGTAATGAACTTTTCGGCCTCGCTACAACCTGGTGAAGCGCTTGGTATTGTTGGAGAATCTGGTTGTGGTAAATCCACAGTAGCGCTTGGGATTATGCAAGACCTTGGCATAAACGGGCGCATTGTTGATGGCTCGATCAAGTTCAAAGGCCGTGAAATGAACACCATGACGCGTGAGGAATTGCGCGACATTCGTGGTTCTGAAATTGCGATGATCTATCAAGAACCCATGGCGTCTCTAAATCCCGCAATGCGCATTGGCAAACAGCTGATGGAAGTCCCGATGATCCACGAAGGTGTTTCAAAAGCTGAAGCTTACGCGCGAGCACTTGAAGTTGTGACAGATGTAAAACTGCCCGACCCGGAACGAATGCTTAACTCGTTCCCACACCAATTATCCGGTGGTCAGCAACAGCGCATCGTGATCGCAATGGCACTAATGTCAAAACCGTCTCTTTTGATTTTGGACGAACCAACAACAGCCCTTGATGTAACGGTTGAGGCAGCAGTTGTCGAATTGGTCAAAGACCTCGGCAAGAAATACGGCACATCAATGCTGTTCATCAGCCACAACCTTGGCCTCGTTCTAGAAACCTGTGACCGGATCTGCGTCATGTACTCCGGCGAAGCGGTTGAACGCGGCACTATCGAAGGTGTTTTCGATAAAATGCGCCATCCATATACAAAAGCCCTGTTTCGTTCTATTCCACTGCCTGGGGCCGATAAGAACGCGCGTCCCCTAGTGGCCATTCCAGGCAACTTCCCACTACCCCATGAACGGCCCAGTGGTTGTAACTTTGGCCCACGTTGCGATTACTTTGAGGTTGGGCGTTGTGATCAAAACCACATCTTCATGGAAGACGCAGGGATTGATCATGAAAGCCGTTGCCTGCGACATGAAGAAATTGACTGGAACGCGCAACATGTTGCTGGAGCCCAGACGGAAAAGCCCACCCCAGGTTGTGTGGTTTTAAAGATGGATAACCTAAAAAAATACTATGAAGTCGCAGCATCTGCTCTCTTCTCTAGTGGTGACATGAAAGTTGTGAAGGCCAATGAAACATTGACGTTTGAAGCTCGTGAAAGTGAAACTTTGGCAATTGTTGGAGAATCTGGTTGCGGTAAATCGACATTCGCCAAAGTGTTGATGGGGCTTGAGACGGCAACATCAGGTGAAATCTTGCTTGATGGCAAAAGCATCGGCAATATTCCTATTGAAAAGCGTGACACTAAAACGATAGCAGATGTGCAAATGGTGTTCCAAAACCCGTTTGATACACTAAATCCATCTATGACAGTCGGGCGTCAGATCACTCGCGCACTTGAGATTTTCAAGATCGGTAAAAATGACCGTGAACGCCATACGCGTATGTTGGACCTGCTTGATCTAGTAAAACTACCGCGCGAATTTTCTGGCCGAATGCCGCGTCAATTGTCAGGGGGTCAAAAGCAACGGGTTGGGATTGCGCGCGCCTTTGCCGGTGATGCGCGAATTGTCGTGGCGGATGAACCAGTTTCAGCGCTAGACGTGTCGGTACAAGCAGCAGTGACAGATCTGTTGATGGAAATCCAGCGTGAACACAAAACCACTTTGTTGTTCATCAGCCATGACCTGAGCATCGTGCGCTATCTGTCTGATCGCGTTATGGTAATGTACCTTGGACACGTAGTTGAAATGGGCTCTACCGATCAGGTCTTCAGCCCACCTTACCATCCCTACACAGAAGCATTGCTATCAGCAGTGCCAATTGCGGACACCAAGGTTAAGAAAAAACACATCGTGCTTGAAGGTGACATTCCGTCGGCTATAGACCCACCATCAGGTTGCCCTTTTCAGACTCGGTGTAATTGGAAAGACATCGCTGGTCGCACTAAATGCGAAACTGAAGTCCCAATTGTGCAGATCCTGGACAATGGGCATCAAATAAAATGCCACCTCACAGATGCTGATATGGCAAATATGGAGGCAGTAATACAGATGACATCTGAATAATAATTTTTCTTTATCAGTAACTAAGAAGCCATATTTTATTTGGTATCTTTAATAATATGCTTCCATGACAATTGAAGATCATTCCTTAAACAGTCCGACAAAAAAAATTTACTATTAATCACCATATGAAAGCTCGTGATTTTTAACTTCCCAAGATAATTTTAAGGTAATTCCGAGTCTCACGGTAGGGCGGTACGCCGCCATAATGTTGCACCGCACTCGGTCCTGCGTTATATGCTGCGAGGGCCAATCTCCACGATCCAAATTTGTCATATTGTTCGCGCAAGTACCGTGCCCCGCCATCGAGATTTTGATAAGGATTTTCTGCATTTACCCGTAGATATTGCGCTGTTTTGGGCATTAGTTGCGCCAAACCCATCGCTCCAGCTGAAGACACAGCATGCGGATTCCAAGCGCTTTCTTGCTGAACTAAACGCAGAAATAAACCTTCTGGCACAGAATTGCGTTGCGCTGCTAATTTGGCCATGTTTAAAAATTCACCCCGATAATTGCCACTATATTGTAATACTGTATCCTGAGCAGATGGAATATTTACTTGCGGTGGCTGTAATCGGATCGAGTTGGCGTATTGAGAAGAGGCTCGTCCGTCTAAAACATCTAGTTGTGAGCTGAAAAGCGTTGTGCGGTTGCGCGTCGAAAAGCTTTCTGCGGCTAATGGTAAACTTGATACTAAAACTGCAAATCCTGCCATCCCTCCCAACATTCGCATGCAATTACCTCCAAATTAAAATTAATATATACTAAACCATACCTCCAATCTACTCATTATGGGGTTATTTACTAGTTTCAGGTGCTGTATCAGTAACTACATAAATCAGATTCTATAGGAGGCTCACCATGGCCGGTTCACTTAACAAAGTCATGATTATCGGTAATTTGGGTCGCGATCCAGAGGTGCGTAGCTTTCAGAACGGTGGTAAAGTATGTAACCTTAGCATCGCAACATCCGAGACTTGGAAAGACAAAAACACAGGTGAGCGGCGCGAGAAGACTGAGTGGCATTCAGTCGCAATCTTTCAAGAGGGGTTGGTGCGTGTTGCAGAACAATACCTTAAAAAGGGCTCAACCGTCTACATTGAAGGCAAATTGCAAACTCGCAAATGGCAGGACCAATCCGGTGCCGACAAATATTCAACCGAAATTGTGTTACAGGGCTTTGACGGTGTGATGACGATGATTGGCGGTCGCAGTGAAGGCGGGTCCGTTAATGGTGGGGGATATCCCAACGGTGATCAGGCTGGCAGTTATGGAGGTAACAATAATGGTGGTGGATATGGCGGCTCTGATCAGGGTGGTGGTGATAAGGTTGGCGGCCAAGGCGGTGGTGCCAGTGACATGGATGACGAAATTCCGTTCTAAAAACTCTTTTATAACACAGATATTTTGGAACCCGCGCCGCCTTCGCTAGCCGCGGGTTCCTTTATTCAATCTTTCATCAACCCATCGCGCAAAATTGCTAGTATCGTATCGGTGGGCACATCGTCCGCTACGAAAGCACTACCGATGCCACGGACTAGAATAAACCGCAGCTGGCCATCAATTACTTTTTTATCCTGGCCCATTAGTGCCAGCAGTGTGTCAGCATCTGGCAAAACACCTTCAATGTCAGCCAGATCAGTTTTCATGCCCATATCCCTGAGGTGGGCACGAACTCGGCTTGGATCTTCTTGACTGCACAGGCCCATCCGAGCTGACAATTCAAAAGCTAAGGCGCAGCCGATCGCGACTCCTTCACCATGTAACAGTCGATCACTATATCCCGTTGCCGCTTCAAGCGCGTGACAAAACGTATGGCCAAGGTTGAGAAGCGCGCGGTCCCCCTGTTCGGTTTCATCGCGTTCGACTATTCGGGCTTTCATTTGGACTGATCGTGTGACTGCCCGTACCCGCGCAGCGACAGCTGTATCTAAAGATAAATTATCCATCATCATAGGCCCAAGGCTTTTGCCTTCGAGTTCAAGCCACTCAAAAAACGCAGCGTCCCCCAATAAACCGTATTTGACGACTTCACCGTAACCCGACAAGAAATCCCGTGTGGTTAGTGTGTCGAAAAGTGATGTGTCAGCCAGAACCAATGTGGGTTGATGAAACGCACCAATCAGGTTTTTGCCACTTGGCGAATTGATCCCTGTCTTTCCTCCGACTGAACTGTCAACTTGCGCAAGTAACGTTGTCGGTATTTGAATAAACCGCACACCGCGACGCACGGTGGAGGCTGCAAAACCCACCAGATCGCCAATAACTCCACCACCAAAAGCGACCACAATATCGCCGCGTTCTACTTTTTGAGCCAATAACCATTCGACAGTCTGCTCAAAGTATGGCCAGCTTTTAGTATTTTCACCCGGCGGCAACACAAGAGCCTCAGACGTAATTCCCGATTCGGAAAATCCAGATTTTAGCGCTTCAAGATGTAGGGCCGCTACATTTTTTTCAGTCACAATTACTACGCGTGGGCGTTTAAGGAATGGCATGATCCGAATGCCAGCCTGTGCAAGTAATCCGGGCCCAATCACAACATCATAAGCACGACCAGGCAAGTCGATATGGATAGTTTCAATCATGTTATGTGTTCCAATACGTCAGCGCGAGTGGCTAGCATGCGCAGCACCTCGTCAGTCATGTAATCAATTGAAAATTCGGGTTTTGCTTCAACCCTCAGGTCAGCCATTTGATAAATTGGGGCGCGTTCTTTAAAGATCTTGCACAGTGTTTTAAATGGATCATGCGTCTTCAACAGTGGGCGGGTATCTTTGTGGCGGACCCTTTCCCAAAGCAGATTAAGATCGGCATCTAGCCATACCGCCACGCCATACTTGAAAATGGCTGCTCGGTTGCGTTCTGCTAGAAAGGCGCCCCCACCCGTGGACAACACACAAGGGGCCGATTGCAAAAGACGCTCAATGACTTCTGCTTCACGATTGCGAAAAAATGGTTCACCAGAGCGAGCAAAAATTTCAGCAATACTAGCGTTGGCTGCAGCTTCGATTTCTGCATCAGAATCGATAAAAGGAACATCTAACTTTAACGCCATTGCCCGACCAATGGCAGTTTTGCCAGATCCCATCATGCCCACAAGGACCACAGTAGCACACAATCGACGCACTGGTTGATCTTCTTGAGGGTTCTCAAAGTTATCCATTGTGACGTTAACCCTTATCTTTTTACTGCATTAGCAGCAATTTACCCGCCAGATGTTGGCCTAAAATCAATTCAAAACCGGCTAATCCCCACCGATTTGAAAATAATTACGACGGGGTGGCGTGATCTTGCTGACAAGGACATATATAACGAATGTTAAAGCAGCAACTGAGGCTGCGCATACCAGCCAAAAAATATGGCTGAATAAAAAGGGGCGAATTTCATGTGGCGATTAATCAAATTCTTGTTTGTGCTCGTAGTTTTGGCAGCAATTGCATTCGTGGCTTACGCTTATTTAGGTCCTATTTTCATGGCAAATGATTTTGCAGCCCCAGTACAAGAAGTCGTTTTACCAGTCACCTTAGGGGGTGATTGATGGTTTTACGCGTCGCAACATTTGGAGCTTATTTGTTATTCACTAATTCTGTTTGTAGCCAAGTTATAGATAATGCCCCACTGACTGCCATAGATTGGTTGTCCGAAAGTGTGGAACAGCCCCAAGTCTTGGCTGCCACCCCTGTCCTTGGCACCAAAGCGACGCGCTCACCCAATGCCAATGAAGCCCCCGTCGCCAATTCCGCAATTACGCCTGATGTGTCAGTAGTAGCGTTAAGTGGAGCTAAGCCACGTGTGCTTGGCTTATTGCCTTCGTCTTCTACAGGTCTGCCCATCAATTTATGGCATGGAAGTGATACTCCAATTTTGATCGAGCTGCTACAAGCAGGACAGATCGACACACTTCCCGCAATACAGGATCTGTTTTTCACATTAACCATTACTCAAGCCAACCCACCGCGTGAAACCTCAACACCTGATGAATTTTTCTTAGCTCGCGTGGACAAACTGCTTGATCTTGGAGCGTTGGAACCCGCACAAGCAATGCTTGAAATGGCTTCACCAGACACACCAAACTTGTTTAGCCGCTGGTTTGACGTATCCCTTTTGACAGGAACTGAAGATGCTGTGTGCCAGGCTTTAAGCAATAAACCAGATGTAGCCCCAACCCCATCAGCGCTTATTTTTTGTTTGGCTCGATCTAGCGATTGGTCCGCAGCGGCTTTAACGTTAAATACAGGTCTGGCTTTAGGGGACATCGACGCAGAGAACGGTGCTCTAATGGCTAGATTTCTTGATCCTGATTTATATGATGGCGAGCAGGCGCTTAAGCTGCCTGAACGCACCACACCGCTCACGTTCCGGATGTTTGAAGCCATTGGATTACCGTTAACCACCTCTGATTTACCACGCGCGTTTTCCCATGCAGATCTGCGCGCTAACGTTGGCTGGAAGGCCCAGCTCGAGGCTGCAGAACGCCTTTCACGCGCAGGGGCAATTTCGGACAACGCTCTACTTGGACTTTATACTGCTAGGGTTCCCGCCGCATCTGGTGGTGTTTGGGAACGCGCAAAGGCGGTGAATGCTCTTAATACGGCTTTGGCTGGTAATGATCCTGAAACTACTAATCGTGCAGTTTCAGATCTTTGGAAAGAAGCCCGCTCTGTTGGCGTCGCAGTGCCCCTTGCGCGGGTATTTGCCAGCCAGTTGATTGATGCGGACATTAGTCATGAGGCCTCAATTGTGTTCAAGTTGTTGCTATTGTCGGATCAATACGAACAGGCAGCACTAATCGAAGACTTGGCAACAACTGACACGTTTCTTGCAGCTATTGCGCGTGGTGATCCATCTGATGCCCTTCCTATTCATGCAAATTATCTACTGATACAAGATGCTTTTGTTGCCAATCCAGACTTAACACTAGTTTCGATGGCTCGCAGAGGGCGTATTGGGGAAGCGATCTTGCGCGCGCTTGCGACGTTACAACAAGGCATAGATGGTGATCAAACCGCGTTTAAAGAAGGCTTTGCAACCCTACGTGCGTTGGGACTTGAGGACGTAGCCCGCCGCGTTGCATTACAGTATTTGCTTTTGCCATGATGGATGATCAAGTTCCTAACTCTCATTGGATACAATCATTCCTTGAAGCACAAGCGGCCGAACTGGATGCGGCGACCAACACACAATTGGCCTACGCGCGCGACCTAATTGATTTTTCGGACTGGCTGGCTGGAATGCACTTCAACAACGTCCTTAAAAATCATATTGAAAAATATCTGATCTGGTGCGACGCTCAAGGCCTTGCCAAAGCTACCCGTGCACGACGGCTGTCAGCAATTAAACAGTTGTTTCGTTTTGCCTTTGAGGAACGCTGGCGAATAAACAATCCGGCGGTTCAAATTTCTGGCCCTGGTCGTGACAAACTTCTACCTAAAACGTTGAGCCATGATGAAGTCGACGCGCTGCTCACCGCCGCTCGCGACACCAAGAAAGATCCGCTACGCACCACTTGTTTAATGGAAATTCTCTATGCGACGGGTATGCGCGTCACTGAATTGGTCTCACTGCCGGTGTCAGCTGCACGTGGCGATCCCCGCATGTTATTGGTGTGCGGAAAAGGTGGCAAAGAACGCATGGTGCCACTGTCACCGCCCGCACGTGCAGCCATTGTCATCTGGCTTAAAACGCGAGACAGCATGGAGGATTCCGCTTTCAAAGACGGCATAACACGGTCGAGATTTTTGTTTCCATCTCGTGGAAAACTTGGTTATTTAACGAGGCAAAGCTTTTTTAACCTGACAAAAGACCTCGCTATCACAAGTGGCATAGCCTCATCTAAAGTCACACCTCACACTTTGCGTCACGCATTTGCCACCCATCTACTTGAAGGCGGCGCTGACTTACGATCGATACAAATGCTTTTGGGCCACGCAGATATTGCGACGACCGAAATTTACACCCACGTGCTAGACGAGAGGCTAAAAAAACTGGTGCTGGAACAGCATCCACTGACTAAAGCGAATAAAACAAGCAGTTCTACTTGATGCCACTTGCCTGTGAGACCATAACTTATTCTATGATGGACAGTATTATCCTAAAATTAAACGAGTATGACAATGTTTGACGCTTCATTTTGGATCACCTGTGGCGTTGTCTTTGTCCTGTTGATGACATCAGGGTTCTTTTCGGGGACGGAAACGGCATTGACTGCCGCATCACGTGG
>JBLILC010000070.1:0-12934 GCA_047635635.1 Octadecabacter sp. | reverse complement strand
TAGGTGAAGAGCCAATCTTTGGCAATACTTTTGATGGTGGTTTCGCGATGGCGGCAGATCTGCCCTTGTTTGACGAAGCGATTCCGGGCGTCAACGTCAGTGTCACAACATCTGATGGTGATACGGCGACAATAAATTCAAATGCCAGCTTTGGTTCGCTTTCTGCTGGTGGGCTCTATTGACAGGTTTGATTGCCCCGCTTGGAATGATGCGTTAGGTAACACCATATATCCTTTTATAGAAGTCTGACATGCGCGCTGAAATTCAAACGATCGTTTGCGAAATTGAAAAATGTTTGTCGTTGCTGGCGCAGCGGATGGACTGGAACACTGCGTCTCACCGCTTGGAAGAGTTCAACGCACGCGTTGAAGATCCAACATTGTGGGACAATCCAGAGGCTGCGCAAAAGTTGATGCGTAAACGCCAGTCATTGGTTGATTCTATGATCAGTTATGAAGCCATCAAACAAGAGCTGTCGGATAATGTTGAGCTTATCGAAATGGGAGAGATTGAGGGCGATTTAGACGTCGTTAATGAAGCTGAAGTTAATCTTAAGGTGTTGGCAGTAAAAGCTGCTGAAAAAGAGTTGGAAGCATTGCTGAATGGCGAGGCTGACGCAAATGACACGTTTTTAGAGATAAATTCTGGCGCTGGCGGCACTGAGGCTTGTGACTGGGCCGCAATGCTGGCTCGGATGTATATTCGCTGGGCGGAGCGAAAGGGCTACAAGGTTGATCTGCAATCTGAGTCTGCTGGTGAAGAAGTGGGTATTAAATCGGCATCTTATAAAATCTCGGGGCACAATGCGTATGGCTGGTTAAAGTCTGAAAGTGGCGTGCATCGTTTGGTACGGATTTCACCATTTGATAGCGCGGCCAAGCGGCACACTTCTTTCACTTCCGTAAAAGTTTACCCTGTTGTTGATGATAATATAGAGATTGAGGTGAACCCGTCTGACATACGTATTGACACATACCGATCATCCGGCGCTGGTGGTCAGCACGTCAACACTACCGACTCTGCGGTGCGGATTACCCACGCGCCAACGGGTATAGTCGTGACATCATCAGAGAAATCACAGCATCAAAATCGCGACATCGCAATGAAAGCTTTAAAAAGCCGGTTGTATCAAATTGAAATGGATAAACGGTCAGCACTGGTTAATGAGGTACATGAAAATGCTGGCGATGCAGGATGGGGCAACCAAATCCGTTCTTATGTTTTGCAGCCCTATCAGATGGTTAAAGACCTAAGGACCCGCTATGAAACGTCAGATACTCAAGGTGTGCTTGACGGCGATCTTGATGCGTTTATGGGAGCGACTTTGGCCATGGACGTCAGTGGTAAAAGTCGTGCGGATGCCAACGCTGAAGACTAAATTCTGGTGCTCGTGGCGTCTTCTGCGCTCAAATATTTAAAGACAAAAAGATATATGTTGATTGCCGTGATTAGTTCTCAGGCGATATTTGATGGTCGAGCTTCATCATGTCCAAAAAAACTTCGACGCTAGCAGTGGCATCAGTTCCAAGTATTGTCACTGTTATTATGCACGAACTTTAAACTTGCTAGATTGAAGGAGTCACTGATTTTTGAGTAACGTCGTATTTGATTTTTTCTGTACTGGTTTAAATCAGATTTTTGAAACCATGGCTTGATGCAGTGCATACTTATTGAATTATGCTAACATTATTACCTGGGGTTTCTACTAATAGCCCCTGTCTGCGGAAATAGGATCACACGAGGCGTCTTGACGATTAAAAGTTGATGCACGGCTTGAATGTTTAGTTGTCTTAGGTTGTCTCAAGTTCTGTTTCTTGATTAAAATATAACGCTTTATTATCAGTTTTGGCGTATATTATTTTGCGTTTTTATGAGATTTAGAAAGCTTAGCTAGAATAACGTTATCTTGGTAAGAAACTCTGGCTTCAACAGGAATACTGATGATAGGAGTTTAAAAAAGCACTGATAGTAATCCTATTTGCGTCTCTTTTCTATAGGCTACCAATATGCCGTTACTGTTTAAAAAAATCAATTTTATCAATGTCATATTGTTAAACGTTAAATGCGTATGAGCGAAAAAAGGGTAATACCAGCCATAGTGCTCGTCGCTGCAGCACAGGCGTTTTTAATTAGTTTCTCAATTATTAGAATAATTAGTTGAGTTTCTTGTAAAAGATCATACTGGTTAACGACTGTGTCTTTGCTCACTTTATAACAATCTTAAGGCGTCAATATTTTATAAAATTCAAATTTTAAATTTTTAAAACAAGGCAGCATTACTGCGCTGCCCCGTTTTAAAATCAAACAAGCGTTTATGATTTCTGAGTGATAGGTGCTGCTGTTTTTTGCGCAGTTGTTGGGGCACCTGTGTTTAGTGGATCGTCTTGGCGCTGAACTGAACCTTCGAAGTGGGCGCCAGACTCAATGGCTATGGTCTTGTGAATGATGTCGCCTTCAACCCGTGCTGTGGATGTCAGTCGAACTTTTAGGCCACGCACTGTGCCAACAATGCGGCCATTTACTACCACGTCATCTGCCATGCATTCGCCGTTGACTGTAGCACCTTCACCAACAGTTAGTAGATGGGCGCGGATGTCACCATCAACAGTACCTTCTATTTGGATGTCACCAGAGGTTTTCAGGTTACCCGTTATGTGAAGGTCCGGAGATAACTGCGACGCTGGTGGCTTTGTCTTTGGCGCAGAGGATTTAAAATCACTCTGCGAGGGAATAGGTAATCCCCCAGAAGGCTTGGCCTTGTCTTGTGTTGAAGAAACGGCAGGGTTGCCAGGCTCATTGATTTTGCTTTTAGAAAACATCTTGTCCAGCTCTTATATAAATCATGGGGTTAACGGGTCGTCCGCCAACGCGGATTTCGTAATGAAGGTGCGGGCCAGTCGATCGTCCAGAATTTCCAATATCACCAATTCGGTCGCCGCGCGAGAGTCTTTGTCCAACTTCGACACGAATACGATTTTGGTGTGCATATCGTGTCTCAATACCGAAAGCATGCTGCACTTTGACAAGACGACCATATCCTGATGACCAGCCTGCAAATGTCACTACACCGTCTGCTGGTGCATAGATTTCAGTTCCAGTGGGAGCGGCAAAATCAGTGCCGTTGTGCATTCTGCCCCAACGGGTACCAAAGCCAGAAGTGAACCGAAAGCCGGAGCGTACGGGCATATCGAACGGAATACGTTCTGCCGCGATGCGGTACATATTTAAGCGATCCATTGAACTAAGTATGCCATTTGCACGGGCTGCATCGGGCTCTAATTGACCGCCACGGGTTGAAAACTGCAGTGGCGTTAGTGGGCCGCCAGTACCAGAGTAACCGCGCCGTACTTGCTCTAGTATATCGTCAGGGTTCATACCAGCGGCGCGGAACATATTGTCTAAGGGTTCTACTGAAACAGTGAATGCTTCTTCAAGCTGGCGAAAAATTTGGTCGTTGCGGTCTTGCAGTAATCGCAGTTCCAATTCCATGTTGGCGGCATGGCTGAGGGCGAATTCAGCGTCACTTGCAATTTGGTCGCGCTCAGCTGCAGTATCTGCCAGAGCATTGGCCAGTAAATCAACAGTGCTGTTAGCTTGGTCGGCTTGCGCATACAGGATAGGTAGATCGCCATCGCCGTTGATAGTTGTTTCAAGTGCTAAAATTTGTTCATGCGCGTCTTTACGCTCGCCCATGGTGCGGCGAAGTGTGCCCTGCACAACTTCAAGTCCAGTTTCTAATTCGAGGCGACGATCTTCAGAGCGCAGTAACTCGGACTGCATAAGGGAGACCTGTTCAAGCGCGGAAGAGAAGCGATGTTGTGCGGCTACAGCTTCTTTTGCACGAACATCACGTTCAACTGACATTGCATTAAGGCGATTTTCATATGTTGATTGGTCACGTTGTGCCTGAGCGCGGAAGTTACCTGCCCCTATACTGTCCATTAACAGCACTGCTGTGGCGATAATTGTCCAACTGACAATGAGTGCGCTACCTAACCATGCCAGAAGCTGGGTCTCAGGCTTAAGGCGGATAAATCGAGTTTCAGTGTCAGAACGCAAAAATAAGCGCTTCTCAGGGAAGCGCTTTTCTAAAGCATAATGCATCTTGTGTAAAAAGCGTTCTTTCAAAAGTATGTCCTGATCTCATCCCTAAAAGATAACCTAGCCTCAAAACTACGTCATACAATTGCTAACGGGTGGCGGAATCGCTGGCAAGGTTTTTGGGGCAAAATATTGTAGTTTCATCACGTACATAGTTATCTTGGCAGTAAACCGCCGATTATTGACAATTCCATTCTCAGCTTATTTTGCAGAAACTGATAAACAGTTGAGGCTTTGGGCTGTGTATGCAACTGCGCGGGACCTTTTGGTAACACTTGCAAATTTCATTTGACCTCTGCGTCTTTTAATAAAACTTATGACGTGTCGTAAAAAACTAGCATATTTTGCTCTATTTCATTACTTTCTGTCTGAGCTGATCAGAAGCTTTTGCTCCGTGCATAGCCATGCCAACAGTCTATTTTATCTCGATTTAGCTGGGCCTTATTGTCAAGAGTTTTGCTGGAGCCTTTCTTCAGTTGTCAAATCCACCATAATTGTAAGGATAAATATAAGTTGGAAAAAACTTAGTCACGGCAGAGGCCGCCACTTCGGTGTCCATTAAGAGTACAGGTTTATTTAAACAAAAAACGAGGTCGATCTTTTTTAAGATCGTGCATTTTGAGCATATTTTAAGTTTAATCAAAAAATTCATTTTTTTTGATTTTGATTTTGATTTTCTTGCTGTTGACATACTCCTTATCTCGGTCGGTAAATAGGGTAGTGTGGGCAGCCAAGCTTTCAGATTACAGCACATTCAATGCTGGGTTCACAATTAAGTACTTTTAGCAGTTTGTCTTTAAAGCTTTCGGCGCGTTGTAAACGATTTGGTCGCTATGTTCACTGGTAACAATAATTTTTTGAAGTTTAGATATTGCTATTATGCGTGGCGTCGCCTGCAGGATTAGTGGGGGTCAGAACAGTACTGGCGATGTCAAGGAAAGACACATGCTCGATAGGTGCCAACTTCTTGTGTATGTGGGTTAAGGCATCGAACAGCCCGAATGCGCTGTCATCAACTAAATCTTAGATAACCAGTAATGTGATTTTAGCGCAAGATTTGACACAAAATATTTTGTTTATATAGATCTTTTGATTTATTGAACTTTAGCTAAGTAAATTTTTGATGTTTTGTAATATTGTCTTTTATTTAAACTATAGTTGTCGTTCGGCCTGCAGAAATCGCGACTGGTTGTTTGGTGAACCCGATGGCTCTGGTAGTACAGCGCGATGTGTCGTTGTGCAGACAAAATAAACCAAGACTTTGCCTACTAGGTTAGTTGCAAACACTGTGCTGCCGCCATTGCGAGGCAGAAAGTTAGTTGGGGCCTTAACCCTAAATAAGTTTTGACATATTCCGAACCAATCATGTTGCATTCCCTTTGCGTTTTAGCCCGCAAACAGCGAACATGACTCTCAATGAAAAAAAACAATAACATCAAAGCAGAAACTGATATGCAGGAGTTGGAGACACGTGGCCCAAAGTTTTTGCGGCTATGGCGGTGCTTAAGAGCCCTGACCCTGATGATTGGTGCGCCACTGTTAATTGGAATTATATCGGCCGTGTTATTAATCGGTCGTGAAGTATCAGCGCCTTCATGGTTGGTGCGTGATGTAGAATTGCGCGTGGCTGAGGTGTTGGCGGGCGGATCGTTGGAATTCGGCAAGATGAAAGTCACTGTTAGTCAAGATTTTCATCCAAGATTGGTTTTGGTGAACGCCATATTGCGAGACGCTGATCACGGTGTGTTAGCCCGCGTACCGCGCATCGAAGTTTTAGTGTCACCGCGCGGTGTGTTGCAGGGGCGTATTTTGACGCAAGAAATTACGATGCTTGGCGCGCAAATATCTTTGCGGCGGGCTCATGATGGGACCGTTGCATTGGCGTTTGATCAAGATGCTACGGTCATTGGAGCGGCGGATGGTTTTTCGGATCTTCTAAAACAGATCGACGATGTTTTTAGTGAAGGTCCGCTTGAGGCTCTTGAACAGATTCGCGCTACTGGATTAATTATTAATTATGTCGATTCTCTGGCGGATCGATCTTGGATTATGGATGACGGACGTATTGCGCTTGATGTTCGCGATGGTGGACTACAATTGCGTGCAAATGTAGCTTTATTATCGGGGCGGTCTTATGTGACCAACGCCGAATTTACTTATAATTCACCAGTAAATAGTCGAACGGCGCAGATCGGCCTTGTGGTCAAAGATGCAGCGGCGTCTGATATTGCCAGTCAATCACCACTGTTGGCCTGGCTTAGCGTTCTTGATGCTCCAATATCTGGGGCGTTGCGTGGACAGTTGAATGAAGACTGGGGGCTAACGTCGGTTTCAGCCACATTACAAATTGGTGCAGGAAAATTACAGCCCAATGCTCAAGCTCGGCCCATTCCGTTTAATTCAGCACGCACTTATTTTAACTACGATCCGCTTGCTGAACAGTTAACGTTTGATTTGATTGAGGTGGACAGTGCGTTTGGGCGTGTGGCAGGGACTGCGCGCACTTATCTACGTGAATTTGAAGATGGCTGGCCGCTGGCGCTGCTTGGACAATTGCAATTTAGTGAAATATCAAGTGCACCTGAGGTGGTTTTTGATAATCCGCTTAAGATGTCGCAGGCAAATTTGGATTTTCGGTTGCGCCTTGATCCTTTTACTTTGGATATTGGGCAAGCAGTCTTTATGAATGATGACGTACCTTTAAGTATGAGGGGTCAGGTTTCGGCTGGTTTACAAGGCTGGTCTGTGGATCTTGATGTTCAAACAGATGTGATAAGCTCTGATCAGGTAATCTCTCTTTGGCCGTTGGGATTAGACGAACCAACTCGTAACTGGCTAAATGAAAATGTTCGAAATGGTGATTTTTACGAACCCACTGTGGTATTCCGTGCTGCCCCTGATGCGCAGACTACTCTAGCATTGTCGATGGAATTTCGCGATGCAAACGTTGTTATAATACCCACCTTACCGCCAATTGAGGACGCAAATGGCACTCTGTTGATCATTGACCGACGGCTGGCGATAAAGCTGGATAGTGGCCATGTGACAGCGCCGATTGGAGGACAGATTGAAATGGCTGGCAGCTCAGTCGTAATTCCTCGCATAGGCACTCCAAACACTCCCGCACGGTTTGACCTGTTGATGCAGGGGCGTTTGACAGCGGCTATGGCAATTCTGAACCTTGAACCGTTCAACATGCTGCGTAATTTAGACTTACCTGTCAGTTTCGCGCAGGGTAGCGCTAATATCCAGGCTGTGATTGAAACCCCACTGGGGGAGGACGTTAATCCGGATCAGCGGATGTGGTCTGCTAGTGCGGAAGTGCGCAATGTGCGATCAGACTTGTTGATCCCGAATCACACTATTACTGCATCGACCCTTCAAGTGGCGGCAGACGCTGACAGTTTGGTGGTGCGTGGACCCGTTCAATTAGGCGATGTTGGCGGCGTGGCAACTTTTTCGCGCGCGCTTGGGGAAGGAGCAGAAGGCACGGCGCGTGTTGAAGCGAACATAAACATTGGATCTGCGTTTCTAGACGCATTTAACATTAATTTGCCGCCCGGAATGGTGACGGGCCAAGCTGCTGTGCAGATCGCCATTGACCTGAGCAATCCGAACGTGCCTGAATTTAATCTAATGTCTGATTTACGGGGGGCAGAATTGTCTTTGCCTGGTTTAGGCTGGTCCAAAGATCAGGATGTGGCGGCCGTTTTAACAATTAACGGTCAGCTTGGTGAAACACCACGCATTGACGAATTGTTGATTGAGGCACCTGGTTTACAGACCTCCGGCGAGATTCAAATGTTGCCTGGTGGTGGATTTGATCGCGCAGCTTTTGAGCGGGTGCGTTTGGGCGGTTGGCTTGATGCGCCTGTCGTGTTGCTTGGGCGTGGTGCGGGGCAATCAGTTCAGGTGCAGATTGCAGGCGGAACGCTTGATTTACGGAAGGCTAATTTCGATTCTAATGGTGCTGGTGAGGGAGCGTCACTTGATATTACTCTTGATCGTTTGCAAATCACTAATAACGTAACAATCGAAAACTTCCACGGTAAATTTACATCACTAGTGGGTCTTGAGGGACAGTTTCAGGGTGACGTAAATGGCGCAACTTTTGTAAGTGGTACGCTGTTTCCAATAAATGGACGATCAGCAGTGCGCATTGTCAGCAATGATGCTGGTGGTTTGTTTCGCGCCGCAGGGGTTTTGCACAATGCCTATGGTGGGCAAATGCAATTGACTCTGATCCCCGTGAGTACTGACAACAGTTATGACGGAACATTGGAGGGTACAGCATTGCGCATCCGTGATGCGCCATCTTTAGCATTGCTTCTAGATGCAGTTTCGGTGGTGGGGCTGCTGTCTCAGATGGATGGACAAGGGTTATTTTTCACTGATGTAGAAGCGCAATTCCGACTAACTCCAGATCGTGTGATAGTCACACAGTCAAGTGCGGTTGGTCCGGGTCTAGGTATTTCGCTTGACGGGATTTATGATCAAACTGCGGGCACTGTGGATTTTCAGGGCGTTGTTTCCCCACTTTTTTTAATCAACGGTGTTGGTGCGATTCTTACCCGTCCTGGTGAAGGGCTGATTGGATTTAATTTCAATCTTCGCGGTGAGGTTGACAACCCGTCGGTTCTGGTAAATCCGCTATCAGCGTTGACGCCTGGAATGTTCCGCGATGTTTTCAGACGCCCGCCTCCCACCGTGGGCCAGCAAAGCCGCGATCGATAGGACAACAATAATGAAGCTAAGCGACTTCAATTTTTATTTACCGGACACGCTGATTGCTGTGCGGCCAGCTCGGCCCCGCACTTCTGCTAAATTGTTGGTTGCAGACGTTAACGGCACGCAAGATTTACGGGTTATCGACCTTGTGTCTGTGTTGCGGGCAGGTGATCGATTGGTGTTGAATGATACTAAAGTCATACCTGCACGCCTCTTTGGGGAACGGATGCGAAAAAGTACCGATGGTGCAGGCTTGGCCAAGATCGAGGTCACTTTGTTGGAGCAGCAGGTGGACGGTACTTGGGCTGCGTTAATTAAGCCGCTGCGCAAAGTGCGCGACGGAGAAAAGATTGTATTTTCGCAAGATTTATGGGCTGTGCTGGTGCACCGTTACGATGGTTTGGGCTATCTGGAATTTAATGTCGTTAGCGACGATTTTGATTCGGCCCTAAACGGGGCGGGGGCTATGCCACTTCCACCATATATTGCCGCTAAACGACCAGCAGATGATTTGGATAAAGACGATTATCAGACGGTTTGGGCCCGCGCATCTGGCGCTGTGGCAGCACCAACGGCCTCCTTGCATTTTGAGCAATGGTTGCTGGATGATCTTGCCGATTTGGGTGTGAAATTCAGCTATGTGACTCTGCACGTGGGGGCAGGGACCTTCCTGCCGGTAAAGGTCGATGATATAGCCGAACATGTGATGCATTCGGAATGGGGTCAGGTAAGTGCGCAGGCTGCTTCTGATATCATGGCGACCAAGGCGGCAGGCGGCCGCGTGATCCCCGTTGGTACCACAGCGTGTCGTCTGATTGAAACCGCTGGGGCCTCAGGTAAGCTTATGGCTTGGGAAGGAGATACAGATATCTTTATTACCCCAGGCTTTGAATTTAAGTTTACTGACGGTTTGATGACCAACTTTCATCTGCCTAAATCGACACTGATGATGTTGGTAAGTGCGTTGATGGGTACGCAGTGCATCAAGGACATTTATGCTCATGCGATTGCCAACGAATATCGCTTCTTCAGCTATGGTGATTCATCTATTTTACTGCCGAGGATTTAGAGGATGAGGGTAAAGGTCGAACATGTTCCTAACGTGCTGCTGGCTGCGCGCTGGGTAGTGCTAGTTTTGGCACTAATTGCTTTGTTTGTGATGGAGTGGTCTGGTGTGACGTTTGCGCTGATCGTAATTGGTTTGGGCCTAAGTATGGCACTGAGGCTTGTGAGCTTTCGTCGTTGGATCGCTGCCAAACTTACAAATTGCAAGACTGATCAAATCTAAAATAAGCCCACCAAATTATTGTTCAAATCGACACGCTCACACTTTCAAAATAATTGTTAGGCTATAATCCGCTTGTGTCGTAAAATGACAGCTTGTGGTACGAATTTGTCGTCTTTAGGGGCGACGCAAATTTGCTGCGCCCGCATGACGTAGGCAATATGTAAAAAATGGTCTGGAAGGGCGCACGATGCTAAAGGTTCTAGTCGGGTCATGGGCGCTTTTCCTAGGCATATTCATGCTTATGGTTGGTAACGGTTTACAAGGCACCTTGTTGGGTATTCGTGGCAGTCTTGAGAACTTTTCGACGTTTCATATGTCAATCGTTATGTCGGCTTATTTCCTTGGATTTCTGGGTGGATCAAGACTCGCGCCAGATATGATTCGCAGAGTTGGCCACGTAAGGGTATTTGCTGCCCTTGGCTCTACGATTTCTGCAGTTTTAATTCTCTACCCTGTTCTTACTGAAGTTTGGGCGTGGACTTTGGGCCGCATTGTAATTGGGTTCTGTTTCTCGGGCGTTTATGTGACAGCGGAAAGCTGGCTGAACAACGCGGCTACTAACGAAAATCGTGGTAAATCACTAAGCGTTTATATGTTGGCCCAGATGTCGGGCATAGTTATGGCACAGGGCATTCTAAGCGTTGGTGACGTTGGGGGATATGTCTTGTTTATTATTCCCTCCGTTCTGGTGTCGCTTGCGTTTGCGCCGATTTTGCTGTCGGTTTCTCCAACCCCCGCATTTGAAACAACCCGACCAATGAGCATCCGCAATCTGATAAAAATATCGCCATTGGCCTCCGTCGGGATGTTTTTGTTGGGGGGGGTGTTCGCTGCTCAATTTGGTATGACAGCGGTTTATGGGACGCAGGCAGGTTTTAGCGTAGGCCAGATTTCATTGCTGGTTTCAGTAATTTATATCACAGCTTTGGCTGCACAGTATCCAATCGGTTGGGCTTCAGACCGGATAGATCGAAGAATATTGATCATTGGATTAGCTGCATTGGGGGGCGCAGGGGCTTTTCTGTCTGCTATGTCGAACGGTGATTATTACATCATTCTTGTTGGAGCTGCGATTGTTGGGGGAACATCAAACCCACTTTATGCGTTGTATATTGCTTACGCTAACGATTTTTTGGAGCACGAAGATATGCCAGCTGCTTCTGCTGGATTCATTTTTATTAATGGAGTCGGAGCAATTATGGGCCCAATCCTGTTGGGCTATGTGATGGGTGTCTTTGGTGAGGCATATTTCTGGGTCGTCGTGGGTTTCCTGATGTTTGCTATGGCTGCTTATGGATTGGTGCGGGTCTTGCAGCGGCCAAGTGAGACTGCTGTTGAGGATCAAGTATCATATTCTCCGGTTCTGGCTAGTTCGTCGCATGTTGCCCTAGGTGTTTCTCAAGAATTATACATTGAAACAGACCTAGAAGACCAAGCAGCAGAAGTGGAGTAAGATTTCTATCTAAAGGTTGCCACTACCTACGGTTTCTGTAACGTTTAATGAGTGGTTGAGAGATAAAAATGAAAGGGACGGTGATGGTCACTCCTGAACAGGTATTATCGTATTGGGTTGACGTAGTTGGGCCAGTTGGCTGGTATAGTGGTGGGATCGAGCTTGACGATGATGTTCGAGAAAGATTTTCTGCAACTTGGCTAGAGGCACGCATGGGTGCATGCGGGCTTTGGTTGACTTCTCCGGTTGGTACGCTTGGCTATCTAGTGCTGACAGATCAAATTCCGCGCAACATGCATCGTGGCCATGCTGACGCATTTGTGACGGACAAAAGTGCACGTGCAGCGGCTAAAATTGCTATAGAACGCGACTGGGATTTATGCATTCCCGAACCTGAACGTCAGTTTTTCTATATGCCATTAATGCATTCCGAAAACCTGATCGACCAAGATAGATGCTGTAGGTTGATAAAGACGCGGATGACGAAAGATGGCTTAGAAAGTTTACGTCATGCCCGCTGTCATCGTGAAATTATTCGCCAGTTTGGGCGGTTTCCATTTCGCAATGAGGCGCTTGGGCGTGCGACCACATCAGCAGAAGCGTGCTGGATAAAAGACGGTGGTTACGCGTTAGAACTTCAAATTATTGATGCGAAAACCTCTGTCAAAAAACCACTTTTGACTGGATAATAGCTATTTGGAGGCAATGTTTTTCATTTATAGAAATGGGACCGACATGGCTTTACCAGAAAAGATAAAAACTGAGGTTTCTGCGTTATAGCAAGATATGAGTGGGTAAGAATTCTGCGATTTGATGCTGGCAACGCAGTTCATGAATACCATGGAGCAAGAATTTATTAATTGATTTAAATATCTGGTACCTTTGAATTTATTAACAAGTATGTATTCAAAGTTTTAAAATTTGACCCGAAGCAATTGGATTTGGGACTGAAGGGGGGAATTTTCTTAAAGCCGCCTACGCAAGTGATAAATTTTCCTTTGATATTTTTGCACAACTTAAACGTCGCTTAACGACGTTTAAGTTGTGTTACATAAAGTTGCTACCAGTGAGCCCCAATCGGTTGTTAATCTGGCTTCAACCAAACAAGTGGCAAAAGATGTTGAAGACCAAGCGTGAAAAGTTTTGCTGGAAGATTGTATGCGCCAAGCTGAAGCGTACAGATTTTCAAACTTTGATGAGTGGTTGCATCCAGTTGGATTTTGAGATTTTTAAGAAAATCTTTAACGTATTTACATACTGATAATTTTGTTGAATTTTACCTGTGCTCCAATTTACGAAATTTTCTGGATGGAAACTTTAAGTGTCTAAGTTAAGGTGGTTTACGATAACATTTCGCTGTATTA
>JBLILC010000069.1:0-12940 GCA_047635635.1 Octadecabacter sp. | reverse complement strand
CTTCTCACCCTCTAGATAAAGGCCCTAAAATTGCAATTAGTGCAGCCAGAAATTGCGATAACTGCAGTCAGCATAAGTCGCAAAGTAGTAAATATCCGGAATGATAAGACATAAATTTTTTATGCTCGTGACAGATTAGCCAATTTGCAAGACATTTAAATAGGTTTTGAATTGGTTTGAATTGAAAGCCTCAGGCCAAAACTCAAAAATTTATTGATCTAGTTTGACTTCTAGGTTTTGAGAATAGTCATCATCATTATGAAATATAAGATGCTACAGTTACCAGCACTAGATTAGGTTCTGAAATGTTTCGACAACTTAAGGCCCTGACCCTGATAGTTTGATTTAATGTCTTGACCGTAAAGTGCTGCAGGTGTTCGTGACATGTGTTCATAGACTAGTCTACCAACGACTTGCCCATGTTCCAACACAAACGGAGCTTCATGACAACGAACCTCTAACACGCCGCGCGATCCGGCACCACCGGCACTACACCAGCCAAAGCCAGGATCAAAAAAACCCGCATAATGCACCCTAAATTCGCCAACCATTGCAATGTAGGGTGCCATTTCTGCGGCACAATCAGGTGGAATGGAAATAGCTTCGCGGCTAACTAAAATATAGAACGCGCCAGGATCCAGAATGATGTGACCGTCGGTTGTGTGCAGTTCTTCCCAAAAATCAGATGCCTCGTAATGAGCTACTTGCGCTAGATCAATAACACCTGTGTGTGGTTTAGCGCGGTAGCCAACTAAATCGCCACTTTTAGGTTTCAAATCAACAGAGAAAGCTAATCCGTCTGATATAACAGCTTTGCCTTCGACTATAGGAGTTTTAGCATGAAGTGCAATTAGGTTGATATCATTGATGAAAGTTTTGCCGTTGCGAAAGATAATTTGGTTCAACATCAATCCAGGGCGCACGAGAACTGAAAAAGAACGCGGACAAATTTCAACATAGAGTGGGCCTGCGTAACCTTCTGGAACGCGGTCAAATTCTACGCCATTGTCAGTAATTATCCGTGTCAACAGATCAAGCCGCCCAGTCGATGATTTGGCACTGGCTGCAGCTGTCATGCCGTGTGGCAGATCGAGTACTTCCATTAAAGGTACAACATATACGCAGTTTTTTTCAAGTACGGCGCCATCTGTCAGGTCAATTTCGTGCATAGTAAATTGTGCAAGACGGTCTGTTACAGATTGCCCATACCCCGTCAAAAATGACGCTCGAACACGATAGGCCCTGTGACCAAGCCGCAAATCTAGAGAGGCAGGTTGTACCTGTCCAGCTTCGAAATCAAAAGACGAAGTTATAGCGCCGTCATTGATCAAGGTGTTGATCTGAGTGTCGGAAAGTACGCCGTGTTTCATCGCAAACCTTCGATATTGAAATCATAAACGCCCACCTACACAGAAGCGTGGTGGGCGTTTATGTATTGGTCGGGCCAGCAGGACTCGAACCTGCGACCTTCCGTCCCCCAGACGGACGCGCTACCAGACTGCGCCATGGCCCGACTCGAACATTGTCATACCGCAAACAGAGCGCAGGGCAAGGTGAAAAACGCAGATACAGGATCAAGTGATCAACACAAATTTATGCTGTCACGGAGAGTCTGCATCCTTTTCAGAAGGGGTGCAATCGCGCCAGCTTGAGCTGAAAGTTTAGCGTGTGACGCCTTTTGTAATAAATGAAACACGCGAGGCTGGGTGTCGTTAATGTTATCCATAAAAACTTTGACTGTTTTAGTGGTAACATTTGATTTTGAAAATGGTTCTATTTGTTCAATTGGCGTGGACACTTTTTGGTTGTTTAGCTCCAACTTGGGTGCAGTTTTAAGCGGTAATGTTATGCCCTGCTGTAACGAATCTGGCAAAGTGACCACGTTGGAGATTTCTGTGGCAAGCTGATTAATTTGTTCAACTATTGGGTCGATGCCAACTGGTTCAGTGTCTTCGACCTTGACGTAAATACTTTTCGCAGCTGTTCCTTCTAGGAGAGCAGCTGCGCCTATAGAAGTTACATGTTTGACGCCATGTTCACGTAAGAGCTTTTGTGCACCTTTAATTGTCATACCATCGTAATGCAGTAATTTTTTAATTCCTGCCAGCAGATCCAAGTCTGAAGGGCGATAATAGCGTCGTCCGCCAGCACGCTTTACAGGCTTGATTTGGCTGAATTTGCTTTCCCAAAACCGAAGTACGTGAGCCGGTGTTACCAGTTCATCTGAAACTTCAGAAATTGTGCGGAAAGCATCACGTGATTTAGACACGTCCTAGGATCCTAACTTTTGTTGCCCGCAGCGACGCGGTCTTTCATTAAATGGCTTGGACGAAAGCTTAGCACTCGGCGCGGAGTGATTGGCACTTCCTCGCCAGTTTTTGGATTGCGCCCGATACGGGCAGCTTTATCTCGGATCGAGAATGTTCCAAAAGATGAAATCTTGACGTCATCGCCATTAGCAAGCGAGTCAGATATGTGCGTTAAAACACTTTCGACCAAATCGGCGCTCTCATTGCGTGAAAGGCCCACTTCATCATGTACTGCATCCGCTAAATCCATACGTGTCAGTGTTTTATCAGTCATCTTGTCCCCCTAGTTGATTATTGATCTTAAGCTGAGGGTAAAAGACAAGTCAATAACAAGGGCTTGTCGGGCAACATTGAATGCAAAAAAACTATTACCAACGCAGGACAACAGCGCCCCAAGCCAAACCTCCGCCGATTGCTTCTGTAACAATAAGGTCGCCGCGCTTTATCTGACTGCGTTGCACCGCTACCGAAAGGGCAAGCGGGATAGAAGCTGCAGAGGTATTGCCGTGGTCTTGTACAGTGACAACAACGCGTTCCATTGGGACTCCAAGCTTTTTGGCAGTTGACTGGATAATCCGAATGTTGGCTTGGTGGGGGACTACCCAGTCGACGTCTTCGTGGCCAAGCCCGGCTTTTTCAAGTGCAGTCGTCGCAGTTGAAGCGAGCTTTTCGACTGCATGACGAAACACTTCCTTTCCCTGCATGCGCAACATGCCTGTGTTCTGGGTCGATACACCTCCATCTACATAGAGGAGGTCCCCATATGTACCGTCAGAATTGAGATCAGTTGCCAGAATGCCGCGATTATCGGGATTGTCTGCACTGTTAATTGCTTCCAACACCATTGCGCCCGCGCCGTCGCCAAACAGAACGCAGGTCCCACGGTCAGTCCAGTCCATTATTTTGCTGAATGTTTCAGCGCCAATGACTAGCACGCGTTTGGCTTGTCCAGATAAAATCAAAGCGTTTGCATTTGATAATGCAAATACAAATCCAGCACAGACTGCTTGAATATCATAGGCATATCCAGTGGTGTTGCCAATGTTTCGCTGCACCATTGTGGCGGCGGACGGGAATGTCAGGTCGGCAGTAGAAGTTGCTAGTACGA
Organism: Octadecabacter sp.; assembly: GCA_047635635.1. Taxonomy (GTDB): domain Bacteria; phylum Pseudomonadota; class Alphaproteobacteria; order Rhodobacterales; family Rhodobacteraceae; genus Octadecabacter. The sequence goes on along the minus strand of JBLILC010000069.1, from coordinate 9,523 downwards.
TAGCGTCGATGTCAGAGCCATCCATGCCAGCGTTTGAAAGGGCTTCTTTGGCTGCCCGTGTTGCAAGGTCAGATGTTGTTTGGCCTTTTGCGGCAAAATGGCGGCGTTCGATGCCAGATCGGGCCTTTATCCATGCGTCGGTGGTGTCGAGCGAGGCTTCAAATTCGGAATTCAAAACAATGCGGTCTGGCAAGTAATGGCCGACGCCGCGAATGATTGCGCGAATAGTCATTTGATGCCAGTTTCCTTTTTTAACGTTGCTTTGGTTTCCCGTGCGCCGCTGTCTACTGCATCACCTTGGCTAAGCGCTGCAGCCGTTGCAACCCTCGCTGCTAGCTTGTCAGAAAAACCGGATCGTGCAAGCTGGGCGGCGAGTGCCACGGCTGCTGCTACGCCGGTCTCGTCGGCGCTACCGTGGCTTTTGATGACTGTGCCATTTAGACCGAGGAATACGCCACCATTAACGCGGCGTGGATCAATTTTTTTCTTCAGGCGGCTAAGCGACGTAAGTGCGAGTATGGCAGCGATGCGCGAAAACCATGTGGTTTTAAATGCGTCACGCAACGATTCTGATATAAAATTTGCAGTACCTTCACCAGTTTTGAGCGCTATATTTCCGGTAAATCCATCTGTAACTATTACATCAACATGCGCCGATGGTAAATCGCCTCCTTCGACGAAACCAACATAATCAAATTCTCCAAGAGGTGCTGCGCGTGAAATAATATCATTTGCGACTTTTAGTTCTGCGCGACCTTTGTGTTCCTCTTTGCCGACGTTCAGCAATCCAACACGTGGGCGTTCCAGCCCCAAACCATTCCGGGCATAAGATGCGCCCATGAGTGCATATGTCAAAAGATCTTCTTCGTCAGCGCGTATATCAGCGCCAGCATCTAGCATTACATTAAAACCAGCTGTGTTGCGCGAGGGCCAGAGGCAGGCAATGGCAGGGCGGTTGACACCTTCGGCTTTGCGCAGGCGGATCATTGATACAGCCATAAGTGCGCCAGTGTTGCCACAAGATACGCAGACGGAGGCGTCATTGTTTCGCACTGAGTCTATAGCCGACCACATTGATGTTGATTTGCCATGGCGCATAACATGACTTGGTTTATCAGACATTGCGACCACGTCGGGCACATCAACTATTGTGACTGATTTAGAGAGTTTACGTCTTGAAATCAACGGTTCAAGATCGACTTTCGGACCGTGTAATAGTATATGAGTATTATTATCATTATATAAAAAACGAGCGAGACCCGCAACAATTGGTGCGGGTCCTTCGTCGCCGCCCATGGCATCGACGGATATAACAAGTGGTTCAATGGATTGGCCAGTCGCGGACATAGTGTTCCCCTCCCGGCGATCTTAGTGCCTATGCCGCGTCGTCGTCCAGATCGATCTCATCGGCCTGAGCAATCACTTCACGTTCTGCGTATTTTCCGCAAGACGGGCATACGTGATGTGGGCGCTTCAACTCACCACAAGAAGTACACTCATTAGGATTTGCACCATCTAAAGCGTGATGGGACCGACGGTTGTTCCGGCGGGATTTGGAGATTTTATTCTGTGGGACAGCCATGTCGCAACCTCGGGTAGTGGGTCCTTTGATCTTAAGACGGACCGTGTGAATTTCGTGCTTAGTTCAAGCCTTCGACCGGGCTTTAGGTCATAACCGGCAGCCTGTCGAGGCTTGATCTGAAAGAAGACGTTAAGATAATGGGATTTTGCCACTATGCAACCTAATCAAGCAGAAGGCATTTGTTGTTTTCCTCAACCTGTATCATCGTCTTCAATGCTGTTTTGTGTCGAGGCCGCTTCGCGCATAGCTGCAAGACGGGCAAATGGTCGTGCATCTTCATCGGTCATAACCGATTTCCCGGGTTCGGTGACGCCGACGACTTCGGCTTCGATGCCATCTTTGCGGGGATAGGCTGGCATATTAAGAATTAAAGATTCTGAAATGATGTCAAATAGATCAAGGATTTCTGGTAGCTGATCGGTGGTGTCGTCTGCAATCATCTCATCTTCTGAGGCTTCAGAAACATCGTCGCGTCTTTCGAAATCAGAAATATAGGACCTAGTTATGACCTCGTCGATTCGCGTTGTCACCGGATCAAGGGAAATAACGCAAGCTTGACTTATGGTGGCACCCAAAGTTGCTTCAATTCGCCAGTCGCGTTTGCCTGTTGGTATTAATACGCCGTCAAAGCGCAGCTTTTTAACTTGTAGTACGTGAATGGTTATTGCGAGCGCTTTACGGCCGCCGCTGTCAGGTTCAATCGTGAAATGTGTAAGCTTGCGTGTAGGTAGGTCCGCAAAGCGGATATGATGGGTCGGCAGATCAGACATATGCGGGTACCCTTGAATTAAGTCCACGAGTTGCTTTAAATGCGTCAAAAGCCAACAGAAGCCAAGACGGGAATATCAGGTTGTACGTTATAAGTAACATGACAGGTCTTAAAACGCGCGCAGCCCTAGTTGCATGTGTGTTGATGATGTCGGTGGGGTGCACAACGCTTTACCAAAATCATGGCTACATTCCGAGTGATAAACAGCTTGCCGAAGTGCTGGTTGGCGTAGACACCCGTGATACAGTTGTTGATGTTATTGGCCCTCCGTCGGCCGGTAGTGTTACTGACGGCGGCGGATATTTTTATGTCCAAAGTCGATTCCGGCTGCTTGGGCCCTTCGAGGCAAAGGAAATTGCCCGAGAAATTGTGGCTATCCGATTTGATGACACGGGCCTTGTTTCCAATGTGGAGAAATTTGGGCTTAATAATGGTAATGTTGTGAGTTTGTCTCGCCGCGTGACACAAGACCTTGTACGCGACACCACATTCTTGCGCCAGTTATTCGGATCTATTGGGCGGTTTAACGCTGGTGACTTTTTGGGTGATGGGTGACTGCGCATTTCAGGGCCTGGTCCTGAAAGCTAAGTAATGAGAAATGAGCCAAAATAGCAATGTCCAGTTTTCAATCAGGGCTTAAAAACACTGTGCTTAAGCCTGGGGCGTATGTTGCTAGGTTTGCGCGCAGCTTTGATGATGTGCAGCGTTGCCAGCAATTGGGTTATCGGTGTTTTGTAAAAGATGTAGGTGCGCTAGCTAAGATTAGTGGGATTAAAACTGACAAGTTCGATGCGCAATGTGATCATATTATGGTAGAAGATCGGACTGGTCTGTTACTTTGTAGTTATCGGCTGATGCTGATCAGATCTGGTAGTGCGATTAATTCCAGTTATTCAGCGCAATTCTATGACTTAAATCGGCTTTTGGATTACTCAGCCCCGATGCTGGAAATGGGGCGTTTCTGTGTCGATCCAGGTGTGTGTGACCCAGACGTGTTGCGTGTCGCGTGGGGCATGCTGGCGGTGATTGTAGATGCTCGGTCGGTAGGTTTGTTATTTGGCTGCTCGTCTTTTGTTGGCACAGACGCTGGTAATTACAGCCAAGCTTTTGAATTGCTGGCCCAACGTCATCAAGCGCCGGGCAAGTGGCATCCTGATATAAAAGCATCCCAAGTGATTCGATTTGGGACTAAGACTAAATTGGTTAAAAATGCTACAATATTAAATTATTCAGTAGCGATGGCACAGGTTCCAGCGCTTTTAAAAACCTATCTCGCTATGGGGGGCTGGGTCAGTGACCATGCGGTGGTAGACACTGCAATGAACACTTTGCACGTCTTTACCGGGGTCGAGATCGCCAACATTCCGCCTGCCCGTGCTAAGGCATTGCGCGCAGTTGCTGCATTGATTTAGCGTTAGTACCCTTGCAGCCGCCGCGTGGTAACGCTAGCAGAGCCCATGGCACGCGCACCCCTTTTACAAGTTACCGATATAGCCCTCACTTTTGGTGGGGATCCTGTCTTTGAAAATCTAAGTTTGGTTGTTCAACCTGGCGACCGTGTCGCACTGGTTGGGCGCAACGGGTCGGGGAAGTCGACACTTCTCAAGGTAATGGCGGGTTTAGTCGAAGTCGACAAAGGTGGAGTTGTCATAGCGCCTGGTATGTCAGTAGGCTACATGGAACAGGACCCGACTATGGAAGGTTCAGCCACACTTGGCGATTATGCGTCTAGTGGGCTAGACACAAGTGATGCCTGGAGGGTTGATGCAGTGGCTGAGGGGCTGAAATTTGATCCTGCCCGTGATGTAAATGTTGCATCGGGGGGTGAACGTCGTCGTGCAGCCTTGGCGAAACTGATGGCCGAAGCACCTGGTTTAATGCTGCTTGACGAGCCTACAAACCACATGGACATTGAAGCAATTCGTTGGTTGGAACGCGAGCTTTCGCAAACTCGCACCGGTTTTGTTTTAATTTCCCACGATCGTGCGTTTTTGAACGCGCTGACCCGAGCTACCCTTTGGATTGATCGCGGCCAAGTCCGGCGTCAGGAAAAGGGGTTTGCCCATTTTGAAGAATGGCGCGATAAAACGTGGGAAGACGAGGACATGCAGCGCCACAAACTGAATCGTAAGATTAAACAAGAGGCGAGATGGGCTGTTGAAGGTATTTCAGCGCGGCGCACGCGCAACCAAGGTCGACTTAGGGCGTTGCAGGATTTGCGAGCTGAAAAATCTGGCCAGATCAAACGCCAAGGCGCTGCTGCAATGGCACTGGATGCGGGTCAAGCTTCTGGTAAAAAGGTTATTGAGGCATTTGATCTTAGCAAAACCTATGATGGAAAGCCTATTGTGTCAGGGTTTAACATTACGGTAAATCGTGGTGATCGAATTGCGTTCGTTGGTCCTAACGGTGTGGGAAAAACCACTCTTATCAAAATGTTGCTTGGTGAAATTGAACCTGATGTAGGTTCAATTAAACACGGTACCAATCTGGATATTGCAGTGTTTGATCAGGCGCGTGCCAAACTCAACCCAGAAACTACGTTGTGGGACAACCTGACCACAGATCCATCAATGTCCGTTAGTGGTAAGGCTGACCAGATTATGGTGCGTGGTCAGCCCAAGCACGTCGTGGGATATTTAAAAGAATTTTTGTTTGACGAAGGGCAGGTTCGCGCACCTGTTCGTTCTTTGTCGGGTGGTGAAAAAGCGCGTTTGTTACTGGCTCGTTTGATGGCACGCGAATCCAATGTATTGGTTTTAGACGAGCCGACCAACGATTTAGACATTGAAACGCTGGACCTTTTGCAAGATCTACTTGGTGATTATCCGGGCACCGTACTGTTGGTCAGTCACGACCGTGATTTTATTGATCGCGTTGCGACGACCACCATCGCAATGGAGGGCAATGCGCAAGCTGTAACCTACGCGGGAGGCTGGACTGACTATTTAAACCAGCGGGCGGAGATTGAGGGCGTTGCCGTTAAAGCAACCAAGTCAAAACTAAAGTCTGGTAAGGGCAAAGCCGTTGTTGTCGAGGGGTTGAGTTTCACTGAAAAGCACCGCCTTGATGAATTGCCAAAGTTCATAGCGCGTACCGAAGCTGAGATCGCTAAATTGGAAGATCTAATGTCGGACCCAACTTTGTTTACTGACCATCCTGTTAAGTTCCAAAAGGCGACAGACGCCTTGGTTGAACGCCATTCGACGCTGTCTGATGCCGTAGAAGAATGGCTATTTCTTGAAGAAAAGGCTGCGATTTAAATTAATTTTCCCAATTTTTCTGCTACTTTTGCGGCATTCCATAGCGTGTCCATCTCTGCTAAGTCACTGCTAGACGGTGCGCGCCCATCACGGGCTAATGCGTCTTCGATGAATTCAAAACGTCGCTGAAATTTTGCGTTGGCTTGTTGCAACGCGACCTCTGGATCGACATTCAGATGTCTTGCTAGATTGGCCATGACGAATAATAAATCTCCAACTTCTTCCTTAACTTCATTTTGCGTTAATATATCTCGGGCTTCCACAACTTCTGCAGCTTCTTCAGCAATTTTATCAATTACGTGTCCCACATCTGGCCAATCAAACCCAACACGTGCAGCGCGTTTTTGCAACTTAAACGCACGCAACAGTGCGGGCAGACCAATTGCAATACCGTCCAGTGTGCGGGGTTCATCTCGGTCAACCCGCTCTGCAGCCTTGATAATTTCCCAATCGATAGTTTGCTGTTCGGCAGATTTATCTTGCAGTGGGGGGGTGGATTCAGGCCCAAACACATGCGGATGCCGCGCAACCATTTTGTCGGACATGGTGCGTGCTACGTCGCTAAAATTGAAATGCCCTGCGTCGTCCGCCATTTGCGCGTGAAACACTGATTGAAACAGAAGATCGCCCAATTCGCCCCGTAAATCGTCCATATTACCACGCTCAATCGCATCTGCGACCTCATATGCTTCTTCGATTGTGTAGGGTGCAACGGTAGCAAACGTCTGTTCGATGTCCCAAGGGCAACCAGTTTGTGGGTTACGTAAAGCTACCATGATCGCCAAAAGCCGATCCATTTGCTTTGCCGAATCGTTAGAATGAATTAGAGGGTCAGTGGTCATATTGTGGGGTAGCTCCTTTGATGTCAGAATAAGCTATTCCTACCCTGAACAGAGGTCCACCCTATGCCCGTCATCAACCGAATTTCTGCCTTTGCCGACGATATGACTGAATGGCGTAGGTACTTGCACATGCATCCCGAACTAGGCCAGCATTGCCAAAAGACTGCTAGTTTTGTTGTGGATCGTTTGCGTGATTTTAGTGTTGATGAAATTCACGAAGGCATCGCCATTTCCGGTGTGGTCGCAATCATCGAAGGCCGCGATTACAAAGATGGTGATGGGCCAACAATTGGTTTGCGTGCGGATATGGATGCTTTGCCAATTACGGAAACAACAGGCGTAGAATGGGCGTCAAAAAATCCTGGTAAGATGCATGCATGTGGGCATGACGGGCATACGACGATGTTGCTGGGGGCTGCGCGCTATCTTGCAGAAACACGAAATTTTAATGGTCGAATTGCGCTTATATTTCAACCGGCTGAGGAAACTGGTGGAGGTGCCGAACTTATGGTGCAAGAGGGCATTTTGGAGAGATTTAACGTGCGTGAGGTATACGCCCTGCACAACGCCCCAGGAACGCCTGTCGGTCAGTTTTATACCACTCCAGGTCCGATTATGGCTGCTGTTGACACATTCCATGTTGATATTAAAGGCGAGGGTGGGCACGGTGCCTACCCGCAAGACACCCGTGACCCAATACCTGCAGCGCTGTCCATCGCGCAGGCCATTGGTACTATCGTTGGTCGCAACAATCGCGCGCTGGATGATTTGGTTGTGTCAGTCACCATGATCCACGCTGGTATGGCTGACAATGTAATCTCCGAAGACGCGTATATGGGTGGCACGGTTCGGACATTTGACAAAGATGTGCAGGCCATGGTGAAGAAGCGTATGGCAGAAATTGTTGCAGGCCAGGCAGCTTCTTTTAACGTTGTGGCTACATTGCGCTACAATGAAGGATTCCCCCCAACAATCAATTCCCCCGCTCAGACGGAGTTTGCAGTAGGAGTGGCGCGGGAAGTTGCGGCTGACGGAATTGTTGTCGCCGACAGCCCCCGTGAAATGGGGGCCGAAGATTTTGCCTATTTTCTGGAAAATAAGCCGGGTTGCTATTTATTCGTCGGGAATGGTGACACAGCAGGTTTGCATCATCCGAACTATGATTTTGACGATGCAACCACTGCTTATGGGGCATCTTTTTTTGCTTGTATTGCAGAGCGAGCTTTACCGTTAACCAATTTGGAAGAAGATGCGTAATGGCGTTAGAGGATGCTAAGTGTCAAATTGACATCGCTTTTACACGTGATGACTTAAAAGGTCGCGCGTTTGAGAATGCGTTTGGGGGGGCGACGTCTTTTTTACGGCGGAAATACACCAAGGATTTAAAAGGCGTTGACTTGTGCGTTACTGGTATACCATTCGATCAGGCGGTTACCAACCGACCTGGAACACGGTTTGGCCCCCGTGCCATTCGTGAGGCCAGCACGCTGCAACCATATGATCCGCCATATGGTTGGGGGTTCGACCCACTAAGCGATTTTGCCATTGCGGATTTTGGTGATCTGGCTTTTGACTATGCTAATGTAGCAGGGACTCCTGCAGCAATCCAAGCGCATATCGCGGGAATTCTAGCCGCAGAAGTGGGAACGGTGACGTTGGGGGGTGATCATTTCATTACGCTTCCGATATTGAAAGCCTATGCAGCCAAGTACGGTCCGCTAAGTGTGATCCAATTTGATGCCCATTCCGACCTTTGGTCCGACGACGACATGGACCGTGTCGATCATGGAACATTCATGTATAAAGCTGTGAAATTAGGACTGGTTGATGTGGCACGTTCGGTACAGATCGGCATTCGCACCGAATGCGATGACTACTGTGGAATGGAATATATCGACGCTCGAACTATTCATGAGAAAGGCACAGGTTGGGCAGTGTCGCGCGCTAAAAAGATCGTTGGTGAAAATTCTGTTTATGTTACTTTTGATATCGATGCGCTGGATCCAGCGTTTGCACCTGGGACGGGCACACCTGTTTGGGGTGGTCTGTCCAGTTGGCAGGCAGCCGCAATGCTGCGAGATCTGGCGGGGATTAACATGGTCGGTGGCGACATTGTTGAGGTATCACCATCATACGACCCAAGTGGCATAACTGCCGTAGCGGGGGCGCATGTGGCTTTTGAATTGTGCTGTTTGGCACTTTGGAACAAAAGGTAATAAGGATACAATCTAACCCGTTTCTGGAAATGATTTCTGTGATTTTATGGGCTTAACAGGTTCATGCCATTACCTGAGGTGTCGAGTGTGGAAGGTCTTGATTTTGGGTTTGTTGGCATCCAGATGGATATTGGAAAAGTTGTTGATCTGGCGCACGGTTTGGGCCAAAATAATTGCGCCAAGAAAGCGCTAATATCCTGCCCTACAATATTAAGACTGGCGCTGCGTCGTTTGACAGCCTGAAATATACAGATTTTGGCGATGGTGCGATCAATACATTTTAAATTTTTTAAAGACTTATTATGACTTCTCAAAGAACCAGTGATCCCCATGGGGCTTGGCTGTGAACTTTCTTTGTCGTTTCTGGTCTTACGGGCCATGCAAAAGAAACCTTGGCTTGTCGCTTTAGTACACGTGGACACTCTCGCAGATGTTAATGATGAGATATTTGGTGAGTGCAAAACCCATGGCACGGTGGTCCGCGTTTATGTGAAGGATGTATCATAAAATGTTCAAAAGCTCGGAAAATTTATTTAATGCAACGCATTATACAACTGATGTTTTCAGTAAAAGCACTGGCTGGGATGATTAGCGTTTCGCACAAAATTTATTGCATAAATACTGAAATTACTTGGTAAAGAAACTGCTGCATCCATTGGTAATCAACCATGTTACAATAATTATAATAATAGCCTTGATCCAAGCTTCGTATTGGGGACTAGGTCAGGAGAGACCGTCAGGTTAACAACTCCGCAATTGATGAAAATTATTGCTAATAGTAGAGGATTAGATTTGGCTGGCTGCAATTTTGTTGAAGTTTCTTCATCCTACGATACCACTGGCAACACAGC
>JBLILC010000068.1:0-13106 GCA_047635635.1 Octadecabacter sp. | reverse complement strand
GCAAATCTGGCCTGAACATCATGATGTCGATGAAACAGGAGGGGAAGCCCGTCAGTTTTGTTGAGGATTGCGCGGTGGAATTAAAAGACCTTGCCGATTACACTAAGCGTCTCACAAGGATTTTTGAGAAAAATGAAACCTCAGGAACCTGGTATGCACACGCTTCAGTAGGATGTTTACATGTTCGCCCGATCCTCAACATGAAAACAGGTGAGGACGTCGCAAAGATGCGCGCGATTGCAGAAGAGACCTTCGATCTGGTGGCCGAATATAAGGGATCGCACTCCGGGGAACACGGTGATGGGATCGTGCGCTCGGAATTCCACGAGAAGATGTTCGGCTCTGAGATTACGGACGCCTTCCTGCAGGTGAAAGAGCGGTTCGATCCCAACCGTCGCTTTAATCCCGGTAAAATCGTTGAAGCCCCCAAAATGGATGACCGGACCCTCTTTCGTTACGGGCCTGAATATAAGGTGAAGCCATTAAAAACGGCGTTCGACTGGTCTGCGTGGCCCGGTGCGGGGGGTGGCCTTCAGGGCGCGGTGGAGATGTGTAACAACAACGGCGCGTGCCGCAAGCTCGAAGGCGGCGCCATGTGCCCCTCCTACCGCGCAACCCGCAATGAGCGGGACGTTACGCGCGGGCGGGCCAATTCTCTAAGGCTTGCGATCTCGGGGCAGCTGGGTAAAGACGCGCTCACCTCCGAAGAGATGATGGAAACAATGAAGTTTTGTGTATCCTGCAAGGCCTGCAAACGGGAGTGCCCTACTGGTGTGGATATGGCCAAGATGAAGCTTGAAGTGCTTGCGGCACGGGCTGAGAAACATGGGCTTGGGCTTCATGAAAAACTAGTCGCCTACATGCCGGACTATGCTCCCTACGCCTCCAAGGTGCACTGGGCGATGAACTTGCGCAACAAGGTTCCATTCTTGGCGAAGTTATTGGAAAAACCAACGGGCTTTGCTGCGTCGCGTGCCTTACCGCACTGGTCGCCCAACCCTTTCAGGGATTCTGAGGCGCAAGACGAAAACCCTGATGTGATCTTGTTTGCGGATATCTTCAACCGCTACTTCGAACCCGAAAACCTGCGCGCGGCCGTGCGAGTGTTGCGTGCGGGCGGAAAGCGGGTTGCGGTAGCGACTGACAGGGTGCGCAAACCGCTTGACAGCGGGCGGACATATTTTGCCATGGGCCTCATCGACAAGGCGCGCGCAACAGGCCAGCGTTTAGTAAATGCTCTACTGCCGCATGTGGAGGCAGGCCGCCCGATCATTGGGTTGGAGCCATCGTGCCTTTTGACTTTGCGCGATGAGATACCAGCACTGATCCCTGGGAAAGCGACAGCCAAGGTTTCAGAGGCTGCCAAGATGCTGGAAGAATACATCGCGGAGGCGTCTGAAGCGGGAGAATTTCACCTCACTCTGCGCACACCAGCCGCAAAAGTAATGCTGCACGGACATTGTCATCAGAAAGCGCACAACATTATGCCTGCAATTCAGCGCACTCTGAGCTTGATCCCAGGGGTGGAAATTGAACTGATCGAAAGCTCGTGTTGCGGTATGGCTGGATCTTTTGGCTACGGAGTTGACACAGAGGCGGTTTCCCGCGAGATGGGGGAATTATCTTTGTTTCCAGTTGTGCGTGCAGCCGCGCCAAACGCAATAATTGTGGCCGATGGAACGTCCTGTCGCCACCAAATTTCTGATGGCACTGGCCGAGATGCAATTCATGTCGCAATGCTGCTCGATATGGCGCTGGCTGGGAGCGCCTCAATGGAGACCAACGTATGAACGGATTCAACACACAGGACCGGCTTTCAAAACGCAAGACACTCCATCAAGAACTTGCTGACCAATTACGTGATCTGATCGTAGGTGGTGAGCTTAAGCAGGGCCATAAGGTACCAGAAAAGGACCTTTGTGCGCACTTTGGTGTTTCGCGCACACCCCTCCGAGAGGCACTGAAAGTGCTGGCCAATGAACGGCTGGTCTTCTTGGAGCCGAACCGGGGAGCGTGGGTCACGCCGATCACCCGGGCGGATGTTGAGGAGATATACCCAGTTATGGGCGTGCTTGAGGGGCTTGCAGGGGAGATGGCTTGCGAACGCATTAGCAACCCGGGCATCACGCAAATTAAAAACATTCATCAGCAGTTGGAGAAAACTTATGCGGCGGAAGACAGGGAAGAGTTCTCTAAATTCAATCAAAGGATCCATGAGGAGATTATGATTGGCGCTGAAAACAAAACCCTTTCGACACAGTTTCAGTCGTTGGCCATCCGCGTCCGACAGTCACGCTATTTGGCTCCGGTGAGTGCTGCACAGTGGGCCCTGGCGTTTTCTGAGCATGAAGAAATGATTGCCTACCTTGAGGTCCGTGATGGTGCCGGGCTTGCGCGTGTCCTGCGTACGCATCTGGATCACAAAGCTATTACTGTCATCGCATGGCTGGATAAAAAGCTCGGCGCTGTCTGATGTAGGTGGCATGACTAAGGCTCAGGCGTCGAATGCAGGGGCATCAAACAGAGAAATACCCTGATTGATCTTGTCCCTCTTTAGTTCCAGTCTCCAAAGGGCAATGTTTGAAATGAAGGGGAAATAGAACGGCGACGAGTTTCGACGTGATGCATTGCGCATCGCAATCAGTAAGGGCTCAATGCTGCGGAATGGTTGCAAGGCAAAGCTATGAAGCATTCCCGTGATGCGCAGTACTACCCGTAAACCCAAGGCAAGATCGAGCGTTGGCATCTGACTTTAGAGAACCGCATCTTGCTGGAAAACTATTTGGTACCGGTTGGTTTCGAAGCACAAATCGAAACCTTCGTCGATCACTACACACCCGCGCTTTAACGAGAGCCTGAACAACGTCATAATATTAGACGTCTACTTCGGTCGTGCCAAAGCCATTCTACAGCAAAGGGATCACACGAAGGACTCTCAAAGTACGTCGCCTGCATCACAGTCAACGCGCCGCACAATGAAACCAATCAGATGAGCCAGACACTCTCTTAATTTAAGCCGTGTCTGGATCCGAAGACTTTGACAAAGAATGCTTTAAAAACAGAAAAAATATCGATGCTCAGGGCGTTAAAGATGGGTGAAGAAAAAAATCTAATCAACTGCTGATTGCTAATGGGACTACACCTCGTAAGAAGTTTATGAGTATTTTTTAAGCTGACAAGAATTACCACTGAAGTGCAGCCTAACAAAGGTGACGTAAGCGGTTAACTGAGTTAACGTCAGGGGGTAACGGGTACTAACGGGGGTTTATATGCCATTTTCATTGTCTAAAGCTGCGAAGGTTGCAGGAGTATCAAAAACCACGATTCACAACTGGGTTAAGACAGGAAAATTGTCGGCATCCAAAGGCATGGACGGTACATACAGCATTGACCGAAGTGAGTTAGATAGGGTCATTTTTGCCCGTAAGCAGTTTACGATACCCCCCGTTAACCAAGATCTAAACCCAGATAACGGTAAAACAGGTCAAGAGCCTCTTAATTTGAGTATTTATAGAAGTAATACTCTCAATGAGGTTAAATATGCTGCAGCATTAGAGGCCGTTAGCCATGAACGTGAACTACTCCGCAAGCTAGTAAATGAATTACGCCTGAGAGCAGAAGCAGCAGAAGAACGATCTGAAGCTGCGCATGAGCGTTACCACGACAGTATTAAGGCGATGACGCGCTTGCTGGAAGACAAGCGAGAACCACCACAGCGTAAGAAATTCTTAGGTATACTATAATTAATAGCCACTCATTGGTTAATAAGACGGTGAACTAGGGTGACGTAAGCAGGTTACTGTTATCTTGGGCAGGTTTACAGGAGGTTTGAGGTGCCCTTAGTTTCCTTGACGCTTTGCTTGGTAATTTTATAATCAAGGACAGACGATATGAGCAAGGGTATTCGATTTAGGGATGAGTTTAAGCTGGACGTTTTGGGAAAGGTTTTTGAGTGTGGTTACGCGATCAGCGAAATTGCCGAACGGCTGGGAATCAGCACCAAATCTTTGTAAACCTAGGAGGTGCAGATTTCGAAGCCACCGCATGTATGAGCCGAGGTTTTGGATCAGGCCGCAGGAATAAGGCGGTTGAGGTGGGAACTGGTGCGGGTAAATGGGGAACGCACAATTCCAATAATGGTGACCGCGTACTCCACGCAATAGTCTAAGTGTGGTACGCGTTCAATGATGGTCAAGGGTGGAGTTTTGTGTCCGATAGATGTGTCGTGTGCTGATGGTGCATTTCAGAGGTTTCTACGCGTGACTTAAACAACCGTTAAGCCAGCGTGCACAAGATGATCTGCGACAGACGGAGATACTGCAGCAAGCAGGGAGCGATAGTCGCAAGGTCTATGAATATCGCAAATCGCATCGTTATCGTTGACTGCTCTGCAAACAACTGCCGGGCAGTGGATGATCTGCGTGATGCGGGTGAGATTTACTGTGAGAACTGGTCTGCACGTTTGGCAATTTTGGCAGGTATTACGGCGTAAATTGGCTACAAGCGTCGCCTTAAATGGTACGGTGGAAAGCCTGCTGTGGTCGCTGACACCACTCTGGATCGGCAGTTTGAAGTCGATGTTCCTGATACCGTCTGGGTGACAGATATCACATATATCAAAACGCATCCAAGTTATCCCATCTTGCCGTTGTGACCAACCTTTTTTCAAGACGTGTTGGCTGGTTTACGCAGTCGCGGATGATAACGGACCTCGCTTTACAAGCCCTGCTTAGCACGGTGTGGCGGCGCAAACCAAAGACCAAAGCTATGATCCACTCCGACCAAGGATCACAGTTCACCAGAAAGGAGTGGAAATCGTTTCTCGGAAAACACAATCTTGCTGCCAGTATGAGCCGACGTGGGGACAGTCATGATAACGCCGTCGCAGAAAGCTTCTTTCAGCTTTGAAACGGGATTGGGTCAAGTGGTGGACATACCTCACGCACAATGCTGCAAGGCAGGACGTATTCGATTATATTGAGATGTTCTATAATCCGGCACGTAAGCACACGAACAATAAAATGCTGTCCCCAGTTGACTATGAAATCAAACAAAGGAAAATGAATGAGGCAGGCGTCTAGAAATTAGGCACTTCACCTGCTCTTTCTATGGACAAGTCTTCTTGTTGCACATGAGTATCTTGAAGTCGGTCTATACGAAGTATACAATAGCATACATAGCAGACTCTGACGCTCATAAAAGTTGTTTGCGCCATAAATCATTAAATAGTTGAGACAGAAATGACGTTATATGAAGCCTACCTTGAAGAGATCGAGATGCGCAAAGAACAGGGTCTGAATCCCAAGCCCATTGACGGCGACGCGCTGACACAGGAGATTATCGCGCAAATTAAAAATGTTGAGCATGTGCATAGGGCAAAATCACTACAATTCCTGATTTATAATACATTGCCCGGTACGACGCGTGCTGCTGGGGAAAAAGCACAGTTCCTGAAGGAAATTGTTATCGGTGAAAGTGTTGTCGAAGAAATATCGACGCAGTTTGCATTCGAGTTGTTGTCGCATATGAAGGGTGGTCCTTCAGTCAAGGTTCTGCTTGATCTGGCTTTGAGCAATGATCCCATCATCGCGGAGCAGGCGGGTGAAGTACTCAAGACGCAATTCTTCTTGTACGACGCGGACACTGATCGGCTAGAGGCTGCGTATGAAAATGGAAACGTGATTGCACTCGATATTTTGCAAAGCTATTCCAAGGCAGAATTTTTCACAAAGCTGGTGGACATAGAAGAAGAGATAAAAGTAGTTACTTATATCGCAGGTGAAGGTGACATATCGACCGATTTGCTATCACCTGGCAATCAAGCGCATTCGCGATCAGACCGCGAACTGCACGGTAAATGCATGATCACACCTGAAGCGCAGGTGGAAATTCAAGATCTACAGAAACAGCACCCAGACAAACGCGTCATGCTGATCGCCGAAAAGGGCACGATGGGTGTCGGATCGTCGCGTATGTCTGGGGTTAACAACGTGGCGCTATGGACTGGAAAACAGGCCAGCCCATACGTCCCATTTGTGAATTTTGCGCCGGTTGTCGCAGGAACTAACGGGATTTCTCCAATCTTTTTGACGACTGTTGACGTGACTGGTGGTATCGGTGTCGATCTGAAAAATTGGGTTAAAAAGGTAGACAGCAACAGCAAACCGGTCATGAACAATGATGGAAATGTGGTTCTTGAACAGACGTATTCTGTTGAAACGGGCACGGTTTTAACCATTAATACTAAAGATAAAAAGCTGTTTGATGAGACTGGGGAGAAAGAACTGGTCGACATGTCGTCTTCATTTACACCGCAAAAGGTCGAATTTATGAAGGCTGGCGGATCTTATGCAATTGTTTTTGGTAAAAAGCTGCAAAGTGTCTCGTGCGAAATCCTTGGCGTTAATCTCAAATCTGCGTTTGCGCCATCAAAAGAAGTCACGCATCCCGGTCAGGGCCTCACTGCGGTTGAGAAGATCTTCAATGCGAACGCTGTTGGTGTGACGCCGGGCACTGTTTTGTTTGCAGGTTCTGATGCGCGGGTCAGCGTTAATATCGTAGGGTCGCAGGACACAACGGGTTTGATGACCTCGCAAGAACTTGAATCGATGGCTGCAACAATCTTGTCGCCAACCGTGGACGGTGCGTATCAATCTGGCTGCCACACAGCGTCAGTCTGGGATATAAAGGCGCAGGAAAATACGCCCAAGTTGATGGAGTTTATGAACAAATTTGGCCTGATAACTGCGCGTGATCCGAAAAATGTTTATCATGCGATGACTGATGTCATTCATAAGGTTTTGAATGATCTCACGGTTGATGATTGGGCGATTATTATCGGTGGAGACAGCCACACAAGGATGTCTAAAGGTGTGGCATTTGGGGCCGATTCAGGCACGGTGGCGCTTGCCCTTGCAACGGGTGAAGCGACGATGCCGATCCCGGAATCCGTCAAAGTAACGTTCAAAGGACGCATGGCTGATCACATGGATTTCCGCGACGTAGTGCACGCCACTCAGGCGCAAATGCTCCAGCAATTTGGGGACAACGTGTTTCAGGGCCGCATTATTGAGGTGCATATCGGCACGCTGCTTGCTGACCAAGCGTTCACTTTTACGGATTGGTCCGCTGAAATGAAGGCCAAGGCATCAATTTGTATTTCAGAAGACGCGACGCTGATCGCGTCCCTCGAGATAGCTAAAGACCGTATTCAAATTATGATCGACAAAGGTATGGATAACGCTGAACAGATGCTTAAAGGTTTAATTTCAATTGCAAATAAGCGTATTGGTGAAATTACATCTGGTGAAAAACCTGCGCTTATTCCTGATGATAACGCCAAATATTTTGCTAAAGTCATTGTCGACCTCGATGCGATTATTGAGCCAATGATTGCGGACCCTGACGTTGCTAACTCAGATGTGTCAAAGCGCTATACCCACGACACAATCCGCCCTATTTCCTACTATGACGCTAAAAAGAAAGTGGATTTAGGCTTTGTTGGGTCCTGCATGGTGCACAAGGGTGATGTGAAGATCGTTGCGCAAATGCTTCGCAACCTTGAAGAAGAACATGGCAAGGTCGAATTTAAAGCACCATTGGTGGTTGCGGCACCTACCTATAACATTATTGACGAGCTTAAAGAAGAAGGTGATTGGGCGGTTCTCCAAAAGTATTCAGGTTTTGAATTCGACGACGCGGCCCCCAAAGGTAATGCACGGACAGAATACGAAAATATCCTGTATCTTGAACGCCCGGGTTGTAACCTATGCATGGGCAACCAGGAAAAAGCAGCAAAAGGTGACACTGTTTTGGCGACATCCACTCGCTTGTTCAAAGGGAGAGTTGTCGAAGACGCGGATGGAAAAACAGGAGAATCCCTATTGGCCTCAACACCTGTTGTTGTGTTATCCTCAATCCTTGGGCGGACCCCAACGTTAGATGAATACAAAGTGGCCGTTAAGGGAATTAATCTGACAAAATTTGCACCACCGCTACAGAAACCAGCCTCAATGGCATCTGCGCACTTCTAGTAGAATATTATAATCCATCAGCATTTGGTTATAAATATAAAATTGCGCTTTTATTTTGTAAGGCTCAGGCTGGCTACTAAGTAGCTATCCTGAGCGCCAGCACAATATTTAAAAGTGGGGCATTGAGATTTTTAATACCAAATATAATCAGGAGATCTTCGCAGATCTGCCTGATGTCGTTTTTACGGCTATCCGGCAAATAGTTTTAGGGCACGCCAAGCTAAAAAAACTGAAAGTCCTTGAAGATGTTGAACAGTCCTTAACCGTTGAGATACAACATAGTTTGATCCGGAAACGCGTTGGTTAATCTTTGCCAGTTTATGCAATGGTAGCACCTAAAAAATGAACGCTGGTTATTAATTATAAAACTGCACTTGTTGAACAGTTGAGGCAGGTAAAACCGACAGTCTCAAACGCGATGCGATGGTCGAATGGCCCTGTCGAAGAGACGCTACCCCCCCCCAATCTTATATTTTTGGGGGTTCTTGAAGTTGTACCACTTGGCTCTGTTTTTTTGTGTGTCACGTCGGCAAGGGTGGAGCTTTAAAGCCACAGCTATGATGCCATTCATTTTCGCCTGCTTCAACCACTGGAGGAAGGCCAGCCATGAAGCTTGATTTCCAGCAGTTGCAAAGCTGTTAATACTCCAGCACGTAATGTAACAAGGCAAGAATTCCTTGAGGCGGATGACTGCGCGGCGTCTGAATACCGGTTCACAATTCCTGTGGGGATCGAGGTCGTGTGGCTGGTGCTTCAGGCGCATGAAAACTTTGCAGATTCCGTGCTTACGGGACTGCTTCATCATAGCGATTCGAAATCTGGTTTGCCGATGAACGTGAACAGGCCCGTAGGGTGCGGGAGGCAGCTAAGACGTTATGTCACAACGCTAAAGATCTATCCATTTCAGGATTTTGTTCTGCTTAAAGCTAACGCATTAGGCTTGAAAAACGATTTTGAAACGTTGCTAGTGGTGTTTCAAAAATGGTTCTACTTGTATCAAGGAATGCAGTGACGGCCATTCTTCAAGGACCAACGAGGTATGCGTTTGTGCGTAAAATATATAATTGTATCAGATTTCTGTCAAAAATCTCAGCAAATATTGTTTTTCTCAAGCTATTTTTTTTGACCAGCTTAAGTTCAACTACCTCTCTGTTAGGTGCTGTTTTTGAAAGCTGAGCATCACAAGTGTATGGCAGATTAATGCTAATCCAAAGTTGCTCAGCTATTTAGCTGATCGCATACCAGCGCTCGACGACTTGCACAACAACGTCTCATTTGAACTTATCAGTAAACTGCGTTCTCTTGTGGTATATCGGTCTTTTTAGCTTCAGGATTGCCAAGCAAAGTATCTGTAGATTTAGGATTACCGTTAAAATTAAACAGAATATTTTTTTGACCACCCTCTGGGCGCATATATGAATATTGATGGCTTCCTTATTTTTTAATGAATCAGTCAGGATTTTATAAGCTACGCTGACTAAACTTTTATCACGTTCCCAAAACAGGTAAAATTTAATTTGTACTTGCTTTTCTGATAGAAATACTCAGGTATAGAGAATAAAGTTCTTAACCTTGTCGAGCCCTGTTTTTAAAACTGCCAGATAGGTGAACATTCTAATGTAAACAGAGGTCCGATTATGACAGATAGTAATGCGAATATGCACTGTAACCGTGTACTTCAGTCAAAAGAAATCATGCGAACTGATGCTCGTCTTGATGAGGTCGAAAATGATCTTTTGACCATTGCGCGGTTTTACTTTCAATCCTTTGCACTACCAGATTCACAAGCGTGGATTGGTGGGATCGGATGGGCAGAAACCTCGTTTGGTGACGTTGAAGGGCCTTTAATAGGTACGCGGTTGCTGTGCGCGCTGATGGCTGTGCGCCATGCACGTCGGTCAGTGTATTGTTTTAACTCGCCGACGTGTCCTGACTGTGCCGCTATCGTAACTGAACATGAACGTAGGTTTATGTCAGCTGTACATGCAGTGCGAAAGGGCCGGATGGGACAAGCCCGCACGGAGTTGATGATGTTGTGTGAAGGTAACGACATCGAGCCAGCAATGGATGCGTTAACACGGCTTGCATCAGTGCTGCCTCAGCTGGCTCGTGCAAACGGAGAGGCTGCATATGTCTAATCTTTTGAATATGCCTATGGCGTTGTGCAAGCTAGAACAATTGACAGGTTCCAAACTAAAGTCATGGTTGCGTAAGGAAACTAATGTAAACGTGAGGTTTGTGAGAAAATCGGTGGGACCCATCCTGATATTTGATCTAAATGTTTACTCAGATAACGTACTCAGTATTACGACATTATTGCCAGAGTGCGTTGATTTTCAGAGGCGGGTGCTGTGACTTTTATAAATGAGGATATGGTCCCGAAGAGCGTTCACTTGGATGCTGTAAGTAAAGCACTTCTACCCGTTTTAAGGCATTTTCTAGATGCGTTCTTGAGGCCAGACACTTAAGGGTGGCGCTGTGCATTTGCGGTTGCGTCGGGTAAACGGGGTGAAGCGTGTGGTCTGTCAATTGCTCATGACACACAGATGTTTTTAGAAACTATTCTGCGCAGCCGTTCTGTTTCCCTAACCTACTGTGATCCGTTAGATATTGATGAGCGAGAACATCTGACTACAGATGAAGTTGATGTGATATCCCTCCTCGCGGCTATGCGCGCCGATAGAACACCTCAGGCACGTGCAATTTTGGTACGCCTAACGGGTGGTAAAATACTACCTCGCATTGTGGAACGAGGGCTGTCGTTAGCGGCACGGCTTGATCCGGATACAAGCAAATCTGAGCCGTCGAAACGACCAAAACTCGAGGTTGTTCGGTGATAATGATCTGGCGGACAAGTGTGGGTCTCGTCAGATAAAAACGGACATGAAATAGTTGGTGGACAGAAACGAAATCATACTGCTGGTACACCCGTGCTGGATTTTTGATTAATGTGTTTTTCATAGCATTCACAACCGTAGCCACTGTTGGTGCTGACAAACATCATGGACAAGGACTTGGACCAAGCGTTCAGGAAAAAATCGGTAAAATAATGCTGAGTATGGAAACGCTGGTGGACAGCCGACTTTCAAATTGTGGTCAATTTAAAAATTATTGAAGCTATTTATTTGTGCGAACAAGAGCACGATGATCTTTAGATTGGCTATAAAATAGCTACTATAGAACCTGTAGATAAATCTTCTATTATAAATTTTTTATGAACAGCTAAATTTACAACGAAATACAAAGTTAACTAAAAATGGAAGTGTAGCTACTAATATCAAGAACAGGTTGAAAACCATAAGTATGCAGTGTCTAAATTTTTTAGCACCACCCGTGTCCGATTTGTGCGCTTGTTCAGAGGGATATTGAGCTTCCCAATGTTGGCTCACCCTCCCATCCAAAGTAATACACCAATGGTTATTGTACCTATAAACAAAGTTTCGGTCACCAATAATGAAATGGCTGGAAGGCCGATGTGAGCCACTTCTCGCAGGGACGTTTTTAAGCCGACGGCAGCGATGGCTGTCAGCAATGCCCAGCGGGATAATTCAGCGGCAAATGATGTGATGACCGTAGAGAAAACTCCGAGCGAATTTAGTGTTAGTAGCACCACGAATCCAACTACAAAAGTGGGGACCAATGCTGGGCGCTTACCCGTGCTATCTTTCCCTCCAAGGCGGCGGATCACGATGGTGGCAACAAGGATTACGGGGGCCAACATCGCCACACGGATCAGCTTGACAACTGTGGCTATATCACCAGTCTCTTCAGAAATGGAAAATCCTGCGCCAACAACTTGAGCGACATCATGAATAGTTGCGCCTATGAACACCCCAGAAAATTGTGCATCAAACCCTATGGTGGCTGCCAAGATTGGATAGACGATCATCGCGATTGTGGAGAGTAGCGTAACACCGACTACTGTGAAGACTAGTCGCTCTTCTGTACGCTCGTCGTGGGGTAAAATTGCTGAAATGGCCATGGCAGCAGATGCGCCACAAATTGCAACAGATCCTGCGGAAAGAAACGCAAACCGCGGCCCATGCCCGAAAAGCCATGCGATTGACATACCAAACAAGATGGTCGTGATTACCCCCCCAATTACAAGCGCCACAATAGGCCAACCTAGTGCTGCGGCCATTTCAAAGCTGATACGCATGCCCAATAGTGCTACACCAAACTGCAGTATTGGACGGGCAGAAAATGCGATCCCAGCACGACAGGGGCCTTCTTCTGAAAGAAAATTCAAGGTGGTTCCAAACAAGAGAGCCATGAGCATCGAAGGCGCGCCGTAATGTTCCGATATAAATTGCGCAGCCAATGCGATTAAGACCGAGATCAGAAGTCCAGGAAATAGGGCTTTGGCTGCGTTCAGGCGAGTGATTATAAAACTTGTCATGTCAGTCTCAATCTGGATGTTTGAGTGCGCGTTAGAGTTGATTCTTGCATCGCATAATAAAACAGACTATTATAATCAAGAATTAAAAAGTCATGCTGTGCAAGCGTTTAGAGCCAAGTTAGAATCCTTTGTGGGACTTAGAAATTCGACACACGTCGGCACTTTATGGCCTGAATAGGGCATCCCTACGCAGCCTATATGCCAGTTGGTCAAATTTAATATCAAACCCTTTATCAATTATCTTTTTGTATGGCAGAAGGGCTTTGTTGCACAAATCGGGTGATGGACGTTCTTCCCCCTACCCCGAACGGATTTAGCCTACGGGCTCAGTGATAGGTATACCAAGAGCTGTGTAGCGGTTCAGCACAGCGATGCATCTTCGTTTCGACGCGACTTCTGCGGTGGTATCCGCTCCAACGTCGCCACACTGTGCGGCCCAGATATCGTTGCGCATTGACTGCATCGTTACGGGTGATCGCTCCGTCGCTCGTCGGCTTCCAGGACTTTGCATTCTTACGTGGTGGGATCACCGCGTGGGCACCACTGACAGCAATCGCCTCATGGCATTTATGGGTGTCATACGCCCCATCCGCAGTAACGCTGCCGATGTCCTGACTGGATGGGATTTGGTTCAGAAGTTCGGGTAACATGGGTGCGTCACCGATGTTGCTGCC
>JBLILC010000067.1:0-13108 GCA_047635635.1 Octadecabacter sp. | reverse complement strand
TGGATGCCTATGCCCATCTCCATTTCATCATCTCTGATCTCAAATGTAGGCTTGCCCGCTTGTGGCACTGTACAGGACGACAGAGCAGCACCTACCGAGCGGCAAGCATTTGCTACTTTTTGCGCGATGCGGGTGACTTCGCCTAGGTCAAGACCCGCCTCGGCGGCAGCTCCCGCAATCTTGAAGCCATAGACCATGCCCGCAACACCTCTACGCTTCTCGGCTTCGGTAGGTGGGGCGGAGGCGACGTCATCTGCCATAAGCACTGTCGTCGTAAAAATATTGTCCATCTCAACGATGTCACCTGCCATGTCGAAGTTCATCACATCGCCGCCGTAGTTTCCATAAAGTTTCAGAACTCCCGCGCCCTGATCTGCAATGCGGATGGCGTCCACCATTTGCTCAGACGTTGGTGAGGCAAAGACGTCACCTATTGCGCAGGCGTCTAGCAAGCCAGTGCCTACGTAGCCCGTAAAGACTGGCATATGGCCAGACCCGCCGCCTGAAACGATGCCAACCTTACCCTTTGCGCCTGGGATTGCTCTTGCAACGGTGCGGCGTTCATCACCAACAAGGCGATAGGTTTCAGGATGAGCAGCGCAGAGGCCAGCTAGAGTTTCGTCCACGTAGGCCTCTGGATGATTAAGAATTTTTTTCATATTTTCCTCTGAAAACTGACAAGGTTGATAAGCATAACGGTAATGAGAAGGAGGCCCCAGATCATCTCTCGGGCGAAGTTTGTGATTTGAAGCAGGTTTAGGCCCGAGGATAAAAACTGCATCGACAGAACAGCCAGAACCACACCAATGATACGGCCATATCCGCCATAGGGATTGATGCCACCTAGTACTGCGATAAGGACTGCAAGTAGTAGGTAGCTGCTGCCATAGTCAGCCTTGGCAGAATTAGCGCGTGACATTACAATAATACCCGCAATGGCTGATAACACACCAGACAAAGCATAGACCTTTAGCAATAAACGACCTGTATCCATTGCAGCATAGCGCGCAGCGAGGGGGTTTGCCCCAAACATTCTGGTCTTGAGCCCAAAGGCGGTGCGCTTGAGAATCCACCCCAAAGCAGTCGCGAGAACAGCAAAAATGAATAGGGGTACTGGGATACCCAGAAAGGTGCCGTTACCAACCCAAGCAAGGGCAGGTGGTAATCCCATTACCGCACTGCCCCCCGTCATAGCGATGGCGAGGCCCGTGTAAATCAAGCCTGTTCCCAGCGTCGCTAAGATTGGAGGCAGGCCGAAAGTCGCCACGAGAATCCCGTTAAAGAGGCCTGTCGACAGTCCCACGCAAAGAGATATGACAATAGCTACCAAAAGAAGACCCGTACCTGTGCCCTCGACGGCAAAATGGCTCATGAACAGGGCTGCTACGACGGCTGATAAGTTGGCTGCTCCAACGACTGACAAATCAATTCCTCCTGTCAGCATGGCGATCGTAACTGCTAATGCAAGGATTGCAAACTCTGGGAACTGGAACGCCATTGAAGTTAGGTTTCCTGGCGACAGGAAACGGTCAGGAACTAATATGGACATGGTTGCGAAGACTACCAGGGTAATGACAGCCAAACGACCTTCGGTGGAATTAAAAATAAATTTTATCATACTTCACGAGCTTCCGCACGTTTTGCTTGCCATGCTGGCAGGCCAGTACCGACTAGAATGAGCATCCCTATTGCTACCGATTGCCATGTTGAGGGGATGCCGACCACGATCAGAGAGTTGCGCACTAGCACTATCAGCGCGACACCAAGCAGTGTGCCGGTCAGCGTGCCGACACCCCCTGTTAGACGAGCACCGCCCAAAACAACGGCGGCGATAACCGAGAGCTCCAGTCCCACGAGATCAAATGGATTTGAGATGCGTGCCATTGATGCGTGGATGATGCCCGCGAGGCCAGCCAAAGCACCGACAAATACGTAGATAAAAAATTGAGTTTTGCGAACGTTGATACCGATGCGACGCGCGCTTTCAGGAGCGCCACCGATGGCATAAATCGCTCGGCCCAACATCGTCTGGTTCAGGATGAACCAAGTCATCACCACGATGATTACTAATGCCGCAAAGGCCCAGGGCAACGAATAGAACGACCCATCCGAGTTGGTGCCACGGATCATCATCCATCGGCTGAAATCGCGCATGCCCGGAGGCAAGTTGGATATCTGTAGGGTACCTATGAAAGTCAGCAGAAAACCTCGGAACATAGACAGCGTTCCCAGCGTGACAATTAGGGTTGGCAAACCGCAGAACGCAATTAGCACACCGTTAATCGCCCCAAGCACACCGCCAATAAACATGGCAATTACAAAGGCTAGTGGCCAAGGCATATCGGGGGCAAGATCGCGTAGCAGGACAGTCGTGGCGTACATTGCAAAGGCGGCAACGGCTGTGAAGCTGACGTCGATGCCACCGGAAACAAGTACCACCATTGCTCCTACTGCGAATATACCAAGCACTATGGAGTTGCGCATTAAGTCCGTCAACGTAGGGATTGAAAGGAAGTTCGGATCGCTGACAGTGGCCAAGGTGCAGAAGGCAATGATGACAGCGAAAACAAGGACCTCATTTCGTTTCCAATCGATTGATTTCATTATATAAAGCCTTTTTTTAAAGTCATTTTCTCCATCATGACGCGAGCCTTTGGCTTAGCTCGGCCTCAGTGACGCCCGCGCCGGCTGAGATTTTTTCAGTTATGATGCCACTTTTCATCACGAGGATGCTGTGGCAGGTCGACAGGAGTTCTGGAAGGTCGTCGGAAATAACGATGACACCCAAGCCTTGCGCCGCCAAATCGGCGATGATGCCGTGGATTTCTGCCTTTGATCCAACATCCACACCAACACTTGGTCCATTGAGGATAAGGACTTGGGGCTGCCGTGCCATCCAGCGGGCCAGCACGGCGCGTTGCTGGTTTCCTCCTGACAAAAAGTGGACGGGGGCCGTTGGATCAGGAGCCTTGACCGAAAGGCGTTTGAGCCAGTCAGCGGCTTCAGCCCAAAGGCTTTGTAGGTCTAGAACGCCACTATGTGAATGTGCGTCGAAGCGGCCGATGGCGATGTTGTGGGAAATACTCTGTCCTAGGAACAAGCCTTCGGTCAGACGGTCCTCAGGGACGTACCCGATACCTGCTGCAGCAGCAGCAATAGGATCGCCAAGGGGAATATGTTTTCCGTTGAGCGTTAACTGCCCTTGGTCAGGGTGGACCAGTCCAAAAAGTGCCTTGGCCAGCGTCGTGCGACCCGAGCCCATTAGGCCCGCTACACCCAACACTTCGCCAGCGCGCAAGTTAAGCGAGACATTTTCGAAGGCGCCGTACCGGCAAAGCCCATCAACGCGAAGCAACGGCAGGGCTGCTGGATCTAGTTGAGCAGGTGGGTCTGAGGCGACATCGCGGCCCGTCATCGCTCGGGTAAGCGATGCCGCGTTGAAGTCGATTGCGGGCCCTTCAGCTACTTTTTTACCATTACGTAGCACCACGACTGTCTCGCATACTTCAAGCACCTCGGCCAGCTTGTGGGATACGAAGAGGACAGCAACGCCGTCTGCTTTGAGTCTGCGTATAAGCCCCAGCAAGCGCTCGACCTCGCGACCAGTCAATGCCGTGGTTGGCTCGTCCATGATTATAAGACGAGCGTCGGCTGCCAGCGCACGGCAGATCGCAACAAGTTGCTTGTGCGCGACGGGCAGGCGTTCAACCCTCGTGTCGAGGTCTAGCTCGACGCCAACGCGTTTCATTACCTCAGTGGCACGGGCGCGCGCTCTTGCTTTGTGGACCAACAATGTACCTGTCGCGCGTTCTGCGGTTATAGCAATATTTTCGGCTACAGACAGGTTTGGAAACAGGCTGAAGTCTTGAAAGATAACTTGTACCCCAGCGGCGGTCGCTTCGGTTGGGGTTAGGCGGATTTGAGGTTTGCCGTCGAATGTAATGCGGCCAGCTGACGTACGAACGACGCCCACTAGTACCTTGATGAGTGTCGATTTCCCCGACCCGTTTTCACCAGCAAGGCAGACGGCCTCTCCGGCGTGGATGGTCAGGTCAACGCCATCCAGAGCGGTTATCGCGCCGTAGAGCTTTGTCACCGCCTCCAGTTTCACGAGCGGAGTGGCCTGTATGTCGATTGGCATCGTGTGTCCCTGTTCTGGACGCGCCCTAAGAGGGACGCGCCCGTAAATTGGATCCGAACGATTAGAAGTCGTATTCGCCCATATTGGAGGCGTCGACGTCAACGAAGGCATTACCAGTTATGACCTTGCCCTCAAGCGTCACAGCTTCGTAGCCTTCAAGCCCAAGGTCCATGCCGTCGGAGATCTCATCGCCGTTCATAACCATCATAGCGACCACGTTCATGGCGATACCGGCAATCTTTGGATCCCAGAAACCGATGCCGTCAACTGCGCCCGTCTCCATGTATTGACCTGATATTGAGGGTAATGAGGTTCCAAAGACGCAAGTGTCAGCTTCCATGCCGCGTTCTTCGATAGCGAGCCCAATACCGGCTACGTCTGTTGAGGCTGAGCCCTGCAAGCCTTTGATGTTTGGAAAAGCACGGAGCACTTCCTGTGCTTTGGCATAGGCCTGCTGTTGGTCATCTGCGGTTTCGTTCTTGTCCCCCACGAGTGTCATGTTCGGGTAGGCTTGTTGCTGACGGGCGATGGCGCCATCGACCCATTGATTGTGAGTTTGTGAGCCCAGACTTCCGACAAATACTGCATATTCGCCTTCCTGACCCATACAGGAAGCCATACGATCCATTAAATTTGCACCAAAGTCCTCATTTTTGAACGCTTCAATATTATAAAATGTATTTTCTTGGCTTGCCGCCTCGTGCGTGATGACAGTGATACCTGCTTCAATAGCCCGGCCCAAGACTGGCTCGATGGCCTCAGGTGACATCGGAACAACCAAAAGTGCATCGACACCTTGGGCAATCATATCTTCGATTAACGCTACCTGTTGTTGTGGGTCTGCTTGTGCTGGACCTACGAGGTAAGCGTTGTTGCCAGTTTCGGTTGCCCATTCATCCACGCCTTCACGCATACGATTAAACCATGCGATGCCGTCAATCTTAACAACAGTTGCCAACTGACTGGTATGACCGTCAGCAAAGACAGGGCTAGCTATCATCGTGGACGCCAAAGTGGCGATAGTAATTGTAAGTTTCTTCATATCTTCCTCCCAGAAGGTATTCCGGCATCCACCGGAGACGTGCATCTGCACCTTAAATGGCGAAGCAACTCTATCAAGCAGTTTCCGCCTTGACATGCCGGGACGCAAAGATCGCTGCGGCAAGGTTGGGTCGAACGCGATGGGCAAGATGCCCTGCGTTCTGAATAAAATAAATTGGCATTTGAGTGGAAATTTGTGACACCCCCCACCATGCCCCCAGATTTTGCTTAGTATTGCTGGGGATAGGGAAGTCGATTGCATAGGGAACAGCATATTCACTGAGCGATCGGCCATTAATTTCACATACTTCCGTTCGAAGACTGTCGGTATGATCGTCGATGCCAAGAAAGTATGTTGACATGCGGTTTCTTCCTCCAACGTTTCATAATAAAATTACACAGTTGTGCGGGCGCTTAACACATGTGTAAGATGCTCTTGAGTTTCGGTCAAGTGTAAGTCTGGAGAGGCTATGAACGATGACATTCGCATTCGCGCAGCTTGGCTTTACCATGTGGGAAGGCTGAGTCAGGATGAGGTGGGGCAACGACTTGGCATGTCGCGGTTCAAGGTAATTCGCCTATTATCTGACGCGCGGGCAGTGGGTGAGGTTGTTGTGTCTCTAAACCATCGAAGTACTGAGACGCTTGCGCTTGCCGAGGCACTCCGAGAACGATTTGAACTAAGCGAAGTTTTAGTGGCGCCCGATTCGGGTGGCATAGATGCTGATGTTGCCCGACGTGCGGTGGGCATGGTGGCGGCCCAATGGTTCTCACGTGTGGCAAGAACCGGGCCTTTGACTGTAGGCGTTGGATGGGGGCGAACTCTTTCGTCTATGGTCGATGCGTTGGCTGGTCTGCACAACCCAGAATTGCGAGTTGTCTCTCTGATGGGGGCGATGGTGCGAACCGGGCCGGAGGGTCCAATTGACGTTTGTGCGCGCATTGCGGCAGTTGCTGGGGGGCAGGCGCTGTTTTTGCCTGCGCCATTTTTAGCTGACACACCTGAAGATGCAGCTGTGATAATGCGTCAAAGGCTAGTGCGCGAGGCTTTGGAAGCCGCGCGAGGCGCCAGCCACATGATTGTCTCAGTTGGAGAAGGTGGGCGCGAGGCGTTGCTCACGTCGGCAGGCGTTTTGGACGCGTCTGATTTGGCTGCGCTGGAGGCAGCTGATGTCGTCGGTGACACGACCGGCAAATTTTTGCGGGCCGATGGAACGTTGGCGCCCGTCGACTTGAATGACCGAACACCGGCCATCGGTCTAGAGGACATGGCTAACGCTGAGGTGACACTACTGGCAGCTAGTACAACTAAAGCTGATGCTACGCGTGCTGTGCTTCGGGCAGGTTTAGTTGACCGGATAGTTGCAGATGAAGCGCTGGCTTTGATCTTAATGGAGGATTAAAAATGAAGGGATTTGGGGTCCACACAAGTATGTGGACAATGGTCTGGGATAAGGCGGGCTCTGAAATGGCCGTCGCAGCGGCGACGGCCTACGGCTTTGACTTTATTGAGATAGCTTTGCTTGCTCCCGGTTCAGTCGATCCTGCAGCTTCTCGCGCTTTGTTAAAGGCAGCGGAGCTGCCCGCCATCTGCTCGCTGGGTTTGCCGGAGGGGATTTGGCCATCGCGACATGGGCCCGATGATGCAGTTGCATTCTTGACCCATGCGCTTGAAGTCGCTCATGCCATGGGGGCAGAGGCATTATCAGGTGTCACCTATGGCGGTATCGGTGAGAGGACAGGAGTGCCTGTAACTATAAAGGAGCTCGACCGGGTAGCCATTACTCTGGAGCGTGCTGCAGCCCACGCAGCGCTACTGGGAATGAAGTTTGGGGTCGAACCGGTGAATCGCTATGAGACCCATCTGATCAATACGGCCCAGCAGGGGGTTGAAATGATCGAGCGTATCGGGGCAGATAACATGTTCCTACACCTAGATACTTACCACATGAATATCGAAGAACGAGGCATGGCAATGGGGGTGTTAGAAGGGCGGGATCATCTGGCCTACATCCACTTGTCAGAGTCCGACCGCGGCACACCGGGGATGGGCAATGTTCGGTGGGACGAGGTCTATGGCGCTCTGGCGGCAGTGGGTTTCAAAGGTGGACTCGCTATGGAAAGTTTTATCAACATGCCACCCGAAATTTCTCAAGGGTTGGCTGTCTGGCGCCCCGTTGCCGAAAGTCGCGATATCGTGCTGGACTGCGGCCTTCCTTTTTTACGCAACAAAGCGGCGCAATACCAATTGATCTGATCTTAAAAAAATCCACTTCTCGTGGGGTAAAATTAAGACCATCATCTGAATTCATTTGGTCGTTGGAAATCAGAAATTGGTGGAGGTCTGAGTCGACTGTTACTGGATTGGATATTTAGCGCTTATAGCCATTTTTGGAGCCGTTGATTACGGTCCGCTTTGGTTCTGATTAACTGAATGTGGGCAAACAATCTTTGTTCGATGTTCTGGCAACTGTGTTCATTGGAATGACTATGTTTGGTCCAGGATCTGTAACGATAATTAGTACACTTTATAGCGCATTTTTTTGCTGGAGTTATCAATAGGGGTTAAACTTCGTGGGTACGAATACTTTTATTCATAGCATCGTAAAAGAATTTTTTTCATCGCTGTGGCGGTAGTTTCTGGAACAACAAAACTCAGTATCTTTAAAGGAAAGCAATATATGGCACAATCTACTGAAATAAAAGATTCACAAAAAAGTAACTCGGACCTTATGCGGCTTTATGTGGAGATGCGGCGTATTCGCACATTCGAGGATCGAGTTGGTGAGCTTTATTTGCGTGGCGAAAGTGCTGGATCAATGCTACACTTATCGATTGGCGAAGAAAGTGCTGCAGTTGGTGTTTGCTCATCGATGCAAGATGGTGACACCTTCACTACCCATCATCGTGGGCATGGCATTTTCTTAGCGCGTGGTGCCGACCCTAACAGGATGATGTCGGAAATTGGAGGCAAGGACTCGGGCTACTGCCGTGGCAAAGGCGGGTCCATGCATATTGCTGATATGAGTTTGGGTCATCTTGGCGCCAACGCCATTGTTGCTGGAGGGATTCCCGCTGTCGTGGGGGCAGCATTGGTTGCAAAATTGCGTAAATCAGGAGCTGTCTCGATCGCATTTTTTGGCGACGGTGCAATGCAGCAGGGTGTGCTGTACGAATCAATGAACATGGCGTCGCTTTGGAATTTACCAGCAGTTTTTGTTTGCATTAACAATCAATGGGGCATGGGCACGCGCATCGATCAGGCGACGAAGTCGACTGAACTACATGAACGTGCACAGGCGTTTGGGCTCAATGCTGAGACAGTAGACGGGCGAGACGTGCTTGACGTGAAGGAAGCTGCAAACCGGATCGTGGATGGCGCGCGAGCTGGAAAGCCAGGATTTCTTGCGATAGATTGCTACCGTTTTTATGGCCATGGACGAAAGGACAAAAGCCCATACCGTACCGAAGCGGAAGAAGCCGAGGGACGTGCCAAAGATCCGGTGGAACACTCTCGCCATTTACTGATGGAGGGTGGTGTAAACTTGGAAGATCTGGATGCCTTGGATGCAAAGATTGCAAGAGAAATGGATGCAACAATTGAGTTTACCATCGCTTCTAAGGAACCTGCGTTAAATACCATGTTCCGCGACGTGTTTGCGGCAAATCAGCCGGAACCCGAACCTGTTACCACTCGCATCGATCGCGTACTCGCAAGGGAATAAATTAAATGCCTAAACTGACTTACCGAGATGCGCTGAAAAAGGCGCTTACAGACTCGATGCGTGAAAACCCTGACATTTTCGTAATCGGTGAAGAAGTTGGTCGCTACGGTGGTGCTTATGGCGTTACCAAAGGATTGATTGAGGAATTTGGTCCTGATCGATTGATCGACACTCCCATCTCTGAGCCGTCGATTGTGGGCACTGCCATTGGGGCCGCAATGGCTGGAATGCGTCCCGTGGCAGAATTAATGTATGTAGATTTTATAGGCATGACGATGGATCAATTATGCAACCAGGCAGCCAAAATCCGTTACATGTTTGGCGGTCAAATCGGGGTGCCGATGGTCTTGCGGACCCAAGGTGGGACAGGGCGGTCGGCCGGAGCTCAACATAGTCAGTCTCTGGAGGCTTATGTCATGCATACGCCTGGCCTGCGCCTTGCAATGCCAGCGACAGTCTATGATGCCTATCACCTGCTGAGGCAGGCTTTGACACAGCCGGATCCAGTCGTTTTTATAGAGCACAAAGGCCTATATGCGATGTCGGAAGACGTTGACTTAACAGTTTCTCCACCCAGTTGGGGCACGTCTGTTGTGCGCCGAGAAGGTACAGATTTGGTGATCGTAACGTATTCGCGACAAGTGCACTTCGTCATGCAAGCTGCAAAGAAACTGTCAGATATCGGTATTGAAGTTTCGGTAATAGACTTGCGCACACTTAACCCCTTGGATTTCGAAACGATACGAATGGAAGTCGAAAAAGTTGGCAAAGCAATGGTTGTTTCGGAAGGTGTGATGACATCTGGCGTTGCCGCGGAACTATCCGCGAGGATTAGTGAGGAATGTTTTGACTTCCTAGAACAGCCCGTAATTCGGGTTGCTGGTGAAGATATCCCGATCTCAGTATCTGTAGAGCTTGAGAAAAACTCAGTTCCAACACCTGATTTAGTTTTTGAATCGGCCCGGAAGCTTCTAGCATGAGCGGTATTTTAAAGATGCCGCGTATGGGTGAAACCATGGAAGAGGGTAAGCTTTTGGCGTGGTTGGTGGAGCCCGGTCAGCCTTTTAAGCGTGGGGACCCGATCCTTGAGGTAGAAACGGATAAAACTGTAGTCGAATTCCCAGCGCTTGGCGATGGCACGCTTGTTGAAACGCTGATTGAGTTGGGCGAAATGGTGGACGTTGGCACGCCCATTGCCAAAATCGATTGTGGTGATGGCCTTGACTGGATTGGCGGTGATGACGAGCCTGAGCCAGAAGAGGGTGAGGCTGTAGAAGGTGAAGCTGATTTGATGGTCGCGTCAGCATGTTTATCTGTTTTAAGTGTTGTTAGGCTGAGCACTGATACGAGGATACGCGCCACGCCACTGGCACGACGGGCAGCGCATCAGGCAAACATAAATATTGTTGGTGTTGTTGGTACAGGCAGACGCGGACGAGTCGAGTATTGCGATGTTGTCGCGGCCAGCCAACCACCGGCACCAGTTGGGTTGAAATTAAAACATGGCATCGCTTGGAAAGAACAAGGGTCTGAGACTAATAAACCCATCATTTTTTTACATGGCTTTGCCGCAGATCACAGCGCTTGGTCTGGGCTGCAATCGCAATTAGCGCGTGATGGCCATTATACATTAGCTGTTGACCTTCCTGCGCACGGGGCGGCAACGCAAGAAGCATATGATACTGAAGATCTATCTTCCTCTTTGGTTAAAATGGCCAAAGAGCAATTTGGTGAAATTCCAATACATATTGTCGCGCATTCTATGGGTGCTATTCCAGCAGTAGCGCTTGCTAAAATACGGCCCACAGCTTCAATAACGCTGATCTCGCCAGCGGGTGTTGGCCGAACGATTGACACAGACTTTTTAAATGAATTGTCAAACCCGCGAAGCGCTTTGACCATTGCGCAAGTTTTAGGGCGCATGACGAATGGTCCAAACGGGCTGTCGGATGCTGCGTATAAAGCGATGTTCGAGATACTTCAGAAGGGGCGCTTAAAAGACCTGATGCGGTCTTTGGCTGGCCCGAGTGGGCAGGTTGTAGATATTCGAAACGATATCGCCGCATTGGCGAAAGATATTCCAGTATCCATGATCCTCGGTCACCGCGATCGGATCATGAGCTGGTCTGAGGCTTTGGATATCTCTTCTCTTGTAGCAGTTCATCATTTTGTGGATGCGGGTCATATGCCTCACTGGGAAAAACTGCCTGACGTTATATTACTAATTAAAAATATGATAAAATGATGAATGAAACAAATGAAAAACATAACGCAGCAAAGTTGCGAATTGAATCTTCATCCAAAGAAACTCCTACCCTATTCGAATGCTTTACGACGATTACCAGGACTGCAATGTGTGATATCTACTTCGGTGGGTACCAAAAGAACCTATGGCAATAGCAATAACTGTTACTCAAGGGTGCGAGGATTGTATTTTCTATCACGTTGATGCTGCCAAAAAACGAGGCGCAGATGGATTAGTGTTAATTGAGGTGCTGAAAGTTGCAATTGAAATGGGCGGTGGTCCAGCAGTTATATATGCGGGTAAGGCACGAAACGCCTATTGCGATTTATAAAACGCCAAACGTTATGAGGAAATTTAATGGCTTATTTTATTACTGTAGATGGTGGCACCGAAAGTCTAAGAGCGCGGGTTTATGGCCTGTCTGGAAACTGCCTTGGGAGTATGGCAGTGCCATACAAAACTACATTTTCATCAGGTGCTCGCGCAGAACAAAACCCGGCGGACTGGTGGACAAGTTTCGTGGAAGCGACCCGCGCGGCAATTGCCCAGTCAGCGGTTGACCCTAACGCAATAGTAGCGATCACCTGCGCCACAACTTGCTGTTCAGTTGTGGCGTTGAATGAAAATGGCCACGCTTTGCGACCTGCCCTAATTTGGATGGATGTCCGCGCCAATGTTGAAGCAGGATCAGTTTTGGCAACAGGCGATGATGCCCTTCTGCTCAACGGTGGCGGGCAGGGGCCTGTTTCCGCTGAATGGATGATCCCCAAGGCGCTCTGGCTGAAACGCAACGAACCCGAAGTGTTCGAAAGCGCACACCGAATTTGTGAATATCAGGATTATATGACCTATCACCTGACAGGTGAATGGACTGTAAGCTTGAATAATGTTGGACTGCGTTGGCACTACCGGAGCCGAGATGGTGGTTGGGCCACATCACTGGTGAGAGCGTTGGATATGGATGCAATTCTTGACAAATGGCCACCGCGCGTTGTTGCGCCCGGCGATGTTATTGGAACGCTGACACAAAAAACAGCGAATGAAATAGGCCTGCCGCCATCGGTAAAAGTGGTTCAGGGTGGTGCAGATGCTCTAATCGGTATGATCGGTCTTGGCGTGTCACAGCCTGGCCAATTGGCGTTAATCACCGGGTCGTCGCATTTACAGTTCGGTGTCACCGAAGCCCCGCTAAGTGCGCCGGGTGTCTGGGGGGCTTATGCCGATATTGTTTACCCTGGCCGATTTATTGTCGAAGGTGGTCAGACATCAACAGGTTCCATTATCAACTGGCTGAGCCGACTAACAGGCGACATGGATTTTGATGAACTTAACGAATTGGCTGGAAAACTTGAACCGGGCTGTGATGGTCTTATCGTTCAGGAGCATTTTCAAGGCAATCGCACACCTTATACAGACTCACTTTCGCGGGGTGCTTTTGTTGGTCTGACTTTGGCGCATGAAAAGCACCACATGTTCCGTGCGATCATGGAAGGTATAGGTTTTGGCACGCGCACGATTTTGGATGCATTTAAAAGTGCGGGCTACACCAGCGATGAAATGACCGTAGGCGGTGGTGCGTCCGCGTCAGATCTATGGCTGCAAATTCATGCGGACACCTCTGGTATTCCTGTGCGTGTCCCCGCGTCACCGGATGCACCGTCGACAGGTTCGGCCGTCCTTGCCGCTTATGGAGCTGGATATTTTGATAGCATCGACATCGGAATTACCGCGATGGTCCACCCTGGACGCATCATTGACCCGATTGAAGCGAATGTCGTAAAATATGACGAAATCTATGCTCGTTACTTTGCACTTTATTCAGCGTTAAAGGATGTTTTAAAATAACCCTGAGCTATCGGTTCAGCCTCCGTGGAAAAGCCGCCCTTGTGACAGGCAGCGCAAAAGGAACCGGCGGCGCCAAGTCGCTGATGAATTATAGTTTATCGCATCTGATAA
>JBLILC010000066.1:0-13148 GCA_047635635.1 Octadecabacter sp. | reverse complement strand
GAATGGTAAGATTTAGTCATATTTCAAATACAATAGATACCGCGTGTAATATTGCCAGCATCAGGTGACATTACTGTCAAACCGCCTGATCCCACTGTACTCCACTATATAATTAATCTGGCAAGCTATCACCTCATGCTGTGCATGCCTGTTTTACCGCAACGCACTAACGACATAGATTGTAAATAGCCACCCCTGAAAAGGCGTAGGAAAACACTGGAAAAGTGCATCGACAGCGGACATATACCGCTTAGAAGTCGCACGAAGCTGCAACATCACAACTTACTCTTCATCAACTTGTTAACTAATGATACGAACGGTTGCGCTCATGTATTGTTTTAACTCGGTATATGTAGGGAGTTCTTTTAAGCTTATACAATTTTTTATTTTGCGTAGCGCATCCTTGAACTTCTTTGCGGAGGTACTGAAATAGGCCAAGTCCACCATAATGCCAAACCTCTGGCAGTGGTTGGAAAAAGCAGAAGTTAGGGTACTGACAACACTGAGACTTATTATGAGAGATATGCTCTTAACACAATCTACCATAGCACACAGTAACTAATTGTGCGAAAATAAATGAAGTTAAAAACATTATAGCTCTAGATAACTTAGCACTCAAGAGTACTAGGAAAAACCATCAAGTTTAGCAACAATCCGCAAGAACTAAGTTATATAATAGAGAGATGTAGAAAGTAACAAAAAATAAGTTGGTGTGTTAAGGAGATCACCACAAACAGATATTGTTTGTTGCAATCATCAGAAACTATTCGTTCTTTTCAACGACACCAAAATGAACTGTCTCAGTAATAAGATCACTGTCTATTGAATAAAGAAAGTTACTCAATAATTTTTGCAATCTCAAACTTTCATAGACTGGAAAAAACCTGGCGACTTTGGATGCTCGTATTCTTTAGACTTTTTTTAGCCATGTCTCTTTTGCGATGATGCAGAAGGTTAATCACAACAGGTCGCCCTAAAAAGGCGACCTGTTAAATAAGTAGAATATAAAAGGTGTTATTTTATTTTACCTTCTTTGTATTCAACATGCTTACGGACAACAGGGTCATATTTGTTAACAACCATCTTTTCCGTCATTGTACGTGCATTTTTCTTTGCCACGTAAAAATGGCCGGTACCTGCTGTGGAGTTCAGCCGGATTTTGATTGTGGTTGGCTTCGCCATAGGTTCTCTCCGATTTCGCACCTACCAGTTGGTGCGTTAACATCTATTAAATTGCCTTCTAAGGGGTTTACCTCCCAAGTCAACCTCAATCGGGCCACTACACATCTTCCGATGAATTCGCCCAAAGGTTCAAATTCTTATCATTGGCAAATTTGTCGATCTCAGTCAATTCTGAGGTGGTAAATTCAAGGTTTTGAGCAGCCCCTGCACAGTCCACAATCTGGGCCGGGTTTGATGCGCCAATTAGCGCTGTGGTAATGCCACTGCCACGCAGGACCCACGATATTGCCATTTGCGCCAAAGTCTGGCCACGAGTTTGTGCTATATTATTCAGTCCTTGCAGTGCTGCCATCATCTCATTCGTGATTACGCCCGCATCTAGCGAGCTGCCCTTAGTGGCTCGGCTGCCGTCTGGAATACCAAAAAGATATTTATTGCTGAGCAGTCCTTGCGCCAAGGGCGTGAATGCAATTGATCCAACACCGAGGTCTTTTAAAGTGTCCTTTAGGCCGTCGCGTTCTATCCAGCGGTTCAGCATATTATAGCTCGGTTGATGAATCAGGCATGGCGTACCAAGATCCTTCAAGATCGCTACCGCCTCGCGGGTGCGTTCAGAATTGTACGAGGAAATACCGATGTATAGCGCGCGGCCAGATCGCACGATATAATCGAGCGCGCCCATAGTTTCTTCTAGTGGCGTATCGGGATCGAAGCGGTGAGAGTAAAAAATGTCAACGTAACTAAGACCAAGGCGTTTGAGCGATTGGTCGCATGAAGCAATCATATATTTACGACTGCCCCATTCGCCGTAGGGCCCCGCCCACATGTCGTAGCCCGCTTTTGAACTAATAATAAGTTCGTCTCGATAACCCCTAAAATCATTAGATAAAATTTCTCCAAAAGCTTCCTCAGCACTACCCACAGGGGGACCATAATTATTAGCCAAATCAAAGTGCGTAATGCCATGGTCAAACGCCGTACGACACATGTCACGTTTGATATTATAAGGAGTTTTTTTACCAAAATTATGCCACAGGCCAAAGGACACGACGGGCAGTTTTAAACCAGAATTAGCGCAACGGCGGTAAATCATACGGTCATAACGGTCAGCGGCGGGAGTGTAAGTCATTTGAAAGCTCCTTTATGGCGAGTTTGGGGTAGCCATCAAGGGAGTGCAATGTCGTGAATATTTAGTAAGTTTGCCCTACCTTTTGAATGAACAATGCATCTGCTAAAAAATCACTTTTAACCTAGCCAAAAATTAGCAACTCATGTGTTGTGAACTGACTATAAATTTGCAATGAAATAAAGTTTTTGCACAAGTATTTACAGCCCTTCGGCCAGAAATACGCGGAGGATCTGTAAGCCGGATTTTGTTCCTTTGAAGCCATGACCCCAAATTCGATGACCATTCATCTCAAGTATATGTTACCATATACCCTCTAGCTGCCAACCCGGACCTGCTCGGATCAAGACGATCCTGCGTAAGTTTCCCCACACGCGCGGCCCCTATTTGGCATTGCTCCCGGTAGGGCTTGCCATGCCAGCGATGTTACCACCGCTGCGGTGGGCTCTTACCCCACCGTTTCACCCTTACCTGACCTTGCCGGAGGCGGACCTCTGGATCGACACGTCAGGCGGTCTGTTCTCTGTGGCGCTGTCCGTCAGGTTGCCCTGCCCGGGCGTTACCCGGCACCGTGCCTTGATGGAGTCCGGACTTTCCTAGATGCAAGTTGCCTCACACCTCGGCCATCCAATCCTCCGCGTAAAGATGCATTAAGATGTGCGCCCAAACTTCGCAACTAAAAAGCGCGCTGCCAAATCAGCCACCAGCGCACAATCCCACCCATCAAGCGGCCCATAGTGCCCTTGCCGGTGACGCAGACGAAAAGCAGACAACAAAGTCACAGCACTCACGTCTGCAGTATAACCAATAGTGCGCACATCCCGCACAAACGCGTGTGGATCAGCAGCCACTGCGGTCGTTGCAACTGCAGAAACAGCCAAACCAGAGCGCACTAACCGTGCCCAGTCGAACCGTGCACCTGGGTCAACTTTTCGACCTGGCGCGATGTCAGAATGCGCAATCACCCGGCATGCAGGAATCGCCCAACGATCCATAATTGCGGGCAACAATTCCTCAAGAGCGTCCATCAACCGCGCGGCAAAGGGCGCCGATCCAACGTTAGAAAGTTCAATCCCAATGGAGTGTGAGTTAACATCCGTGATATCCCCCCAAGACCCCACCCCCGCATGCCAAGCACGATGTTCTTCAGGGACTAGCTGGACCACATCGCCACATTCTGAAATGATATAATGGGCTGATACTTTAGCGTCTGGATTGCAAAGCCAATTGCGCGCCATTTTCCAATCAAGCATTGCTGTGTAGTGCAAAACTATGATGTTAGGACACACCATATCACGGCGGGGCCCAAAATTTACGGACAAGTCCATTAGTCTAATTACCAGCTGCAATCGTGCGGA
Organism: Octadecabacter sp.; assembly: GCA_047635635.1. Lineage (GTDB taxonomy): Bacteria > Pseudomonadota > Alphaproteobacteria > Rhodobacterales > Rhodobacteraceae > Octadecabacter. The sequence goes on along the minus strand of JBLILC010000066.1, from coordinate 9,482 downwards.
ACGCTTGAGGGTCCCATCCACAAGCGAAACCATCACCATCAGGATCAATACCCAAACGATCGCGCTGCGGTCCACCGCGGCTGATAAAGTCACGCTGAGAATCATCAGGCGTGCGATACCCAGAACAGTTGCGCTGGAACCGCGCTTCCCCAGAGAAACCTATACGATCAAACACTGGCTCACCGCGATCGTTAGGCGCTTGCAGAGCATATTGAACAATGTTTGGCCCCGCATCACCAGATCGGCCAGGCAGCGCTGTAGCTTGAATTTGTTGATACGCGGCTGCCTGCCGCTCACGGCGGTCGGCGTCACTTTCGATAGTTTCACGTCCTACAACGGCATCAAAACTCTGCTCATCAGAAATTTCAGCATTAGATGCAAAAGGGACTTGAGGTCTAACCAAACGCCTAGCGGGATTGTTTCGAACATTATCAAACCCATCAGCAGCCAGATTGCTAATTGTTACACCATTATCATTAGATGGCGGTACAAGCGATCTGTCCACTAGAATAGAGCTACCTTGCATTGATGCTTCGCGACGGGCGCGCTCCAGTGAATATTGGGCATAATCACTGAAGCCAACAACTTCGATGCTGTTTGGTACCCGCTGCTGACACGCGGCCAAGACCAACAGGCTGACACAAATAATCTGTCTCAGTTTAATACGCTTAGCCATGTTGCCTACTTTATCATTCTGTCATCAACCAACTTCACTTTTATCAAATTACCACCAACGATTTGGCTTTGCCACAAATTGAGCCGCGCGTTCCAGTGTATAAGCAGTATTCAGCAAGTCGCCTTCTTCCCACGGCCGACCAATCAATTGTAAACCCAAAGGCAAGCCATCTTTGTTAAGGCCAGCTGGCACCACAATTCCGGGTAAACCAGCGAGGTTTACAGTCACCGTAAACACGTCGTTAAGGTACATTTGAACCGGGTCTGCATCAGCCATTTCCCCTAGCCTAAAAGCAGCAGAAGGGGTTGCGGGTGTTAGAATCGCGTCGATGCCATCGAAGAATACGTTTTCAAAGTCACGCTTGATCAAAGCACGCACTTTACGGGCGCGGTTGTAGTAAGCGTCATAAAATCCAGCGCTCAAAACGTATGTACCAATCATCACGCGCCGTTTCACTTCTCTTCCAAACCCTTCAGCGCGAGTTTTTTCGTACATTTCTGTGATACCATCACCTGCATCCAGCTTGGCGCGATGGCCGAATCGTACACCGTCATAGCGTGCTAGGTTTGACGATGCTTCGGCGGGGGCTATTACATAGTAGGCTGGAAGCGCATATTTTGTGTGCGGCAGGCTAATGTCACGGATTTCTGCGCCGGCGTCTTTTAACATCTCAGTGCCATCAGCCCAGAGCTTTTCAATCTCAACCGACATGCCGTCCATGCGATACTCGTTAGGGATTCCGATAACCTTACCGCGAATGTCACCTGTCAAAGCAGCCTCAAAATCTGGCACGGTTAGATCGGCGGATGTACTGTCTTTCGGATCATGACCAGACATCGCGCGTAACATAATAGCTGCATCACGGACATCTTTGGTCATTGGACCCGCTTGGTCCAGCGAGCTAGCGAACGCTACTATGCCCCAACGCGATACCCGGCCATAGGTTGGCTTTATACCAGTTATTCCAACGAAAGCAGCAGGTTGTCGGATGGATCCACCCGTATCAGTTCCTGTTGCACCAAGGCAAAGATCGGCTGCCACGGCAGACGCAGAACCACCTGATGAACCGCCAGGAGTCAATTCATCCGCATCATTGTCACATTTCCATGGATTAACAGCATTACCATAAATCGAAGTTTCATTGGACGAGCCCATGGCGAATTCATCCATATTTAACTTTCCCAACATCACTGCACCACTAGCAAATAAAAGTGAAGTGACTGTGCTTTCATATTCAGGCTTGAAACCTGCAAGTATGCCGGATGCTGCTTGTGATGGCACACCTTTGGTGCAAAATAAGTCTTTAATGCCCAAAGGTATTCCATTTAGATCGCCGCCATCTTTGTTGGCGTCTGCAACACTGGCCATGTCCATCGCAAGCTCCGGAGTTTTGTGCGCAAAAGCGTTCAACGAATCAGACTTTTCGATCTCAGACAAACAGGCTTCAGTCAGTTCAACACTTGTAACGTCACCTTTTTTAAGGGCGTCGCGGGCTTCAGAAATCTTCAATTTTGAAAGGTCAGACATTATTCAACCACCTTAGGGACAGCGAAAAACCCCTCGCGGGCATCAGGTGCATTTGCAAGAATTTTAATCGGTTGGCCACCATCATTGACTACATCGACACGGCGCTTCAGGCGCTGCGGGGTAACAGAAGTCATTGGTTCAATCCCATCCACGTCAACTTCGTTAAGCTGTTCAATAAAACCCATCATTGCGCTAAATTCTTTTGCCAATTCTGGCAAATCAGACTCTGGCACTGCAATACGTGCAAGCTTCGCGACGCGCCGGGCGGTTTGAATGTCGATCGACATGGGATTTCTCCATAAAACGTTTGATATGCCTTACCCGCAGCGCGACTGAGCTTCAACCTTGGAAAAACGTGCGAACCAGCCAGATTTGTACAAAACGTTAGCTACCTCTTCTTTTGGCAAAAAAAGATTTTAATAATATTTCGGACTCACCTGCAGAGAGGCCGTCATAAACTTCGGGTGCGTGATGGCATTGTGGATGGGAAAAAACTCGTGGTGGTTGAGCCACCCCACCAGATTTCGGATCTGACGCTCCGTAATACAAACGCGCAAGGCGGGCATTGGAAATAGCGGCAGCACACATCGGGCACGGTTCGAGTGTGACATAAATGTCATGACCAGTCAGCCGTTCTTGGCCCAGTTCAGCACAAGCCGCACGAATTGCGAGAATTTCAGCGTGGGCCAAAGGGTCATTTAGCTCACGTGTGCGATTGCCAGCGGTGGCTATTACTAACCCTGTCGGACTGACAATCACTGCGCCAACGGGAACCTCGCCTCGGCTTGCAGCGGTGCGTGCTTCGTTTAGGGCAGCGTCCATGTGCGTACGAAAAGCCATGTTCTTTTGTGAATGGGGATTGGGTCGTTGGCAAGGGGTACGATTTTCATTGTAGTGGATATTTTGAGACAAAGTTAGCGTGCGCCACGCTTGCGGTGGCGAGATCGAGCGATTAAAAGAGATGAATGAATAATGACGTGTCAAAAACACCCGCCCCAAAATTAACCCCAAAAACCAATCCAGGTGACCGTATCGCTAAGGTTTTGGCTAGGGCAGGCTTAGCTAGCCGCCGCGATGCTGAAAAAATTATTGAGGCAGGACGCGTCACAGTAAACGGTAAAACCGTTTTAACGCCAGCTCTGAACGTGACTGACAGAGACCGCATTATGGTCGATGCCAAACCATTGGCCGAACCAGAGCCGCCACGAATCTGGCTGTATTACAAGCCAATCGGCTTAGTCACTAGCGAACGAGACGAAAAAGGCCGCGAAACGGTATTTGATACTTTACCCGACGATATACCGCGCGTGGTGTCGGTTGGACGCCTGGATATAAACTCCGAAGGCTTGTTGCTACTAACCAACGACGGTGAGCTAAAGCGTAAGATGGAACTGCCCAGCACTGGTTGGCTGCGCCGCTACCGTGTACGCATCAATGGATCGCTTTCCGAAGCTAAACTGGATGAATTGCGTGCAGGAATCCAAATTGATGGCGTGCACTATGCCCCTGTAGAAGTAAAATTTGATCGCCAACAAGGAGCCAATGCTTGGCTGACAATGGGCCTGCGAGAGGGCAAAAATCGCGAAATCCGTAAGTTGATGGAAGCCATGGGTGTTGCCGTGAATCGCTTATTGCGCATTTCCTACGGGCCATTTCAGTTGGGCACATTGAAACCCGGTAAGATCGAAGAAGTGAAACAACGTATTGTTCGCGACCAGATGGGTCTTCGTGAAACGCCCAAACCAACGATGGTCGGTAAGGCTGCGGAAAAGGCCAAACGTCCACCACCCAAACGCGGCACAGCTGCGTCGGCAAAGCGGTTCACCGATACTGACAAGCGCAATTTTGGCAATGTTAAGCGCAATTCTGGCCCGACATCGGGCCGTTCGGTGGGTAAAGAGCCCCATAAATGACTCTTGCCCCTTCGATTTGACTGTGCATGGATATGAACTGGATTAAATAGGGTTTTCTGGGGAATCAGTCATGTTTGTTAGAGCTGTCATAACACAGTTTTTGCGACGTAGCGTTTCGGTTCGAACGATGGCTGTAGGGCCTCGTAAATTTGGTTGTGACCCACTTCTTATGAAGGAGAAACTTGTCAATAGAAGCCTGATGCATGCCGCAAATAATCCTTCTTCTAATGATCGTCACTACCATTGGGCTGGCAATTTATGACTGGATCAAAGAGCGGTTCTGGCGACAAAATTCACACGGGAGACGCGCTTGCCTGATACAGTAAAAACCATCTCATTTGTCTTGTTGATCCTGCTGATGTTCGGTGTCGTCATCGGCTGGCTTGGGGGGCTTTAGGTTTGGCCATAAAGTTCGGCGGGAAATTCAGCCCTAACAAGACCGCGCCTGATGTTGTCCGTGAGGCCGTTGTGGATGAGCATGAAGTCACAACGGCAGGATCAAAAGCAAAGGTGTTGTTCGTGCCCGGCGTCCTATTGGCGTTCTTATCTTTAAATGAGGGCGCATTTGATTTAATACTAGGTCTGATCGGGGCTGGGGTGTTGACGTTATCTGCGTGGTTGACCCGCGATGGACTACGGGCAGCGGCTGCGTTCGAGATGCGCAATGTGGCGCGAAAGCCAAGCATACCCCGTAAATTTTTCGGATCCGTTCTGGTAGGTGTCGGCATTACATTGGCATCTCTGTCCAACGATCCCAGTATTTTGGCCGCAATTTTATATGGCATCGTTGCGGGTGGTTTGCACACCGCGGCGTTTGGCATCGACCCGTTGCGCGACAAGCGCATGGAAGGGATTGATACCTTCCAACAAGATCGTGTCGCCAAGGTCGTTGATGAGGCTGAGGAGTATCTGGCATCGATTAAAGATCACATCGGCAGTATTGGCGATCGCCACCTCGAATCCCGCACGACGCAGTTTAACTTGATTGCGCGACGGATGATCAGCACGGTCGAAGAAGACCCGCGTGATCTAACTGGCGCGCGTAAGTTTTTGGGCGTCTATCTGATGGGCGCTAGAGATGCGGCGGCGAAATTCGCTGATCTGTACAAACGCCAGCCCAATGAGGATGCCCACGCCGATTTTGAGGCATTGTTGTCTGACCTTGAGCAGAATTTCGCTGCCCAAATCGATAAGATGTTGCTAAATGATCGCAGCGACATGGATATAGAAATTAAAGTGCTGCGCGATCGATTACAGCGAGAAGGTCTATAAACGTGCCAAATATTGAGGGGACACACGATGTCTGATGCTGCCGCAAACAATATGCAAAAAGACCAAGCGAGCCTGAAAGACGTGGAAAAAGTCACCACCATCGTTCTGGCAGAGCCAAAAAATGATTTGGTGCCGCTTACGGCCGCTGACAAGACAACCAGTGCCGCGATCTCCAAGCGTATGGCCGAACTTAATATGTCACAAACTAATTCGATCATCTCGTTTGGGTCATCCGCGCAGGCCGAATTGCAGGTCATTTCACAATCCATGTTGCAAGGTGTGCGCAATAAAGACGTCGGTCCGGCGGGCGATTCACTGCGCAAGATCGTGACGACCATTCGCGGGTTTAACGTGTCCGAACTAGACGTGCGCCGCAAGCGTAGCTGGTGGGAAGCCCTGTTGGGGCGCATGGCCCCCGCTGCGAAATTCGCCGCGCGATTTGAAACGGTTCAGGGCCAGATTGATAAGGTCACAAATGATCTTCTTAAGCACGAGCATGTGCTGCTGAAAGACATCCAAAGCCTTGATGTTCTTTACGATAAAACGCTGACATTCTACGACGAGCTGGGGCTGTATATTACCGCAGGTGAAGCCAAGCTGAGCGATCTTGATGCCAAAACGATCCCCGCCAAGGAAGCTGACGTTGCCGCAGCAGCCAAGGATAAGAGTGTTATGACGGCGCAGGAATTACGCGATATGCGCGCCGCCCGTGATGATCTAGAACGCCGTGTGCACGATCTAAAACTTACCCGTCAGGTGACGATGCAGTCTTTGCCGTCGATCCGTTTGGTGCAGGCAAGCGACAAATCGCTGGTCACGAAGATCAACTCGACGCTGATCAACACGGTGCCACTTTGGGAAACTCAATTGGCACAAGCGGTGACAATTCAACGCTCGACCGAAGCGGCCGTGGCCGTGCGCGAGGCCAATGATCTAACAAACGAATTGTTGACAGAAAACGCGGAAAACCTGCGATCAGCCAACAAAATGATCCACACCGAGATGGAGCGCGGCGTGTTCGATATCGAAGCGATCAAGAAGGCCAATGCGGACCTAATTGGCACCATTGAGGAATCGTTGCAGATTGCGGATGAAGGCAAGCGCAAGCGCTCAAAGGCAGAGACCGAGCTGAAGAAAATGGAAGCCGAGTTAAAGTCCATGTTGTCGGCTGCCAAGGCGAGTCGGACAGTGTCCAGCCACGACATCGCGTCGTCCACAGGAGCGTAGTCAAATTGGGCAAACTGGCAGGTGGCATTTGCGGGAAAGCGTTTGGCCTTTCAGTCATGCTGACCCTTGCCGCCTGCACAGTAACAGGGCCGCTGGCCGTGTCGCCGTCGCCACAGACGCGACCAACCAGCTTGGTGGCACTGGCTCCGCCTGCTCCCGAATTGGCAACACGATCTGACGCCAGTCGCGCCCTGTCACTGCATTTCCAGCGGGTGCAGAATGACCTGTTGGCACGCGGATTGCTACGCACAGATGGTGGCGGGCCAGACACCACCTATACCGATACGGTTTTGGCGCGCAATTTTGTACGGATCGCGCTGTTTGATGAATTTGTGGCAACACCGACCGGCCTTCGCGCACAGCCGACGATTTCGCGCCTGCGGCGTTGGGAACAACCGGTGAGATTTGTGGTAGAGTTCGGCAACACTGTGCCAAACGATCAGCGCCTTAAGGACATTCAATCGGTTAGTACGTTCGTGTCGCGACTAAGTCGGGTTACCGGCGAGCCGATGGGCATGAACGATACAAATTCGAATTTTCACGTCCTGATCCTGAACGAGGATGATCGATTGGAATATGGGGGCCAGCTGCGCGCTTTGGTACCCGGAATTGATGCTACCACTGTGCAGGCATTCATGGATTTGCCGCCCGACACGTTGTGTCTGGTGCTGGCATTTTCAGAGGGTGGCAGCCCGCAATATTCCAGAGCGGTGGCTTTGATCCGCGGTGAACATCCCGATCTGATGCGGCTGGCGTGTATCCACGAAGAACTGACGCAGGGTTTGGGGCTCGCCAACGACAGTCCGCGTGCGCGCCCGTCTATTTTTAATGACGACGAAGAATTTGGGCTGCTAACATCGCATGATGAACTGCTATTGAAAATACTATACGATGACCGCCTACGAACCGGAATGACAGCAGCCGTGGCCGCCCCGATTGCACGGGTAATTGCTACAGAATTAATGAACAATGGGCCCGCATAACTTTGACGTGACGAACAGATTTAACTAAGGCAGGAGCCATAAAAATGGGTATTTTTGATTTTCTCACTAGCGAATTCATCGACGTCATCCATTGGACCGATGACACCCGCGACACGATGGTGTGGCGGTTTGAGCGTGAAGCGCATGAGATTAAATACGGCGCCAAGTTGACGGTTCGCACGGGTCAGGCGGCTGTGTTTGTGCATGAAGGTCAGCTGGCGGACGTTTTTTCGCCTGGCCTTTACATGCTCGAGACGAACAACATGCCGATCATGACGACGTTGCAGCACTGGGATCACGGGTTCCAATCACCTTTCAAATCAGAAATCTATTACGTCAACACGACGCGGTTTAATGATCTAAAATGGGGCACTAAAAACCCTATCATACTACGTGACCCTGACTTCGGGCCAACCCGTATTCGCGCGTTTGGCACCTATAGCGTAAAGGTCATCGACCCTGCCAAGTTCCTGACAGAGATTGTCGGCACCGACGGTGAATTCACCATGGATGAGATCAGCTTCCAGATCCGCAACATCATTGTACAGGCGTTCACCCGAACGATTACAGCATCTGGAATCGCGGTGCTGGATATGGCCGCGAATACCGCCGATCTGGGTAAACTGATTGTGGACGCGATTGCTGATACAGTTGCGGAATACGGCATTTCAATTCCTGAATTATACATCGAAAACATTAGCTTGCCCCCAGCGGTTGAGGCCGCTTTGGACAAGCGCACATCGCGCGGTTTGATCGGAAATTTGGGCGCGCATATGAAATACGCAGCTGCAGAGGCGTTGCGGTCTGGCGGCGAAGCGTCGGGTGCCTTGGGCGCAGGCATGGGTGCCGGAATGGGCATGGCAATGACACAGCAGATGGCAAATCCTTGGGCGCAAAAAATCGCGCCTGTCACACCACAGGCGGCACCCCCTGTCGAACACATTTGGCATATTGCCGAAGCGGGCAAAACGACGGGGCCGTTTTCCAAGGCGTCGTTGGGGCGCATGGTGGTTGATGGCACATTAACGCGTGCCAGCGTTGTCTGGACACAGGGTCAGGACGGCTGGATGGCTGCTGATGAGGTAGCTCAATTAGCGCAATTGTTCACGGTGCTGCCACCCCCGCCACCGGGTGCGTGATCGGATTTCCTGCAAGGGTTTGTAAGGTAATGGCCTTCGGGGCTGATACCAATGTTGGGGGAATCTTTGGTCAGGGGTTAATGGGCTGCTGATCGTGGATGTGCTGCGGTTGATCGGGTCGCAGATATTTTATAAATGGCGATTCTTAAATATTCTTATGAATATTTTTGGCGCACAGCGCGCGTGGCTAGACCATGAACACATCGCGATACATACGAACCCCAAGTCGCTGGGCGGTACTAAAATTTTTCATTGGGGGGTGCCATTTTTTTGGTTCGTATTAGTGTAGCCGCGTTACGTGATCCCTTGAGAGCCGTTCTGGATCGACCTCCATTTAATATTCGGGCCCGTGTTCATGTCTGGCACGCTAATGTGGTTCACACTTTATCTATTAAAAGAGCGGGAAATCTAACCAGGACCCAAGCTGCAAGGCTGGGTGCGCAAAGTGCAGAGCCTCCCCCACATCACGTTGATGTGGGGGCTATTCAGTGTCGCAGTGACAAAGTTTTTACTGGATCTGACAAGTCCAGTGCAGCTTTGGGCGGGTAACGTCGTGCCGATTGCCTATCATGTGGGTGGCCAACGCTGAATGACCTGGTAGGAATCGTGCATTTCATCGGATTTTACGCAATTGCAGCTTTGGCAATTGCCCATATGGGATTTCACATCAGACGGTACATAAAACTACGCGACAATGCGTTGCGAATTATGGCGCCGAAGGTATTTCACCGCTATCTGTAGCGGA
>JBLILC010000065.1:0-13229 GCA_047635635.1 Octadecabacter sp. | reverse complement strand
ACCTGATTGGACTTTCCCCAGTAGGAAAGATGGCTGAACGTTAGTGCTGATTTAGTTTGCGCTGAAAGCGGTCCACAAGAAGCATGTGGGGGACTGTAAGCGCTGCGAGTCCTATAAAAATAATTCTTAAAATACTTTGTTCCAATAATTCGGGTTTAGTTCCTTGAAGAATTAAGAATCCAATAAGTCCTGCAAATACCGTTACGACAGACAAAAGTATGGCAACACGCAACCCCTGACGCGGATCTTCCAGAGATATGATCGCATTACTAAAATGACGAACAGAATGTAATATGCAAAAATAAATAATGAAATAAACCAATGGAGTCAGGCAAGCTGCAGCGATCCAGACAATGCCCTGCTCACTGGCAGCGCGAGTTCGAAATTGCGGCCACAATATAATTGTGGCGACAAAAATGCACAGAAATATCCCACCCATTACTGCGAGAAGTATCGCTGCCGTGTTGGCAGCAAATTCAGGAGCTAGATGACCGAACAGCGTAGCAACTTCTTCAGTTTGAAACAGTGTTGGAGCACCAATTGTCGCGACACCACCACTCACGCGTAAGGTAATACCTGCATCGTCCCAGTCACCTGAAAAGTGGAAGGCCGAATAGATCAGAAAAGCAAAAAGGGCTGGGCCGGGCAAAAGTATCCACAAAATAATCACAAGTAGAGAAAGGCCAACGTACAGAACTACAAATCGCAGTTTGCCCCGCCAGCCATGCAAAGGCCACAAAGTTTGGGCGATCGATAGGTCCAACGCGCCATGTGGTAGGCCAAGTATTACCACTGCTGGGGCTAGTATAAACAACTGCGTGATTAAGTCTGGTTGGCCAACCAAGCTCACCACAGTCGTTAAAAATGCTACGATTGCAAAAAGCCAAGTCTGCCATGTTTTTGGAACCGTCACTTTGGAAACGCGGCCGCATGTAAAAAGGGAAGCGGCGGTAATGCTTTCATGACTGATAGTCGATCTATGGCGCGGGTTGAGCCTGAGAGAAAGCGTTCCAATCGATCTGGTGAGACATTGCGAAACAAGGATTCAAGCAGGGCTGGACCTCGCTCAGGTTTGACAGCAAGGACTTGCAAAAAAACACGATCCATAAAACGGGTTATTGCGCTGTCCAGCCGCATGTTGGGAACTTGTCCACTGATAAGTGCAGCTGCAACTTGATCAGCTTGCATTTGATTTCGAGCAAAAGCATACCCTGTTGAAGGTTTGGCTGCACCACCACCCAAACCCATGCGAATGATGCCGTCTGGGCTTTGATCTGCAAAACCTGCTTGCATCGGCAATGAACCTGCTTCGGTACGAAGAGTTTGTGTTTGTCCAGGATTAAGCGAATTGATTTCTTCATCTAGCCATTTGGTAAAGACTTTATGCCCGGGGTTATGTGGGGCGAACGATGTGACTTCCACCAATGCCTGATCAACGGCGAATGGCAGGATATAGACAAAATCAACACCACCACTCCGGGTGCGACGAAAGTGCATAAGTTGTACGACATCAGGATTAAACACTGCACGTTCGGTTTTAATCTCACGGCCCAGAAAGAATTGCCCGTAGGTTGGAACACGGTTAGGGGGGCGAGTGTCAACTACGTTAGTAGCCGTAAGAGAGCCAGCGTCCGTATCAACTCGCCAACTATCACCAGTCTGAGTAACGTCACTAGCGTGCGTAGCCATAGAGATCGAGGAGGCTTTACCATCCTCAATCAATTCAAGTGCACGATTATAAAACGCACCAGATTTTATAGTTTGATAACGAATGTTTGAAGACGAGCGTAGTGTTTGACCCTGAAAGCCTTGCACCGTCCAAGACCTCCATTCTCGGCGTACACAATCCTCGAACGGATCGGGCTGAGTGCGCCAGAAGCTCCACGTGCGATCATCAATATACTTTGAGCGCGGTTCGATCACACGTACTGAAAAGTTGCTTTTTGCCAGCCGAACTGCGAGGCTCAACCCTGCACAGCCACCACCTAAAATTGCGATGTCGACATCAGGCACGGGCATGCCTAGACTTGTTTTCGATTTTACGCTTGCGAAAAAGTTCTGCCAACACTGCACCCGCTGCTAAAATCACTTTTCGCTTTATTGGGACGAACGCTCGTCCTGCTAAAGGTTTAAGATTACGTTCACGAAGCTGTGCCCCAATGCCCTTATACATTGCTGCTGCCGATGCCACAGCTAGCCGAAGTCGCAATGGAAGCGCCTCAAATGCAAATCGTGCTGAGATATATAATTCATCGGCTTCAGTCAGCAAGCAGGTCATTGCTGACTCAGCTGCTTTGATAGCTTTAGTATCGCCAGCTGCGATTTCTTCGGGAGTGTGTGGACAAAGCGTAAACGGTAAATAGCGCCGCCCTATGCGGGCGTCTTCGGCTACATCGCGGCAGATATTGGTTAACTGCATAGCGCGGCCAAGATCCGTCGCGTTTTCAAGGTATGCTTCATCAACATCAAAAAGCGCACAAATCATAACTCCAACTGTGCCTGCAACGCCCATGCAATAAATATCCAAGGCAGAACTGTCTGTAATGCAAGTTTCATTGGTGTCAGATGCCGCAGTGCACACCAGCTCACTGAAAGCAGCCAAACCGACCAATCGACCTTTGAATAAATCTTGCGCCTCGATAGCAATCAAATCCTGCGGGTCAGGCTTGCTCAATTCGTCGCGCAACGCATGTAATTTTGCTTGACCAAGAGATCCACCGATTTCGTCTGCAATGTCATCTACGGTACGGCACAAAGCGTACAGACGCGCAACACGCAGCCGATCGCGCCGGTGAAGAAAACGTGTCGCTGGTGCAAAGCTGCGTGCGTGATGTGACATGACTGCCTGTGGATTCATGTGATTGTTTCCGCAACTGGAACAAGTGTTTCGAGAACCTTGGCCGACGAAACGACACCGGGCAAACCTGCGCCAGGGTGTGTTCCCGCTCCTACGAAATATAAATTTTGCAGACCTTCTGCGCGATTGTGAAATCTAAACCATGCCGATTGCGTAAAAAACGGCGACAGGGAAAATCCGGCGCCGTCCACTGAGAGGTAATCGTGGCTGAAATCTTCGGGCGTCATAGCAAATTCCGCCGTGATTGTCTCGGTCAAACCAGGCAACATGGTCTCATCAAGAGTTGCAATGATTCGGTCTCGCAACTTAGGGCCTTCTACCTTCCAGTCCTGTCCACCGGCAAGATTTGGAACGGGACACAGCACGTAAAAACTGTCACATCCGTCTGGCGCAAAGCTGGGATCTGTTGCAGTTGGACGATGCACATACAACGAAAAGTCATCCGTGAGTTTCTGATTGTCGAAAATGTCGCGCAGTAGACTTTTATAGCGCTCACCAAACCAGATCGTGTGATGGGCAACATTGGGCCATGTTTTTTTTGCACCAAAGTACATGACATACAGGCCCATCGACAAACGCGGCTTACGAGATCGCAGCTTGGCCACTGTCGAAATTTCGGATTGAGGCAGCATGTTGCGGTACACATGGACTGGGTCCATATTCGATACAACAACATCTGCGTCAATCTGCTCACCAGTTTCAAGTATGACACCTGATGCACTACCATTATTAACCTGGATTTGAGTAATTGTAGTGTTGAGAGAAATTTTGATATCTTGTTCGTTCATTAAGCGCTCAAATGCGTCCACTAATGCGCCGGTTCCACCCATCGCAAACCAAACGCCGTGCTCACGTTCTAGGTGGTTGATCATCCCATAGATCGCTGTTGTTGAAAATGGATTGCCGCCTAACAGCAATGGCTGGATTGAAAAGGCTCGGCGCAGCTTGTCATGTTTGAGGTGACGCGACACCATTGACCACACGCTTTCGAACGATCTGAGGCGCAGCAGATCAGGAATCTGTTTGATCATAAAACTAACGGAATGAAATGGAACAGCAGAAAGTTTGGTGAAGCCCACATCATAAATTTTCTTAGACCACACGCCCATGCGACGGTAGCCCTCAACGTCCGCAGGTGAAATTCGTGCAATTTCGGCCTCGGTTGCGGCTTCTGTTGGGCCGTAATCGAGTGTGTCACCATCGTGATATTGAAACCGGTACCATGGGTTGGGTTCGACTAATGTGACGTAGTCCGACATTTTTTTTCCGAACAGTTCAAAAAGTTCTTCAAAAAGATGTGGTGCAGTTAAGACTGTTGGTCCGGCATCGTGTCTGAAACCGTCCTTTTCAAATACCTGACTGCGCCCACCAAGACGTGGACACCGATCAATTAGGTGTACGTCATAACCTTTGGCTCGTAGGCGGAGCGCGGCTGCAATCCCACCAAATCCAGCACCTGCAACAATGGCAGTTTGTGTAGCAGGAAAACTGGTATCACGCGGCATTGGGCGCATCCTTTAATTGATTTTCAAGGCGGTCAGCGAGGGCTAGAAAGGGTACACCCACACCGTGGGGTAATTCTATCGCGTCTTTTCGTGCGGATGTTAGTGCTGCGTGAGCCCGTGCCGTTGCTATGATTTGTGCAGAGGTAGGAGAATGACCTATGGCCTCGAGAGCTAAACAAATATTTGTAGAACCTTTTTCAAGATCGTGGTTGCGATCTAAAATGTCATCAAGTGTTTGATAGGCGACGGCCAGCGCGCGACCCGCGTGGACAACAGTATCCTGTCCAGGTGCTTGGGCTGCGATCAACGCTAAGCGGATCGGCAGCGCCAACAAGGGGCCCGACTTGTTTGCGGCAATATTTACGTATGCCTCAGGAGTTGGCTGCGTTGAGCGGCCATCTTGTGTCTGTCCATTAATAGTAAGTGAAACTGAGTCGTGCATGGCGCGAAGGGCCAGTGCAGGATGTGGATGCGCTGCGATGGCCATGTAGGCTGCGGATATCAGCAAGTCACCTGTTGAAATTGCAATGTCTTTGCCGAAGCGTGACCAAACAGATGGCTTACCGCGGCGCATTGCATCATCGTCCTGAAGATCGTCGTGCACCAGAGATGCGTTATGTAAAAGTTCGGGTGCTATTGCGCAGGCAAGAGACGCCTGTGGTGAAAGCTTCAGCGCGGCGGCGGCGTCAATACCTAGCCGCGCACGAACACGTGAGCCACCAGCTGAAAGATGATATCGAGCGGCATCTGCAACGCGAGAAGGATTGGGCAAAAGAAGCCGATCAATTTCGGCGTCAATATCGGTTAGTAAAGCAGTCGAACGATCTTTTGTAACTAACATTGAAAACATCCTATCGGATCAACAGAAGGGACCGCCCCCGCAAATAGCAGGGACGGCTTAGAGCGTTTATTCAGCTGGAACAGCTGTCTTTTTAGAGCCTGGTGTTTCTTCGCTTTTGCGCATCGCAATCATAAAGATAAGTACACCAAAGCCAGCCTTGGAGATGATGTCGGCAATTGTATAGCCAACTTCAACAACAACTGTGGCGAGGGCACCCTCAAGACCAATTGCGCCGGCAAAGTAGACAACTGGGTAAAAGCACCAGCTGGCAACAGTTACGTTACGCGCAGTTCTGACAAGACTTTGTGCATTTTCTGGCTGGCTTTCGATTGCTTTGCCCAAACCAACGTAAAGTTGGAAGACAATCCATAAGAAGGGAACCATCGACAGAAGACCAAAGATCCAACGAACGCTGCCCGAGTCTGAAACTTCGCCTGGATACCCTAAAGCAACCATTAATAGTGCCGCAAGACCAAGGCTGGTAGCGCGCGATACTGTTTCGGATCTGCTGAGGCTCATCACTAGGATCAGTTCAATCAAAAGAAGTGGCACTGTCAAAAGCCAATCGACGTAACGGTAAGCCGAATTAAAAGCTTTTTCAGTCGGGACATGCACACCTTCGACAAGTGTGTAGGCATCCCGCCAGCTTTGGCCAATGGCCCAGTAGTGGTAAGCTGCGATAAATGTAACTAGCCCGGTTACAATAAGTGCAGTTTTATATTCTGATTTAACTTGGCCAACTCCAAGCCAAAAGAAAAGCGTTGCAGCGGCGAGCGTCGCAAAGCCAAACGAAAAGGCGTTAAAGATGAGGTCATATTGACCTATTGATAAAGTTTCCATGTGTTTCCTCCTGTTAACAACACAAATTTCAACGTAGTCTGGCACAGGTGTATTCAATGGCATACCAGACTTCCTTAATGTCGCAGGTCATATCAATTAAGTAAAATTTTAATGTAAAATAAAATATTTAGTTGTTTAATCGATTTTTTTGCATCAAGTGTGACAAAAACGCACATGTAAAAAAAGCTGATGTGCGCATGCAAATTTTGACAAATCTAACCAATTTAATTGATGTTTTAAAATACTAATTATTTAAATTATTTTGATATTTTCCAATGACTGACAAGCAGGGTCTTATGGATCGTGAGGCACCGCAATTTCACTTTGCCTTGCGCATTTAAATTACGAATGTTTATATAAGAGAGTGCTGTATTACGGAGGTGGCTGCTGCGACTTAGTTTGGTCAATTGACAAAATTTTCTCCTTTATGTTATTTTAAAAGTAACCAAAAGGTAGCAGTAGTGCTAATCAAAGCTTACATTTCTGACATATTGACGAAGATTGTTAAAATAAAATTTAGCTGAAAATTAAACGCTGGCTGAACAATAGAACATAAAGCTGGTTCAGATATCTTACGTCAAACTCAGATGAGTTGATATTTTCTAAACGTATTTTCAGAATTTTTCTTTTTGATTTTCCATTGCGTTGGCAAGAGCTGATCCAAATGATCCCTCATTTTTTGCTCTAGAATTTGGGGTGTTAGTAGGTTTTGCTGCACGAGCTTCAAGCGGTTTTTTGCTCTCGCGTTTACGCGGTACCGTAGCCTCGTTGCAATCTTTTCGCATGCTCAACCCTATGCGTTTGCGTTGCACGTCGATTTCAGTAACCTTAACCCTAACCACATCACCAGCTTTCACAACCTCATGGGGGTCTTTCACAAAACGATCAGCGATTTGGCTGACATGAACCAAACCGTCCTGATGTACGCCGATATCAACGAAGGCCCCAAAAGCTGCGACATTTGTAACGGTGCCCTCCAGCAACATACCAGATTTGAGGTCAGTAATGTTGTCGATACCATCAGCAAAGGTGGCTGTCTTAAAGGTTGGGCGTGGGTCGCGGCCTGGTTTCTCCAGTTCCGTCAGGATGTCGCGCACCGTTGGCAGACCAAAGCTATCATCGACAAACTGTTCTGCCTGAAGGCCTGCCAGAGCGCTACTATCGCCTAAGATTGTACGAATATCGTGACCACAAGCCTGGACAATTTTGCGCGCCACACAGTAGGCCTCAGGATGTACGGATGACGCGTCCAATGGTTCACTACCACCTGTAATCCGTAAAAAACCCGCGCATTGTTTAAATGCTTTTGGCCCTAATCCAGCCACATTTAGCAGTGACTTGCGGGCCTCAAAAGGACCATTGATATCGCGATGTGTCACTATGGATTGCGCTAAAGTCGGACCCAAGCCAGCTATATGGGATAAAAGTGCGGCGGAGGCCATGTTCAAATCAACACCAACGGCGTTCACCGCGTCTTCGACTACAGCAGCTAGGGATTGTGCAAGACGCCGCTGATCCACGTCATGTTGATATTGTCCAACGCCAATGGCCTGCGGTTCTATTTTGACCAGCTCTGCCAAAGGGTCTTGTAATCGGCGGGCAATAGACACCGCTCCTCGGAGAGAAACGTCAATGTCTGGAAATTCTATCGATGCCAGTTCAGACGCAGAGTAAACCGACGCACCCGCCTCTGACACGATTACCGAGCTTGGGTGGATGTTGTCTTTAGAAAGTCGTTTAATCACTTCTGCAACCAGCCGTTCAGATTCGCGGCTAGCGGTCCCGTTGCCAATTGCGATTAAAGCAACACCGTTGACGCGGATTATTTTAATTAGAGTTTCTTCGGCTCCGCGTAGGTCATTGCGCGGCTGGAAGGGATAAATTGTTGACGTTTCCAACAGCTTACCAGTCTCGTCCACAACGGCGATTTTGCACCCTGTCCGAATGCCGGGATCAAGGCCTAGCGTCGCGCGTGGACCCGCAGGGGCAGCTAGTAGTAAGTTGCGTAGGTTACGCGCAAAGACATCTATGGCAGCGGCATGAGCGCGTCGACGCAAGTCCGTCAAAAGGTCCATAAACATCGTTGTGCTTAATTTCACTTTCCATGCCCAAACGGCGATGTCTTTTAACCAAAGATCACCTTTTGTTTGGCCTCGTATGCTGATTTCAGACGCGATGATGCCAATTATATGCTCAAGCCCTTTTTCGTGCTCTGGGGTGATGTCGAGTGTCACAATCTCGTCTTTGGTGGCACGTAGAATAGCCAACGCGCGGTGTGACGGGATCGTTGCCCATTTTTCACTATGGGCGAAATAATCTGAAAACTTCGCCCCGATGTCTTCTTTGCCTGACATTACGCGCGAGGTGACTATCGCTTCCTTTTGCATGACAGCGCGAAGTCGCCCCAGCAGTGCTGCGTTTTCGCTCAGCTCCTCCACTAAAATGTCACGCGCTCCGGTCAGCGCATCCTTTTGTGTAGGAACGGTCTTGGATAGGTAGGCTTGCGCTTGTTCAGTAGGATCTGCAACGCGGTCTGCGAGGATACTTCGTAAAAGCGGTTCTAGACCGTTTTCGTGTGCGATCATTGCTTTGGTGCGCCGCTTTGGTTTAAAAGGGAGGTACAAATCTTCCAGCACAGCTTTGGTGTCAGCGCAAGTTATGGCGCGAGCCAACGTATTTGACAGTTTGCCCTGCGATTTAATTTCACCCAAAATAATTGTCCGCCGCTTTTCCAGATCGCGCAGATAATTGAGACGCTCGGCTAGTCGGCGCAATTGTGTGTCGTTCAGACCACCCGTTGCTTCTTTGCGATATCGCGCAACAAATGGAACAGTATCGCCGTTGTCTAACATGGCAACCGTCGCTTTTACTTGTTCCTGACGTGCGCCAATATCGGTGGCTATAGCGTGGGCAATGAGTTCTGCGACGTCGGTCATGGTGGACTCCAAGATAAATTTTCTGATGGCAGTGATAACGCTGCAGGCATGGCGGGCCAAGTCTAATGGAGTCATAAATGTGAGTTGAAGTGGTTTGGCAAATTTAGAAATCATCTATACTCGTATCAAATACGAATAAATAAATGCAAAATAATAGAATGTTTAAATTTTAAGAAATTGACTTTTAGTTTCTGCGCATTGAATCATTGAAAAATTGCAAAACGTCTGCCTCACTAACCACCTTTGAGTTCATGAAAATAGTAGGTATTTATTTTAGAAACGAAAGAACATCAATTTTGCTACCGTTGCAGTTTATGCAAAGTTTTAAGTGATCGCTGTCGGGGTTCTTGACGCAGCACATCTGTTGATGATCATTCATCCCTAATACCTAAAAAGGACGATGTTGATGGCACATGAAAATGATCTAGTGATTAGAGGTGGACATGTCGTGACACCAAATGGTGTAGTTCAAGGAGACCTAGCCATCCATGACAGTAAGATCGTTTCGGTGGGAAAAAATGTTTCAGGTGTTCAGGAAATCGACGCAGTTGGTAAATGGGTGATGCCGGGTGGTGTCGATGTCCATGCCCATATTGAACAAATGTCGGGCATGGGTGTTATGAATGCGGATACCTTCGAGACCGCGACCCGGTCTGCAGCGTTGGGTGGCACAACATCAGTGATCTCGTTTGCAGCGCAAGCTAAAGGCGAAGCCTTGGCTCAAACAGTCGTCAATTACAGCGCTCGTGCTGCACGCGGTGCTATGATTGATTACGCGTTTCACCTAACGCTGACCGATCTTGACGTAGAAGGATTTGAATCTGATTTGGGTGATTTAATTACAGCGGGCCATCGTTCGTTAAAGATTTTCACGACCTACAACATCAAACTTGTGGATCGAGAGATACTTTCTGTTATGGCGCAGGCCCGTCAGCATGGAGCGCTCATTTGTGTTCATGCAGAAACTGACGCCATTTTGGATCATGCAAAAACCCAATTGATCGCTGCAGGAAAAGTTCGCCCGCGCGACCATGCTGCGTCGCACCCACGCATGGCTGAAATTGACGCGGTTGAACGGATGTGTCGGTTTGCAGCCTATTTAGATCAACCTGTAATGTTGTTCCACATCTCAACTGTTGAGAGTGTTAACGCTGTTAAAAAGGCTCGTGAAAATGGTGCCCCAGTCTGGGCTGAAACTTGTCCACATTATCTATTTATGACTGAAGATATTCTGGACGCGCCTGGATCGGAGGGAGCTAAGTGGATGTGTTCACCGCCGCAAAGACACATAGCAGATCAAGCCGCACTCTGGGCCGCGCTTGATGAGGGGGATTTACAAATCGTTTCGTCAGATCATGCACCATATCGTTTTGATAAGAGTGGAAAGCTGAAGGCTGGCCCAAACCCGGCATTTCATGAAGTTGCGAATGGTTTGCCAGGGCTAGAAACGCGCATGCCATTGATGTTTGATGCAATGATGCGGAAGGGTGGGCAGGGGCCTGAGCAGTTTGCACAAATTACAGCTACCGCACCTGCACAGATTTACGGGTTGCGCCAGAAGGGTTCGATTTCGCAAGGAATGGACGCTGATATTACGATCTGGGATCCTAACAAACAATTGACTTACGGGGCCAATGACTTGCACGATAATGTTGGTTATAATCCGTGGGAGGGGCGTACGATTACTGGTTGGCCCACACAGGTTATCTTGCGTGGAAAAACGTTATGCGAAGACGGTGCGTTTCTTGGAGCTGCTGGACAAGGTCGATGGATAGATCGGCCTGAACTGGCAACGAAACCAAAAAACGGTAAAATCAACTTATGATCAGACTAGACGCTACAAACCAGCACATCATAACGTTTTTCTATTACATTGTTCTACAGTGTCCGATCCGACTTTATGAAAATTTAATGAGGCTGCCGCTTGCTATTTAAAAGTTTTGGTGCAAATTTCACAAAAAAATTGCAGTTTTATGCTTATCCTGTTGGTTAATAAATCAAGGACACAAATAAATATACTAATACAGATTCAATTCATTTCTGTATTCCTATTTCAGGCTTGGATACGTGATTGGCTTATTGTACTTAAATAACTCTGGACAACATATCAAAATTTTCGTTGATGAAAAGGTAGGCATTTGTTTGTTAGTAGTTATAGATTCCGCATTAATACAGATCAAAATTCAATCTGATACAAGGACTGTGACATGGCGCTTGTAATTATTAACCCAAATTCATCTTTTACTGTAACTGATGGTATCGATGCCTCAGTCGAACCCTTGCGGCGGTTTGGCACCCATATCCGTTGTTTGACCTTAACCGAAGGGCCCACAGGTATAGAAAATCAGTGTCAAGCGGATTTGACGATTGCCCCCATGCTTTTACTTGCTGCCGCGCAATCTGATGCCACAGGTTACGTGATTGCCTGTTTTGGTGATCCTGGTTTGCATGCATTACGTGATCAGACGAATTTACCAGTTGTTGGCATACAGGAGGCTGCCGTTATGACGGCGCTTACGCTGGGGCAAATGTTTGGTGTAATCGCAATAATGCCCTCGTCGATCCCGCGCCACCTTCGCGCGTTTGGGGCGATGGGTGTACTGGACCGTTTGGCAGGCAGTCGCGCGCTAGGCTTAAGTGTCGCAAACCTGAGTGACCGAGATGAAAGCTTGACGGCAATGATTGCGATAGGAAAACGATTGCGTGACAGCGACGGTGCTAACGTGTTGATTATGGGGTGCGCGGGTATGGCGCATTATCGCGACATATTAGAGGCGGAGACAGGCCTGCCTGTTGTCGAACCTTGCCAAGCGGCTGCGGCTATGGCCTTGGGCCACATTGCACTTGGTCAAAGTCACTGGAAAGAAAGTTAAGATGATTGATGAAACAGCTGCAGGCGTATTCACGATTGCCGTAACACCATTTTTGCCAGATGGAGCGGTTGACTGGAGCAGCGTCGATAGCATGGTGGACTTTTATATATCGAAGGGTGCCACCGGCCTGACTATTTTGGGCATGATGGGTGAGGCTGGTAAATTAACTGCCGAAGAATCCTTGACCATTGTTGAGCGTGTCGTTGCGCGAAGCTCAGTTTCGACCATAGTAGGCGTCTCCGCAGCTGGATTTGTAGCGATGAAAACCTTGGCTGATGCGGCAATGGATGCCGGGGCCGTGGGTGTCATGGTTGCCCCACCATCGAATCTTCGCACAGATGACCAGATCGTTGCATATTATCACAATGTAGCTGATGTGTTGGGAGTGGTGCCATTTGTATTGCAAGACTTCCCGCTTGTAACAAATGTTATCATGTCGCCATCAGTCATTCTGAAAATTATAGAAGATTGCCCGACCTGTATGATGTTAAAACATGAAGATTGGCCGGGTTTAGAAAAAATCAGCACTTTGCGCGCTGCGTCGGATGGCGGCGCGCGCAGAATATCTGTGATGTGCGGTAATGGTGGCCTTTATCTCCTCGAGGAAATGTTGCGTGGCGCTGACGGTGCTATGACTGGATTTGCATATCCAGAAATGATGTCGCAAGTAATTGAGGCACTTAATAATAACGAGGGGCACGCTCGTAATATTTTTGACGCGTATATGCCGATGATACGCTATGAGGCGCAGCCGGGCATAGGCCTTGCCATTCGTAAATATACATTGGCGCAGCGCGGTGCCATTGCATATGAAACTTTGCGAAAACCTAGTGTGACTTTATCAGCAATTGCGCGCAGCGAAATTGATACACTGGCTGCTCGTCAGAAGGTTAAACTAAAAGAAATTAACCCTTAATGTCTCACCCGAGTTGTGGTGCCGCCAAATGTGGTTATCACTATCCAAGCGGCCTATTTTCGCGAAGAAACACGTTAAAATTTTGAATTTTCTACAGTTAATTATAGTATTTTTTATGAGATTACGGGTGCCCCGTCGTTTAATGAAAATTTTAAAGAAAAGTATCCGCCTTTATATCTTAATCTAAACGATCCCACTAAAACAAAGTGTGAACGGGACTACAGGTCACTGTTCGCTTAGAAAAAAATCACAAATTGTCAGATTTTTTGAACAAAAGAGGGTCAAAAAATTAAGTTTAAATTATCAAGACTGTTTTTAAATGTTTATCCCTTCGCAAAAGAAATTATTGTGGGTTAAATATAGGCCTCTGAAATTTTGATTAGAATACAACATAGTGAAAAAAATATTTATTTTACAAAACGATTAATGATATTTTTGGTGGAGGGTAATTGAACATCCGT
>JBLILC010000064.1:0-13557 GCA_047635635.1 Octadecabacter sp. | reverse complement strand
GAAGGGATGAAGCGCACTTGGCAGCTTCGGTCGGATCATCGAAGTCCACGGTATACGACGCGACTTACTGACCTACCAGTTGTTCGTTGAGATCTGATATAAAAAGTGTCATCTATGTGTCGGTAAAATAAAATGTCATCAAAAAAAATGGTACGGTTTGGGGATGGATGCTCTACTTGTAGAATATCCAAAACTCACAAATTTTTGTATAAAAAGTAGATGCTAAAAAAATCTTAAATAAGCAAAATGTTTGAACAGTAACTTAGCTATTTTCAGAATTAGGAAGTATTAAAAGTGACAATTTACCTTATTCGACACGCGCAATCAGTTTTCAACGCTGTTTATGATCCAAACAAACCGGATCCTATGATATTCGATGCACCTATTACAAAGCTTGGAGAATTTCAGGCTCAACAAACTCAGGCCAAAATCAAACAATTTAATATACTAAACATCATTGTCTCGCCGTTCACCAGAACACTGCAAACGGCCCATTTAATTTTTGAAAACAAGCTACCGATGCAGATCAATGCCATGGTGCGAGAGCAACTCTGCAACAGTTGCGATGTTGGAAGTCCGCCCAGTGAACTTTCTAAAAAGTACCCTCATCTTGATTTTGGCCATCTAAATAAATGCTGGTGGCATGACGAAGAAAAAGACCACAGAGGGATCTCAGTTGAACCCGATGAGACTTTGCAAGAAAGAGCGAATGAATTTTCTAAATTTCTCAAGCGTGAACGTATCCAATCTACAGCTATTGTTACTCATGGTAACTTTATTCGTGCGTTAACCGGAATCCAGCCCAAAAACTGTGAAGTTATAAAATTCGATTATGGCTAAAATTATGGCTGGCTTTATTTTATATATTAGCGAGAGGTCAGCCGCACCTTTACGCTAAGCAATAATAGTGTGGCAGCCGTACCAAATAAAAATAACAGCTGTCTTAATGAAAATATCCTAAGGTCAAATATTTTATGATTGATAGCTTTGTCACAGGTGAAATGGGTAATGTTTTTGTTAGGATCACGCTCATTGACTTTTTTTAGGAGCTGCATGGTATTGATCTTGACAATAGTTGTAGGCTTAAAAAAATGGGTCTGAAGTTTCTATACTCATTGCCCCATTAGTAATTAATCAACTGGGTTTAGAGTGTTGAAAACTGTTGGATGTCATTCAAGCTTCACACAAATAAACGTAGGTTTGGATAGGTATTTTGTATTCACGACGTTGGTAAAGTGAATAGCTTTTATCAGGTAAGTCGAAAAGTTAGTCGTGTTTTAGTATAGCAAGTAGGACTCGCCAAAATTTGGCAAGCCCTTTGAACATGCGTTTAGCTTACTCGGAAGCTTCAAGAATTGCGTTCACGAGCCCGTCGCCATTGGCTTCGATGAAGGCTTCCCAAACTGGCTTTACCGCTTCTTGAAATGCGGCGCCGTCGACGTCGCGATTAATTGTCATGCCGTCACTTTCTAAGGCGGCAAGCATTTCGTCTTCTTTTGCGATACTCAATTCGCGTTGCATTGCAACGGCTTCAGCTGCCACTTCAAGAACAACAGATTGTTCGTTAGCTGTCAAATCCTCAAAAGTATCGGAGTTCATTGCAAGCGCTAGTGGCGAATAGGCGTGTTGAGTGAGGCTAAGGTAGTCCTGAACTTCGTAAAATTTGAATGACAGTGTTACACCAATGGGGTGATCTTGTGCGTCTACAACCCCGGTTTCAAGGGCAGTATAGAGCTCTGCTACAGGAATTTGCTGAGGATTTGCATCAAGAGCTGCGAACATGTCGTTGAGCGCGATTGAGTTGTTCACTCGCATTTGCAAACCTGCAAGATCAGCTGGCATGCGAATTGGACCGCGATTATTGGTCATGTTGCGATAGCCGTTTTCCGGAAAACCAAGACCTTTGAGGCCAAACTCGTTCATCTGATCGAGTACGCCTTGCCCGACTTGTCCATCTAGAACCTGATAAGCTGCTTCGCGAGTTGGAAACATAAAAGGTAAGGTGAAGGCTGCAGATTCTGGCATTAGCCCTGAGTAATTGTTCAGCCCGACCATCGCAATATCAATAATACCGGAGCGAATACCATCAATCATCTGCGCATCGTTGCCCAACTGGCCTGATGGAAACAGATTAACTAATACATTGCCGTCAGTCCGTACTTCGACTTGTTCCTTAAAAAAAACGGACATAGTTTGTTGTAGATCAGACTCTGGCGCAGCATGGGCTAATTTCAATGTTGTTTCAGCGTTAGCAAATGTCGCTCCAAAGATCATGGCACTTGCGAGCAACATTGGTTTTAAATAAGAACTCATTTTTTTTCCTTTAGGTAAGTTTAGCCGGTGATAAATTGCATCGGCAGGATGATGATGTTCGGAAATGCTATAAACATTCCCAGAAGCACCAAATACGCAGCTATAAAGGGAAAAACCCCTTTGACAGCTTTGGACATCGGCACTTTGCCGACACCACAAACAACATTCAGGACATTGCCAACAGGCGGAGTTATCAAACCGATTGAGCAGTTAATCACGAACATTAGTCCAAAATAGACTGGATCGATACCCGCCAGTTTAATGACAGGCATCAGCAGAGGTACGAGTATCAGTACGGTCGGTGCAAGATCCATGACCATGCCGACAGCCAGAACCAGCAGCATGATTACCAGCATCAATGTGCGTGGATTGTCGATGAGCGGCTCAAGAAGCGTTGCTAGTTGTTGCGGCAATTGAGCTATGGTGATTAGCCATGCTGCAACCATAGCGCAGCCGACAAGAAACATGACCATTGCCGTGGCGCGCCCAGCATTTTTCAACACTTTATATAGCTTAGTCCAAGTCATTTCGCGATAAATAAATGTGGAAACGAAAAGTGCATAGACTGCGGCGACAACGGCAGCCTCCGTGGGTGTGAATACTCCAAATCGTATTCCACCAATTATGATGACTGGCATTAGGAGTGCCCAAACACCTTGACGCAAAGAGCTCATTTTTTCAAAACTTGTCGCTTTGGGAGCTACTGGAAGATCCTCATTACGCACAAGAAAAGACCACACAAGTATTAACGTAAAACCCATAAATAAGCCGGGAACGATACCACCAAGGAATAAGTCTTTGATCGAAATACCGCCTGCAACACCCACCAGAATTAACGGCAAAGAGGGGGGGATGACTGGCGCTATGATCCCGCCAGAAGCAAGAAGACCCATAGAACGTCCTTCGGGATAACCGGATTGTTTCATCATTGGATAAAGAATGCTGACCAGCGCGGCGGCATCAGCTACTGCAGATCCTGATAGACCTGCCAATAAAACAGACGTGAAAATAGCTACATATCCAAGGCCACCCTTACGATGACCGACAAACGTCTTAGCCATACTTACAATGCGCGTGGAAAGGCCGCCCACAGACATGACCTCACCAGCAACAAGGAAAAAAGGGATTGCTAAAAGTGGAAAGCTATCCACGCCATTGATCAACGATTGTGCTAAAATATCAACGCTAAATGAATCTAAGTAAAACATGAGCGCGATAGAAGACAGCAATAAAGCGAACGCTACGGGTAAACGAAGCATGATTGCGAATAGCAGAACTCCAAGGAAAATTGCGAGTGTCATGGGTTTGATTCATTTTCGTTATTAAACGCATCAAGATTAAATATTCGCACGACTGCCACAACTGCCATCAAGCCACCTGAAACAACGCCAGCTGCGTAGAAAAGTCCTGAAGGTAGTCCGGTAAGTTGAGAGATATTATTCCAATTGGCCATCATCTGGCGGAAGGACCCCCAGAAAAGCATACCGACAGAAAATAATATTATTGCCCAGCCTAGTCGGCGCAGAATTGGTACTGCACGCGGAAAAAGAACTTCTGAGATTTCAGTTACAGCGAGATGCTCGTCACGCCGCAACACTATTACTGCGCCCAACATGACCACCCATACAAAGCACATTCGAGACAGCTCAACAGAGGGCCGTAAGCTTGACGAGAAGCCGTAACGCAACAAAACATTGGTGAATACGAGAGAAATCATTGCCACCATTAGAAGCGACATTATGGCCTCAATGGAGTTCCATAGTCTTTCGGCAAATACCTTCATGCGCTCCTCCCAAAGCAACTTGCACTAGTCTAAATTAATCGCTCAGTGCGATTAACGTATTGTCTCAATTTTGTTATCGTTAACCCTAAAAATTGTTATCGTTAACATTTATAGTTTTGACGTACCATTGGCAATGATTACCTGTCAATATTTCTCAAATTTAATTTTGCATTTTATGGTCATTTTATGAGTAAAGTTACCTGAACCCCCTAAATTGCAGTTTATCTTTTGATTTTTATGTATAAATTACCGGCCAGCTGGCTTAATCAAAAAAAATAAATATTATTTATTTTAAAATTAAAAGTATTTTTATGATTGATACCAAAATAAAATAATTAATCTATTTTTTAAAATTAACTATAAAAATTATTTTTTAGTTTAGGCATCAGCACAATAGATAAAATGAAACATCACAAATTATAATTCGTATACTAAAAACTGTAAAAGGGGAGCTCTGCACTGTCAGTCAGTGTTGTGGTTGGTTCATAATTAATGTTCGGGGATCAGCCCCTAAGCTACACTTCTCTTATAAAATTTGTGCTAAAATAGATGTATTGCCTGTGGTTATTAGCTACCTTTTGGGTGTGTCATTTTGCCCAAGGCCCGTGCCATCCATCTCCACCGTCTAATCTTGAAAAACTGTGTCGGCCGAAATAGTCCCGCTGGCCTTGAATCATGTTAGCAGTGCCACGTGATGTACGCATGGCGTCAAAATAGGCGACACTCGAAGCTAAGGCAGGCATCGCTATGCCATGAAGCGTGCCAACAGCCACAATTTGGCGTAAGGATATGTGATGCGCTTTTAGTAGATCTGCAAAAGCAGGCGCCTGCATTAGATTACGGTCGGGATGTTTGGTAAGAGCTGTAGCCATGTTGTCGAGCATCGAAGATCGAATAATACAACCCGCTCGCCAAACTCGTGCAATCTCTGGCAGGGGCAAATCCCATTCATAGGAATCTGACGCAGCGTCGATCATAGCAAAACCTTGCGCATAGCTTAAAATTTTACCTGCAATTAAACCAGTCTCAAGCTGAGCAATACTGAGTTGTTCTGTACCGATAGTGAGTGGAGCTGCACCAAACAATGCCTCGCATTCTACGCGCTCTTGAATTCGTGAAGACAGATTTCTGGCCACTACCGCAGCTTCAATTCCTGGAATTGGAGCTGCAAGGTGCTGAGCTTCTATTGCTGTCCAGCGGCCTGTACCTTTCTGTCCGGCTGCATCAACGATAATATCCAGAAGTGGTCCTTCTGATTTGGTGTCGAATGCGTGGGCTACCTTGCCGGATATTTCGATCAGGTAGGACTGTAGCGGGCCTTTGTTCCAGCTATCGAAGACATTACCAATTTCGGGGGCTGACATACCAAATCCATCGCGCATAACTCCGTAGATTTCGGCAATCATCTGCATGTCAGCGTACTCAATACCATTGTGAACGGCTTTAACGAAGTGACCAGCGCCCGCCTTTCCCATCCATGTGGCGCATGGCATACCTTCATGCTTTGCACTAATCGCTTCAAAGATATGGGCTACGCGGTCCCAAGACGTACGATCTCCACCGCCCATTATAGATGGACCAAATCGCGCGCCTTCTTCACCTCCGGACACACCAATACCTAAGAAGGGACCTTTAGCTTCCGCCATGCGGCGGTTAGTGTCTTTGAAAAGTGCGTTGCCTGCATCGATAATTAGGTCATCATCGTTCAGCAAAGGGCGAAGTGCTGCAATTTGATCATCAACGGGCTGTCCAGCAGGCACCATTAGGATTATGGCCCGTGGGGTTGAAATTGCTGCTATGAGGTCTTCGAGTGTGTCAGTGCCTGTGATCCGCGTTGCAAGGTCACCAGCATTTTTGACGAAGTCATTGGTGACAGTCCTGGTACGATTCCAGACTGCTATATCAAAGCCATTGTCCGCTATGTTTAAGGCGAGAGCTGCCCCCATCGTACCTAAACCTATTAGCCCAATTTGTGCAGTTGTCATATGTTTTTGTCCCGTTCATGGCTGATATAATTAGTTAGATACTGTTGATTACTGCAGAGCAAAAACCATGCTTGGACGATCCGTCCAGATCGAGGTTCCAGAACCTTTCAAACATTAGAGTTTTAGAAGTGTGGTGCCGATTCTTGTCGGTAGATAGGGCGTTAAGTATTGATAAGTTTAAGCAAAATGAAAGAATTCTAATTCTTGGATTTGAGATCATTGGGGCTTGATAGTGCTAAAATGCCTAAGCTAGATAGGCGTTTGATCTGATTGACTGCGGTTGAAGTTTGTTTGTAATATAATTCTTGTACAGCATAAAGTTTAATAGCAAGGTCAATAGCTTTAAAAATGAAATTTGTCTTTTCCTTTCTGTCCTACACAAAATGTTATCGTTAACTATTTGTGTCGTCAAACTGAAAGAACGTCAATATGAAAGCATTTATGGACATTAAATTGCTGACCTATCAAATAGGTATACGGATATTTTTAGGGCTGAAAGAGGCGCTTGATACAATCAACCAACCGCCCTGCATTTTTAAATTAGCTTTTATAGTACACTTTTTTGGGAAAAATTGGACCATGAATTACAAGTTTATATGCCTTAAGTATGCTGGGACTAATGATTTGAAAGACGTATCGTTTGGGGCACCATCCACTAATATTCATGAAAGTGTATGCCCTTTGGTTAAAACGGCTACGGGAGTCAGACAATGAAATTTTCAGACGACTTTTCTATAACCTAGACTAATGGAGTATTAGACATAATCGGTCCAAAGAATAATAAAGTTGAAGATATTGCGCTTAACGCGAATGGAGTGTTGTTGTGAAAATTACAGTTCTTGGTACAGGATTGATGGGGGCACCGATGGCCCGTCGGCTGGCGGCTCTACATGACGTGACAGTGTGGAACCGCAGTCCGGAGAAGGCTGACGTGCTTAAAGATGTCTGTGTCGTTGCTACAATCCAACAGAAAGCGGTAAGTGGTGCAGATTGCGTTATCCTAATGTTGATGGATGGCCTTGCAACTCGCGCTGTACTGGACGACTTCACAATGGCTACAATCGATCGGGGTAGTTTGATTGTGAATATGGGGTCAGTTGATCCTGAAGTAGATCGTGATCTTGCACGTCAGGCTTTACATTATGGATTAGACTACCTTGATGCACCTGTGTCTGGTGGAGTCACTGGTGCAGAGGCTGGCAACCTTGCCATCCTAGTTGGAGGGGCTGAAGCGGTATTCGCGCGTGCCGCCCCAGTATTTGATGTGCTAGGTCATGCGACGCTTTTGGGAGCCATTGGAGCTGGTCAGGTGGCAAAATTGGCAAATCAGTTAATTGTCGCAACTACAATCGGTGCTGTTGCAGAGGCGATGAAGCTGGCTGAAGCTGGTGGATGTGATCCTGGCGCGTTGCGTGCCGCTCTACGCGGTGGTTTTGCTGATAGCCGTATTTTGGATTTGCACGGCTTACGTATGGTAGAGAGAAATTTCACCCCGGGTGGCCGCTCGGTGGCACAGCTTAAGGACTTGAAAAACGCTATGGCTTTGGCGCATGCCACTGGTTTGTCACTGCCTTTGTCAGAGACAATCACAGCCGGATTTCAAGATTTTGTTGAAGTCCATGGGGGTGGTGACAAAGATCACGCTGCATATTATGATTGGTTAGATCTTAGGCAAAATTAATCTGAGCTTTCATCGTCTGTGTGCGTTCAGATGCCAGTTTGAACCCTGCGAGCGCATTATCAATACTAAAGGTGTGAGTAATCAGTGGTTTTACATTGATAAGGCCTTTTTGCATTAAATTGACGCCAGTGGCAAATTCATCGTGGAAACGGAACGATCCCTTAATAGACAGTTCTTTTGCTGTGATTGCCATCATTGGTAGGGTCATATCCCCACCAAGTCCGAGCTGAATAATTGTGCCACCTGGGTGCATTGCATGGATGCCGGCTGTTAGGGCAGGGGCAGCACCAGTACACTCGTAGAGTACGTCGAATGTGCCTTTATTTGGGGTAAATTCTGACAACCCATCTGGGTTTTGCGCCATATTAATTATTTTGTCTGCACCCAATGATTTAGCCATTTGCAGTGTGAAATCTGACAGATCCGTTGCTACTATTAGGTTTGCTCCAGCGCGACGCGCGCATAAAATTGAAAGAATACCAATAGGGCCGCACCCTGTCACCAAAACTGACTTGCCAACCAAATTACCAGCCCGTCGTGTTGCGTGCAGGCAGACGGCAAGCGGTTCAGCCATCGCGGCTTCGCCTGGCGTAATGCCGTCTGCGACGGCGCATTGGCTGGCGTTTGCATTCAGTATTTGGCGGAATGCGCCTTGAACATGTGGAAAGGGCATTGCAGAGCCATAGAAGCGCATTTTAATGCATTGGTTTTGTGCGCCTTCAAGGCAAAACTTAGAATTATTGCATGGTCGCGATGGTGAAATGGCTACAAGTTGGCCAATCTTTAAGTTGTCTACTCCAGCACCTAAATCTGTGATGTGGCCCGCGACTTCGTGCCCAAGAACCATAGGTTCGCGCAGCTTTATAGCTCCAAAACCACCATTGTTGTAATAATGCAAATCAGTGCCGCATATTCCGCCAGCAGCCATGGTAATTTGCACTTCTCCTCTGGCTGGTGCAGTGGTATCGTGATCTTCAATTCGCAGATCTTTTGCTGCGTGAATGACAAGCGATTTCATTTTAATTTAACTTTGTTAAAAGTGGATTGCCCGTGAAATGTGCAATCAGATTGTCGCGCACAAGCTTACCCATTGCTTTACGAGTCTCATAGGTGCCGGATGCGTGGTGAGGTTGGACCATCACATTGTCTAAGGCAAGAAAGCGCGGATTTAGAGTTGGTTCACCTTCGAACACATCCAAGGCAGCGGATCCAACCGTTTTATTTTCAAGGGCAGTGAGAAGCGCCTCCTCATCTATGTTGGCAGCGCGCGAGATATTGATAACCATTCCATCAGGGCCAAGGGCGTCTAACACTTCTACACCAACTATATGGCGCGTGTCATTGGATGAGGAGAGGGTAACAAACAAAAAATCTGCATGTTTAGCAAGTGCAATTGGGTCTTGAATAAATGTCCAGTCGGGAGCGTAGCTCTTTGCACCGACATCACTATAGGCGATGTTGAGATCAAAGCCTGCAAGTCGTTTAGCGACTTCGAAGCCGATCTGTCCAAGGCCTAGAATACCTACCCTTTTTCCCCAAACGCGTGATTGCAGTGGGTACAAGCCTTTTGTACCCCATGACCCATCACGCACCCATTGAGATGCTCCAATCATGCTGCGCGACTGGGCAAGCATCATAGCGACGCCAAGGTCGGCTACATCGTTCGTTAGAACATCTGGGGTGTTGGTCACATGGATACCACGAGCAGTGCAAGCGGCTACATCAACCGCGTCATAGCCAACACCATAAATCGAAACAATTTCAATGTTGGGACAAGCGTCCAGTATTGCTTGCGTGGTACCGAGTTCACCGCGAGTCGCGATGCCTTTGATGCTTGGGCCGATTTTTGCAAGAAAAGCAGCCTTGTCTTTAGCTTCAAAATATTTGTGCATGTTAAAGGCTACATCCAACGGTTCTTGGTCCCAGTCTGGATAGAAACCTATCTGAAGAATATCTGATTTTGTCATAGTTTACTCCTGCGACTGCATAAACATTGTTATCGTTAACATATGTGAGGCAAATGTGGTCGTCCAGTCGTAATTTTCGTTTTTGAGCTATACATTGACAAAAATAGTTATCGATAACATACATTAAAAATACAGCTATATTTGCTAAAAAAAGGAATCAGAAATGAGCATTCAATTGTTTAACCTGACAGGTAAACGCGCGTTGATTACTGGATCTTCTCAAGGGATTGGTTTTGCTCTGGCGCGTGGCCTTGCCAATGCTGGCGCGTCGATTGTGCTGAACGGTCGCGATATTAATAAGCTTAAAGACGCCGCTGCTAAATTGCGGGAAGACGGCATCTTTGTTGAATTACTTGCTTTTGACGTCACAAACCACGTGGAAGTGCGCGCGGCAATTGATAGCTTTGAGGCGACAACTGGTCCAATTGATATTTTAATAAACAATGCCGGAATTCAACACCGCACAGCACTAGAAGATTTTCCTGCAGATGCATTTGAAAAACTGCTTCAAACTAACGTCGCGTCTGTGTTTCATGTTGGCCAAGCATGTGCACGTCATATGATTAAACGAGCCAAGGGTAAAATAGTAAATATTGCAAGTGTTCAAACAGCACTCGCCCGCCCTGGGATAGCTCCATACACAGCCACAAAGGGTGCAGTTGCAAACCTTACTAAGGGGATGGCTACAGATTGGGCACAGCATGGTTTACAATGCAATGCGTTGGCGCCGGGGTATTTTGACACACCATTAAATGAAGCCCTTGTGGCAGATCCTGAATTCTCTGCTTGGTTGGCAAAACGTACACCAGCAGGTCGTTGGGGCAATGTTGAAGAACTCGTAGGAGCATGTATTTTCCTAACCTCTGATGCTTCATCGTTTGTGAATGGAACTACTATTTTTGTGGATGGTGGCATCACAGCGTCTTTATGATTACGAGATTTGTAATTATGGGAGTTTCTGGCTGTGGTAAGTCCTTTATCGGGGCAGAGTTTGCAGACCAAATTGGTGCGGAGTTTGTCGATGGTGATAATCTGCATCCCGCGGCAAATATTGCCAAGATGGCAGCGGGTAACCCTTTAAATGACATGGATCGCGCTCCTTGGCTTATGGCGGTCGGGCAGTCCTTTACAAAGCACGGTCTTTCCCTTGTGATTGGGTGCTCCGCGCTGAAACGCAGCTATCGTGACATCATCCGAGCCGCCGCCGATGGCCCTGTTGCGTTTCTACATCTTGATGGTTCACAGCATGTCGTTGCTGCCCGTATGGCAAAGCGTACAGGCCATTTTATGCCAGCGGCATTGCTAGATAGCCAGTTCGAATCCCTTGAGCCGTTGGGATTTGATGAACGTGCGGTTCGTGTTGATATTGACCAAAGGCCTAAAGCTATTGTTGCTGAACTGATAGCTCATTTTCGAAAGGATACGTAATGAAATTAAAAGTTGCATTAATCGGTGCTGGTGCAATGGGAGGGGCTATTGGAACCCGTTTGGCACAAACTGGAAACCAGGTTACTGTTTTTGATTTGAATGCCGATAAGGTGTCAGAACTGGTTGAGCACGGTGCTATTGCGGCACCATCTGCTGCTGCTGCAGCCGCTGCCAGTGATTATGTCATCACTAGCCTAAATGCTCCACATATAATCGATATCGCTATTTTTGGGGAAGGTGGAGCTGCCGAAGGAGCAAAGCCAGGCACGCTGATTATCGATATGTCTTCAATTGATCCTGAAGCGACAAAAGTCCTTGCAGCAAAAGCAGTTGAAAAAAATCTTCGCTGGGTTGATAGCCCACTATCTGGTGGGGCGCCCAAGGCTTTAAGTGGGAATTTGACTTTGATGGCGGGTGGCACGGCAAAAGATGTCAAAGAAGCACATGATGTGCTGCAATACATCGCGTCAAATTACACCCATATGGGGCCAGTTGGAGCTGGACAAACAACCAAGCTTATTAATCAAGTTTTGTGTGGACTAAACTTTCTAGCAGTTGCGGAAGCCACTCAATTAGCGCTTGATGCTGGCGTAGATGCGGCAAAAATTCCAATTGCTCTAGCAGGTGGACGTGCTGACAGTGCTATCCTGCAAGAGTACATGCCTCGTTACGTTGCCAAGGATTACCGCCGTACCGGCCGGATCGACAATATGGTTAAGGACTTAAATGGAGCTCAAGACTTGGCGCGGCGCACCAACACCCCAATGCCGATGACCGCAATTTGCGCTGAAGTGCACCGAATGCTAACTGCTGCTGGATTGGGCGGCGAAGATCAGGCAGCATTAATGGAGTATTTTAAAGGCCCTAAGCAGTTGCCAAAATGATGCCTAATTTACAATTTTTAATATAAAGTTTGGACTGAACAACTATGTTTTTTGAACTTCATTATTTAAAAACTTTTGTTTAACAGCTAGGTGCTTATCCGCCTCCGTGCGATGTGTTTGGTATCCACAGATTTGGCTGACTTTGGTGCGCCAATATCCCATTAATTTTGAAAATTTGTCATGTTGATAGCACATTTTGGATCACTGCATTAAATTTAAATATAAGGACATCAGTCAAAAAGACACCGGGGCATTATTTCCAATTTTTTAAAAACGTACGCAACATTACATTACCACGATGGTGCTGTAGAGTGTGGCAGGGTTGCAAATTTGGGGTGGACCCAACTAAAGTGGTATCGATCACATCAAAGGATATTAGATGAAGCGCGGCCCCACTATGAAAGATGTAGCTCAAGCTGCTGGTGTGTCCGTTATGACAGTCAGTAGGGCTTTCAAAGAAGATGCATCTGTAGGCGGTGCGACCCGTGAAAAAATACGAGAGACGGCTGATCGACTTGGCTACGTTTTTGATATGACAGCTGCAAATTTACGCACTCAGCGAAGTGATTTTATCGCGGTGACAATCCCGTCTCTGAACAATGCTAATTTTGCAGAGACAGTTGTGGCTTTGACCAACACGCTTAGCCTAGAGGGTTATCAAGTGTTGTTGGGACATACTAATTATGACATTGAACGTGAAGAGCAATTGATTAGGCAGTTTCTTCGGCGTCGTCCAGAAGCAATTATCGTCACAGGAGGGCATCACACAGATAAAACGCGCCAGTTGTTGGCCAACGCAGGCGTACCTGTTATTGAAACTTGGGATAATCCCATAGAGCCGATTGGTTATGTCGTTGGCTTCTCTAACGCGGATACAATGCAATTACTTGTAGATCATTTGGTTCAGCAAGGGCGCAAACGCATCGCATTTATGGGTGGTGATTCTGAGAGTGACACGCGTGGAAAGGATCGCCGACGCGGTTTTCAAAAAGCGATGGCAAGTCATGAGATGAAAGCTGATAGATTGGTTGGTTCAGGCGCTCCACAACGTCCGATGCAAAAAGGTGCCAATGCGATGATTAATTTATTGGCTCAGTTTCCTGATACTGATGCAGTAATTTGTGTTTCCGACCTTGTTGGATTTGGTGCTTTGTCTGAATGTCAGAGGCGTGGTATAATTGTACCAGATCAAATCGCAATGGCTGGCTTTGGTGCTTATCATATCTCTGAGGTATGCGTGCCAACTTTGACTACTATTGATCCAAAACCTACCGAAATCGGTGAAGGCGCTGCAGAATTGGTTTTAGAGTTGTTGAGGTCACCAACAATAGTCAAAAATAAAATAATCACACCAGTATTAAAGCTTGCGGATTCTACTGCCACATATAGGTCAAAATTATTCTAACAAGCACTGAATTGAGGTAAAAACCATTAACTATATTAAATTAAACTCATAATATTTGGTTCTTTTTTGTGTATGTTGCGTGATGTTGCACACAGAATTTTATTTGCTTTA
>JBLILC010000063.1:0-13565 GCA_047635635.1 Octadecabacter sp. | reverse complement strand
CCTCTTTATACCTCCCTGTTGGACTCTGCCGGGCCTCTGTGCCCGGCAATTCTTTATTCGACACGGTGTTTTTAAAAAATTAATTCAATTGCTCCCCAAGTAAAAAAAATGGGTTTGGCAAAAAAAAGTCTCTGCAGATATTTCCTAAAATTTTTATTACCAAATAAAGTTATCATTAAACTCTGTGATAGTTTTGAAGAGGATTATTTTTAAAATCCCAAACCAAACGTTGTGGATCAGTTTCAAACGTTGAATTACAGTATTCCATTATGTATTTTAAAATAATAACTCCACAAGTCGTATTGATTGTGAATCTATTGATGCAATCACCTAGAGTGGCATCACCCAAGTTTTGGCTTTGATTTCCTGCGTAGATAATTAATCGTAACGTAATCAATACTTGAAAACAACGAAAGGTGACTTTCTAGCTACACGGTTCTCAAGGAATAAATGCAAGAGCTTGCATATTTCATGCCTTCCAACAGTTTGATCTGCAATAATGGCATTGGCCATGAAAGGATCGCAAACATCCACTTTGAAGTTCGTAATAATTTCAATAAACATCTAAATATTCAGAAAATATTTTTCGCACCTATCTCGTTGCTAATCTTGCAACTTACCTCTTCAACAATAACATTCTCGATGATTTTTTTATGGTATTTACAGAAAAACACTCAAAATAATTTAGCAGTTTAGATTGTGCTGAGAAACGCTAAAACAACCGTTTCGAACTCAAAAAACTACGCAATTAAAATATTTACATCCAAAATGTCACAAAAGTTTAAACAAAAATTATAGCAAATTTAGACTTCAGCTTGATAACAGTACACACTAATCCTTTGCTTCCCTTGCCAAATTAACCCTCATTGAATACAGGAGAGCGTTGCCATAAACGGCCCCTAACCAGTACAAGGGACTCACATGCAAGAGCCAGCCATCACATCCGACTTGATTTCGGCCCACGGGTTATCATCATCAGAGTATGACCGGATTTTGAAGATCATCGAACGCGAACCAACGTTCACTGAACTTGGAATTTTTTCTGCAATGTGGAACGAACACTGCTCATATAAATCCTCAAAAAAATGGCTGCGTACCCTCCCTACGAAAGGTCCACAGGTAATCTGCGGCCCCGGTGAAAACGCAGGCATTGTCGACATCGGTGACGGACAATGCGTTGTTTTTAAAATGGAAAGCCATAATCATCCATCTTACATCGAACCCTATCAAGGAGCAGCTACTGGCGTTGGAGGTATCCTGCGGGACGTTTTCACTATGGGGGCACGCCCAATTGCAGCTATGAATTCTTTATCATTTGGCGATCCTAGTCATTATAAAACCCGTCAGCTGGTGCATGGCGTTGTTGCAGGTGTGGGCGGTTACGGAAATTGTTTTGGCGTACCAACTGTTGGCGGTGAAGTGCGATTTCACGCTGCGTATAATGGCAACTGCTTGGTCAATGCTTTCGCAGCAGGTCTCGCGGACACTGACAAAATATTTTATTCAGCGGCTTCCGGTATTGGCATGCCCGTAGTTTATCTAGGCGCAAAAACTGGCCGAGACGGCGTTGGCGGCGCGACAATGGCATCAGCCGAATTTGACGACACGATTGAGGACAAACGCCCCACCGTTCAGGTCGGTGATCCCTTTACCGAAAAGCGCCTGATGGAGGCAACATTGGAACTGATGGCTACAGGTGCCGTCATTTCCATTCAAGATATGGGCGCTGCAGGCCTGACTTGTTCTGCTGTAGAAATGGGAGACAAAGGCCAGCTTGGCGTTAAACTAAACCTAGAAAACGTACCGCAGCGCGAAACCAATATGAGCGCCTACGAAATGATGCTGTCAGAGTCCCAGGAACGCATGTTGATGGTTCTAAAGCCAGAACTTGAGGCAAAGGCCCGCGCCGTGTTCATCAAATGGGATCTCGACTTTGCAATTGTTGGGGAAACCATCGCAGAAGACCGTTTCTTGGTACTGCACAACGGAGAAGTAAAGGCTGACTTACCGCTTGCAATGTTGGCAGGCTCCGCCCCTGAATATGATCGCCCATGGGTTGAAACACCTCCAGCAGAGGCGTTAGCTGACGTACCAAACATTGATCCCATCGACGGACTGAAAGCATTAATCTCTACCCCAAACTACGCCGCCAAACAATGGGTGTATGAACAATATGACAGCCAAGTGATGGCTGACACTGTCCGTGTGCCAGGTTTGGGTGCTGGTATCGTTAGAATTCACGGTACGGAGAAATCGTTGGCATTCACTTCGGATGTGACACCGCGCTATGTCATGGCGAACCCAGAAAAAGGCGGTGCGCAAGCGGTGGCTGAGGCGTATCGTAACCTCAAAGCTGTAGGCGCAACACCGCTGGCAACGACCGACAACATGAACTTTGGCAATCCTGAAAAGCCTGAAATTATGGGCCAATTCGTTGGTGCGATCAAAGGCATCGCCGCCGCCTGCGTTGCGCTAGACATGCCAATTGTATCAGGCAACGTGTCGCTTTATAACGAAACTGACGGCACCAGCATCTTGCCAACGCCCACCATTGGCGCGGTTGGCCTTTTAAAACACAGCGATGATATCATTCAAGGCTGCGCACGCGAAGGCCACGTCGCCCTCCTTGTTGGATCCACAACTGGCCACCTTGGTCAATCCGCAATTCTAGCAGAAGTATTTCACCGCGCCGACGGAGACGCGCCTGACGTGGACCTCGTCGCTGAGAAACTGCACGGCAACTTTATCTGCGCCAACTCGCAATGGATCGACGCCTGCACA
The DNA here is from genome assembly GCA_047635635.1 of Octadecabacter sp. Lineage (GTDB taxonomy): Bacteria > Pseudomonadota > Alphaproteobacteria > Rhodobacterales > Rhodobacteraceae > Octadecabacter. The sequence goes on along the minus strand of JBLILC010000063.1, from coordinate 10,784 downwards.
GACCTTAGCGACGGCGGCCTCGCGCTCGCCGCGTTCGAAATGGCCGAAACCGCCAGCACGGGCGTTACGTTAGACGCCACCGACACACCCACACTTTTCGGCGAAGACCAGGCCCGTTACCTAATCGCTTGCACCTATGACCAAGCCGAAGCCTTGATGGTCGCGGCAGGCAATTCGGGAGTGCCAATCACGACTGTGGGCAAATTCGGAGGTGACTATGTAAGCATGGGCAATAGTAGCGCCCCACTCGCCGACCTTGCGGCCTTGTTTAGAGCCACATTCGCGGACACGTTTGCGTAGTAGTTTAATGCAAACCTTGCCGCATGCCTAACGCATCCCTACATCTACATTAGAAAAAGGACACATTCATGCCCATCAGTGCCCCTGAAATCGAAACTTTACTCCGCGACGCTTTTCCAGAAGCACAGATAACTGTGCAAGGCGACGATGGTTCACACTACTCGGCCGAAGTGATCGACGCCTCCTTCAAAGGCAAAAACCGCGTTCAACAACAGCGTGCGGTCTATGGCGCATTAAAGGGTAAGATGGATGGTTCAAACGGTGATTTACACGCCCTTGCCCTGACAACAAAAGCACCTGTGTGATGTTGGAATGGTTGGTTTTTGGTGGATTAATTCTGGTTGGTGCGTTCATCGCTGATGGCTGGTACGCCAAACACCATCACCGGCCACTCAGCCATATGAGACCTGACCCCAAAACGATAACAGACACAACTGGGATGGAAGAACTAGATCCCAGAACGTCAATTAAAAGATTGCAAAAAAAGACAAATAAGGATCAAAACCATGACCACAGAAACCCAGATCAAAGAGACCGTGACCACCAATGACGTGGTTTTGTTTATGAAGGGCACAAAATCCATGCCTCAATGTGGGTTTTCAAGCCGCGTCGCGGGTGTTTTGAATTTCATGGGCGTTGAGTTTACAGATGTTAACGTGTTAGCAGACGAAGGCATCCGTCAAGGCATCAAAGACTATTCAGACTGGCCAACAGTGCCCCAGCTTTACGTCAAAGGTGAATTTGTTGGTGGCTGTGACATTATCACAGAAATGACGATGTCAGGTGAACTCGATACATTGTTCGCAGAGAACGATGTTACATACGACAAAGACGCCGCTGAAAAGATCCGAGAAGCCAACATTTGATTAATTAAATAAAAATTTGCCGCACCTCAATTTTGGGGCGCGGCATTTCCAATTATAAGCTCAATATTTTTTAGGTTGTGAGGCCATCGACTTCATTGGCCATATCTTCAACCCGTGTTGCAATACTACTCATAATTTCTATTATTTCTGTTGACATGATCGGCACCTCATTGGGTTCTACTCCGACTTGAATCGCCGCACTTTCAAGATCAGCCTGCGCTTGTGCCAGCTTACCCTCAGCCTCGCGAACTTTATTTTCGAGTCCTGCCGTGCGATCCGCCAATAATAGACCTGCCATTAACAACATTCGGCTTTCTGGCATCCGACCTACTTGCTTAGACAGCGATGACGCTTCTACGTCCAGCATCGCTGCAGCGGTAAACAGAAATTGTTCTTCACCTTCTTGACAAGCAACCTCGAAATTTCGCCCTCCTATGGTGATTTCAATCTGTGGCATCCACAGCCTCCTGTCTAATAATAGGCATAAGCTCTAGCAAGATTGAGTCCATTTCTGCAGCGTCTGCCGCACGTGTTGCACGCAGCGCTTCAAGTTCGACTAGCATAGAGTTATTGATTAATTGCGGATCACTCACTGCTGCGCTCACAGCCTCGCGAAGCTGCACATTAATATCCCGCAATTCAGCGTTCACTTGGCGCAGGCGCTGCAGTTCGCGATCCATTTCAGTTGCACTGGTGCGCGCGGTACTTACACGACTTTCCAGTTCCGCTAGCTTTCCATCTTGTCGCTCTCTTAGACGCTTCACACGTTCTTCAAGTTGCGCATTAACCGACTGTTCTTCGTTAAGCTTTGTGCCAAGATCAGCCATCTGTGCATAAAGTGTTTCTGTAGGCGTACCATTTCCGTCACCCTCGGGTGCTTGTGCTGACGTAGTTAGTTTACTCAACCCAGTTTTAATGCGATCCAACGCTGCTGTGATCCGCGTTTCGAGTTGTGGAAGTTCAATCATTACCTGTCCTTTCAGGTCTTGGTTTGTTCGCCTTTGACACACACAAGAGCAGCCACTCGTGGCCTTTGCTCACGAATCGCGCCCAATTATTGATAGCCTAAGCCATGCAGGCATAGGCAGCAAACAGCGAAAATAGTTTCATATCAATTCTCTACACTGCAGCTTTCACCTTCTACACATACCTTCTTTAATCGTGGGGGTCTTGATCTTAGGGGCCGCCCTGTTATGACCTTTTGCAAAGCACAACATCGCAGCCCAAAGGACCCCTTCCACATGGACATCCAAGCCCTCCGCAAAGCCCACCCCGAGCATTGGATGCGCGCCGCCGCGATCCGCACTCTCACGCTGGACGCCGTCGCCGCCGCTAATTCTGGTCACTCCGGTATGCCCATGGGCATGGCTGATGTCGCCACCGTACTATTTGAAAAACACCTTCGCTTTAATCCAAAAGCACCACACTGGCCGGACCGTGACCGTTTTATCCTGTCTGCAGGCCACGGATCTATGTTGGTTTACGCATTACTACATTTGACGGGTTACGAACAGGCGACGCTACAACAGCTTAAAGATTTCCGCCAATGGGGCGCGCGTACTGCAGGTCACCCTGAATATGGCCACATGGACGGCATTGAAACAACGACGGGTCCACTTGGCCAAGGCATTGCAAATTCTGTAGGCTTTGCGATTGCTGAGGAAATTCAACGCGCACGCTATGGCACATCGATTGTCAACCACCATACCTACGTAATCGCGGGTGACGGCTGCCTAATGGAAGGTATAAGCCAAGAGGCAATTGGCCTTGCTGGTATGCAAAAACTAGGCCACCTGATTTGTTTTTTTGACAATAACAATATCACGATCGACGGTCCTGTTAATCTAGCAGACATCACTAACCAATCGGCACGTTTCGTAGCTTCAGGTTGGCATGTTATCGACATTGATGGCCACGATCCTGATGCCATTGACCAAGCAATTGTTGCTGCCAAAGCAGATTTGCGCCCATCAATGATCAACTGCAAAACCCACATCGCACTGGGACACGCAGCACAAGACACCTCAAAGGGCCATGGTGCGCTGACCAACGCAGACCAGTTGCAAGCCACAAAAGATTCTTATGGTTGGAACTACGGGCCATTTGAAGTTCCCGCTGAAGTTAAATCACAATGGGAAGCCATGGGCACTCGCGGAGCAGCAGCTCACGCCAACTGGAATATGCGTTTTGACAAACTGTCAAAAACCAAACAAGACGAATTCCAACGAGCTCTGGCACTTGATACCCCAAAAAAATTAACTGCAACAATTAAAGCGTTCAAGAAACAAGCAACCGAGGCTGGTACTAAGATGGCAACACGTTCGTCCTCAGAAAAAGTCCTCGAGGTGATCAACCCAATCATGCAAGAAACAGTGGGCGGTTCTGCTGACTTGACCGGCTCCAACAACACGAAGACCTCCGATCTTGGTGTGTTTAGCCCCGAAAATCGTTCTGGCCGCTACATCCACTTTGGTGTGCGCGAACACGGCATGGCAGCGGCGATGAACGGTATGGTTTTACATGGGGGCATTAGACCCTATTCAGGCACTTTTATGTGTTTTACCGACTACGCCCGCGGCGCTATGCGCCTCTCAGCACTGATGCAAATTCCTACAGTTTACGTAATGACTCACGACAGCATAGGTCTTGGCGAAGACGGCCCAACACACCAACCGGTTGAGCACCTAGCCATGTTGCGCGCAACTCCAAACACGTACGTGTTCCGCCCCGCTGACACTGTTGAAGTAGCCGAAGCTTGGGAGCTGGCGTTCACTTCTAAAACAACGCCATCCGTAATGTGCTTGTCACGTCAAGGCCTACCTTTGGTGCGCACTGAACACAAAACTAAAAATATGACAGCACAAGGTGCTTACGTATTAGCCGATGCTGAAAACGGCAAGCGTCAGGCTATCCTTATGGCCACAGGGTCCGAGGTAAGTGTCGCGATGGACGCCCGAGCAATCTTAGAAGCAGAAGGCATCGGCACACGTGTTGTATCTATGCCATGCTGGGAATTGTTTGAAGATCAGGACGACAAAATCCGTAAGCGCGTGCTTCCAGGTGGCCCTGTTCGTGTTGCAATAGAAGCGGGTATTCGTTTTGGTTGGGATCGTTGGTTGTTTGGCGAAGGTGGCAAACGTGAGAAATCAGGCTTTATTGGCATGCATGGATTTGGCGCATCAGCTCCCGCAGATGAATTGTTTGAACAGTTTGGCATCACTGCAAAAGCAACAGCCAAAAAAGTCCGTGACCTTCTGTCTTAGACACCAACCTGTAATCACTACATAGGGCCACAATTAATATTTAATTGTGGCCCCGATTTTTTGGGTGATGTTTTTGTGTGACAAGATTCTGTAACGTTTCTAAGAATTTAAAGGCACCTTGACCATGAACTGTTCAGCCAATCTTCTTGACACTGCGTCGACAGCACTTACAGCATGCGACGCCACAACAAACCAAATTTCGAGAAACCAAATTTAATACGCACAACAAGCCAAACTAATCAGATCGGCGTTATCTTTTCTGTTGCCCCCTCAAACGCACCAAGCAGGGCAGTTATTGACAATTTTCGCACGCAATTTTTTTAAATACTGTGCAAATACGATCTACTTCAAAGCGTCTCGAACATTGCAGTTACTTTTTTTGCAGGCTAATTTGCCACTCTACAAGCAGGTCCAGTGCGTCCCAGCACACTTGCCATCTGTGAGATGCTAGCATCCCACGCGGGTGAAAGCATTGACGCAATTTACAACATACATGGGTATACCAACACCTGTATGATAACGAAGTCCCTTCAGTGATCGATATGATATCCTAATTGGTTTTGACACTGACAGCTATGTGTCAACTCCCGGTGGTCGCATCTAGTTAGTTGATTTTCAAACCCACACAACTTTGCAAATATAAGGCTTGCACTGCGTCAAGTCAGATTCTGGCTTGCGTGCCGCAAAACAAAGATACCATCCGTCAGGCCTATTCGGTCCAAACACTGCAACGCCGCTCAACAGCTTTCTAGCACCTAAAGCTTCGCATTTGTTTTACCCGCAAACCAAATGAGTAGCCCCATTACGCCAGTCATCACAGGAAGCAATAACAGACCGATGGCCAACCCTATCACTCCGTCAAAGAACGCTGTGATAGCCCAATTACCAAAACCGGTATCACCTGCGATTGTGTGCGCAGTCTCTTTGATAAACCCATAGGGTTGAGCCAAGCCAATGAAGTCGGGATTGTGCAGCCCGTGCACTAAGATTTGTCCACCAACCCAAAGCATCGCAGCAGTCCCCACAGTTGACAGTACCTTTAAAAAATGAGGCATCCCACGCACTAATCCTGTGCCAATTCCGCGCCCCAGGCGAGTGTTGGCGTGCAACGCAAGCCATGCACCAACATCGTCCATTTTAACGATCAAACCAACAACTCCGTAAACCAGGACTGTAATAGCAATCGCCACCAACGCCAAAGCTGCGGCTTGCAAACCAATGCTACCATCTGGAATTTCATTGAGTGTAATTGTCATTATCTCAGCGGACAGGATAAAATCTGTTTTGACAGCACCTTTGACGCGGGTTTCTTCTAGTTTTACCGGATCTCCGATATTTATTTCTGCCCCTACGTGAGTATTCGCGTGCGGACGCAGCACATGATAAATCTTCTCAGCGCCCTCAAAACTAAGGTACAACCCACCAATCATTAACAGCGGAATTAATAGCACTGGTGCAAAGGCCTTTAGCAGCATCGCCACAGGCAGCAGTATAACCAGTTTGTTGAACACCGAAGCACGTGCAATTTTCCAGATGATTGGAAGTTCACGTTTTGGATCAAGCCCAGTGACATATTTTGGGGTCACAGCCGCGTCGTCAATAATGACGCCCGCAGCTTTAGTGCCGGCTTTGGCAGCCATGCTTACAACATCATCAAGATTTGTCGCAGCGATTTTAGTAAAGGCCGCAACATTGTCCAACAAGGCAATTAAACCACTCATATTGTTGTCTCCATCTGGTGTTGAGGGGGAAACTAACGTTCATAAGCTCGGCCGCAAGCCCCAAGCAAGGGAAAAAAGTTGCCCCGCTATGCACTACCAACAGCGAGAAACGCAAACAATCAACGCCACCCGAGCCAGCGCGTCAAACTCCAATACAAGCCAATGCAATCATTAAGCCAAAACCAAATTTACCAAAAAACGATAGATCCAAGATCTTTGTTATTTTCAACAGCCTACCCATAAATAATATTAAGATTAAAACGCGGCCTAAGAAGATCGCACCCTGTTCAAGCTGATTCTTCACCCTGTTGATTAATGTTGCTGCCTTCGAACGTTAGCGCAAACGTGTGTGACCTAAGGATAGACTGTTAGCGCAAACCTTTGGTCACCACTGACGGTTATCGCTAACATATTGAAAAAATACGTATTTCCCTTGGTATAACATCTAACTCACCCTAAGAGAGTTCGAATTCAAGACCATAAGGAGCTTCCATCATGACCATCACACTAGGTATCAACGGATTTGGCCGAATTGGTCGCTGCACACTGTCTCACATATCAGAGGCTGCGCGCAAAGACATCCAAGTTGTAAAAATCAACGCAACAGGTCCGGTAGCAACAAACGCCCACTTGTTGCGCTACGATTCTGTACATGGCCGCTTCCCAGGTGACGTCACAGTCATCGACGGCACACTCGACCTCGGGCAAGGACCCATCGAAGTGATGTCGACCTATGATCCAAATAAGTTGGACTGGGACGGCTGCGATGTGGTTCTGGAATGTACTGGAAAATTCAATGATGGGTATTTATCAGCTGTGCACCTTGAACGCGGTGCAGGCAAAGTGTTGATTTCTGCGCCCGCAACCAATGTTGATCGCACCATCGTCTACGGCGTCAACCATAACGAACTTACTCCTATTGATCGCATGGTGTCCAACGGATCATGCACCACCAACTGCCTCGCTCCACTGGTCAAAACTCTAAATGATGCGATTGGAATTGAACGCGGCATTATGACGACAATCCACAGTTATACTGGCGATCAGCCGACATTAGATCGTCGTCACGATGATCTCTACCGCGCCCGCGCCGCCGCCCTTGCAGTGATACCAACCAGCACAGGCGCTGCCAAAGCACTGTCACTAGTCTTGCCAGAAATGGAAGGCAAACTTGACGGCACCGCCCTTCGCGTTCCAACACCGAATGTGTCGGCAGTCGATCTTACATTTGAGGCTTCAAAATCTGTAACTGTGCAAGACGTAAACACTGCCGTCGCAGAGGCCTGCGCCGGTAAAATGGGAATAGTGATGTCTTATGATCCCGAACCCAAAGTCTCAATTGATTTTAACCACACACCACAATCGTCCATCTTTGCCCCCAATCAAACTAAAGTTGTCGGCGGACGAACCGTGCGTGTTCTTGCCTGGTATGACAACGAATGGGGCTTTTCAGTACGCATGGCCGATGTCGCAGCACACATGGGTCGGTTGATTTAGGCCTTAATATTTACCTTAAATAACGCAATCTTTTACAAGAAAATGAGTATTTTACTTCAAGCACGCATCCTGCAATCGAAAAGCGTTCGATATTTTTGATGCACCAAAACTAAAATCTACCTTATACTAAATAAGACCCAGTTTTGAAGACTTCTAAAATACGATGATAGCTATTCTAATTACCACCCAAAGTCAGCAAGCCAAGTTTTGGCTATTTGCACTCCTTAACAACTAGTCCATGAATAACTCAATCATGCATTTCAGGTAGGTGCGTAAATTGAACAACTACAAATTTTACTTTTAGCGTTTTAAAAGTAAGTCTCTGAATCATAATTATAATTCATCAAATCTTAATAAAAAAGTGTCATCAGCATTTTTTCCATGAGTAAATTGAATCGATTGCAAATCTGTCATGGAGTTCGAACTTTGGTTATTAATACAATAGAAACGAGCACAGCTGCGCGATGCCATACAACCCTGATCAACCCCAAACCCCAATGCGTCAAAGTCCAGAGGGCCTATTTTTCGATTAAAAAATAAGATCTTCGATGTTAGGTGACGCGCACTTAGGCACAGCGCATTCGATTGTGATTAGGGGTGTTGTGGGATGATTTCTTTGTAGTCCATACTTCGCGAAAGTTTGAGAAAGTCCTGCCATTTGCAAAACTGTCTAACCAAGTTAAAATATTAATATGACCACTAAAGTTTCAATTGGTTTCACCTTATTCATTGTGCTCTTTTTTTTGCTGGACCATCATATTCTACACACAGATTCTGGCTTGTTCCTTAGCAAGAAGATGATCCAACTTATTAATGACCTCGCAATTTGGCGCTGATCAGACCTGCGTAATGAATGCCTAGTATCTCGTAATGGGTTGACCTTTGTACTTTTTTGGGGATGTTAGCGCCAACACTGGTGGTACTCTGCCACCACATTTGCTGAACCAAATTTCGGAGACCCCTATGACCGTCAAAGTAGCAATCAATGGCTTCGGCCGCATCGGACGCAATGTCTTGCGCTCAATTATCGAATCTGGACGCACAGACATTACAGTTATCGCGATCAACGATCTTGGCTCCGTGGAAACTAACGCACACCTACTGCAATACGATTCAGTTCATGGCCGTTTCCCACATACAGTCACCACAACCGCGGACTCAATCGACGTAGGCCGTGGTCCGATGGTCGTTTCGGCTATGCGCAACCCCGCTGATTTACTTTGGGCCGATGTAGACATCGTACTGGAATGCACGGGTATATTTACATCAAAAGAGGCTTGTCAGGCGCATTTTGAAAACGGCTCATCTCGTGTGCTAATATCCGCACCAGGCAAAAATGCTGATAAAACAATCGTTTACGGCGTGAATGATACTACGCTAACTTCGGACGATATAGTAGTATCCAATGCATCATGCACCACAAACTGTTTGGCGCCTGTTGTCAAAGTTCTTAACGATAAAATTGGCATAATCAAAGGCTTCATGACAACCATCCACAGCTACACTGGTGATCAGCCGACACTCGATACCATGCATTCTGATCTTTACCGCGCTCGCGCAGCGGCACTTTCGATGATACCTACTAGCACAGGTGCTGCAAAAGCTGTGGGACTAGTTTTACCGGAACTTGACGGCAAACTTGATGGAGTGGCGATCCGCGTTCCAACACCAAACGTAAGCTGCGTCGACCTGACGTTTGAAGCAGCCCGAGGCACAACTGTAGAAGAAATCAACGACGTCATCCGCTCTGCAGCCCAAAACGGCCCCCTGAAAGGCGTGCTCGCCTTCACTGATTCCAAACTTGTGAGTTGCGATTTCAATCACGATCCACATTCGTCGACTTTTGCGACTGATCAAACCAAAGTCATAGGTGGAACGATGTGCCGCATCTTGACATGGTATGACAATGAATGGGGCTTCTCAAATCGGATGAGCGACACAGCTGTAGCAATGGGCAAACTTTTGTAATTCTAAAAAATATATATTTTAAATGGGCTGCTCATCTGAGTGGCCTTTTTTATGTGTCATTAAAAACGCTTATACAGAAGCTTGTGTCTCCAAAAGCGCAAATTTGGGTAGAGTGCGTTACAAGACGTCAAAAAAGACATATAGATACTCAAAGAATAGAAATAAACTTTTTTCAAAATTATAAGATCTCATTTCTTTAATTAGCATAAGAAATAAAATCGCAATTCCTAACATAACTGAGTATCACTGACCTCAATATTTCAACAAGGTATCCCAGGAAAATGTTAACTCAATCATTTAACTGCATGGTTATAGGATCAATGATAGATGTCTCGCGATCTTGTCCAGTGAACAGACAAATATGGACACCATAAGGACATTCAAAAGACGATGCCCTAAACTTGGAACCGTGAATTAAGAGCTTTGTTCACTGCATCGGGGACAAATTTTGAGACATCACCTTTCAACCGCGCAATTTCTTTCACCAACTTTGATGCAATCGCTTGATGCTGGGCTTCGGCCATAAGAAACACAGTCTCGACTGTATTGTCCAACTGGCGATTCATTCCAACCATCTGATATTCATATTCAAAATCTGCCACAGCACGCAAACCACGGATGATAATCGTAGCACCAACATCTTTAGCACAATGAATAAGTAAATTTTCAAACGGATGGGCTATGATCTCACAGCCAGTTTGCGCGGAGAGGTCTGCGCATTCCGTTTCGATCATTGCCACCCGTTCTTCCAAACAGAAAAGTGGGCCTTTATCACGGTTGATCGCAACTCCGATAACCAGCTTATCAACCAGTGAACAGGCGCGCTTGATGATGTCCAGATGACCCAAAGTGACAGGATCAAATGTTCCTGGATATAGCCCAACGCGCATGGCAGCCCCTTAATTTAATTAGACGCAAGACACCCGATCACGTAACCGAAGGCAAGCGATCTAATGACCCATCACCATATCAGTCAAAGCGTCGCGTTCGGCTGCTAGTTCTAACAACCGCGCCTTCACCGCATCACCAATCGAAATCAAGCCAACCATTTTACCATTGTCCATCACAGGCATATGGCGAAACCGCCCTTTTGTCATTCTGGCCAGTACTGAATCAGTCGCATCAGACAAACCACATGTTACCAACTTCTTGGTCATAATATCGCTGAT
>JBLILC010000062.1:0-13640 GCA_047635635.1 Octadecabacter sp. | reverse complement strand
CTTAACTCTAAATAACCCATGGGCAAGTTCGTAAAAAATAAATGAAATTAGAGCTGATACCTTGAAGATCAAAGCGCCTTTGATCATTTGTTCAAATACAGGTGCAAGATCACTGTACAACATCCAGTCATAGTCTCCAATATCTGGAATAATCGGGCGCAACCCAATCAGTTTGGGATGTTCAGCAAGCTGCACGATATCATCAGAAGCTGACGCCGCGACAAAATCGGCCCAAGGATATTGTGCTGGCAAAGATGTGGTTTTAAACCATCTGTCAAAAAGTCAGATTTTAACTTGGCAAAATTGAGTGTCAGAAACTCGTAATCGGTGCGATCAATCTGCTAAAAATGCTGATGGACATTCATAATTATTCACTAATCACACCCTTCTTAAGGATGATGTTGCCGTAAAGTCTTGTCTCACCCGTTTGTATGATGGCAAATGCCGATCTAGCGCGATCATAAAATTCAAAGCGTTCCAGTTTGTCCAAGATCACCAAATTATCCGCTCCTGTTGAGATGATACTTTGAAAGTCTTCTACAATCTGCGGCACGACATTGGGATCATCTACAACCTCCATCACCAGCGCTGGGTTCATGACAAAGCGGTCCAGTGGAAGGACACTCACCACGGCCTCCAACACCCTGGTCGCCGTAAGTCCATCAAGGCGATGACACCGTTTTCCAAGCGCTGTTGCAGGAAAGTTTGCGTCAACAATTACAATTTCGTCACCGTGGCCCATGGCGCGCAAGGTCCAAAGCAAGTCAGGTGAAAGGATTGGTGGTATATTACGAAGCATAAGGGCACTCTTTTGGAACTGGCGCATCTATACGGATCAAACCTTGAGATTTTAGATCAAACCAAAGGGCTGGTGGAATAGGTGTTTTAAAAATCTCAATGTTCTGGCGTACTTCATCTGCAGACGATGCTCCCGGGATTACGGATTTCACTGCCGCATGACCAAGCGGAAACTTTAAGGCAGCCGCAATTAAAGGTGTATCGTGGGCTGCGCAAACCGCACTAAGATCTCTCACTCGTTGCAATATCGCCTCGGGCGCAAGCTCATAATCGTAGTGTGCGCCGTCAACTGCGCCAGTCGCGAGGATACCTGAATTATACGGGCCACCAAGAATAATCCCAACATCACGCTCGAGACACAAAGGCAAAAACGTCTCCAGCGGGTCTTGTTCGAGCAGCGTGTAACGTCCCGCCAACAAGAAGCCGTCAAAGTCCGCTTCGCCTAAAAGGCGTTCACAAATTTGCCATGTATTTACACCAGCACCTATTGCCGAAATGCGGCCAGCACTGCGCAATTCGTCCAAGGCGCGGTATCCATCTTGGTTAAAAAGTTCACTCAGCTTGTCTTCAACCCCATCAGTGCCGTGTGTGCCTGCGTCAATGTCGTGCAGGAACAACATATCAATCTGATCTGTACCCAAACGGGCGATACTATCGTCAAAACTACGCATTATGCCGTCATAAGAGTAATCGAACACAATCCGTTTTTGAGGCACATCCACAAATGCCTCCGGTGTTATATCAGTAGGGTCACAATCCTTTAGCAGACGGCCAACTTTTGTGGACAGCGTCAGTGCGCTTTGATCAAGTTGCATCAATGCGTCGCCAAACCGCATCTCTGATCGACCCAGGCCGTATTGCGGCGCAGTGTCAAAGTACCGGATACCCGCATCCCAAGCTGCGGTAATGGTTTCTTGCGCCACATCGTCTTCAATTTTGCGATACAGATTGCCAAGCGGGGCGCCGCCAAACCCAAGCTGTGTCAAGGTCACTGGCGTATTCGTGCGTTCGTTAAGAAGGTTGGTATGGGTCAGTTTCATAAGGACACTTCTCAGGTTGTGCGAAAGTATTCAGGGTGCTGGCGTTCCAGCGGTGCAATCCGCAAAATCAACTGCCTTAAGTGAACCGACATCGCCGTCCGTGCCGCCTCTGCGTCCTGTTTCTGGATCGCGTTCAGAATATCGTGATGCTGCACCAACGCTTCAGCAGGACGGCCACGTTCAGGTAATAAAAGCATGCGGGCGCGGCGCAGTTGCAACGACATCTGGCCAGCAGCCACCGCAACCTTGGGAAAGCCCGTAAACGCTAAAATAAGTTCATGAAATTCAAGATCAGCTTCAAGGAAGCCTTGGATATCATCATCTTCAAGTAACAACCCTTGCAAACGAATATTTCGTGTCAATCCCTTTAGCTGCCCGTCTGTTCGTTCCTGTGCAACTCGTGCAACCGCCGCTACTTCAACCGCTTCACGCAAAAAACTTTCTTCACGCAGCTCGGCCATAGAAAATTGCGATACGCGCGTTGCAGATTGAGGAATAATATCAACAAGCCCATCAGACGACAGCCGACCCAATGCTTCAGCCACTGGGGAGCGCGATACACCAAGTTGTTCGCACAGAGCGCCCTTGCGCAGAATCATCCCAGGTTCGAACGACATATCTAAAATGCTATTGCGCAGCGCAGTGTAAACTCTTTGACCCAGCGGGCCGTCAAGACTCACAATATCTAGTGCGTGTATTGAGTTTAGCATTAAGGACTCCTTAGACTAACATGTTAGTTGACAGGTGAATCAAGTCAAGATAGATTTTATATTACAGAATTTGTTGTCAGTCAGCCAGAGGAACGCACAAGATGAGCCACCAGCCCCGCTTGCTAAGCCTCCACCCTCACGACAACGTCGCCATTGCATTAGCCGATATTGAGGCCGGTGAAATAGGCAACTCAGCTGGGCCAATGCTCCTCCAGTCCGTGAAACAGGGGCACAAAGTCGCAGTCGCAACAATCCGCACCGGTCAAAACGTATTGCGCTATGGTCAGACCATCGGACAAGCAACTGCAGACATTGCGATTGGCGAACACGTCCATGTCCAGAACCTTGGCATGGGTGAACATTCTCGCGACTATGCTCATGCCAGTGAGGTCAGAAGTGTTGAGCCCACGTATGAAGATAGAACATTTAACGGCTATCACCGCGCCGATGGTCGCGTCGGCACACGCAATTATATCGGAATTCTTACTTCTGTGAATTGTTCAGGTTCTGTTGCTAAATTCATTGCTGAAGCGGCCGAAAAATCCGGCCTTCTTGACTCCTTTCCAAACATCGACGGGATCGTCCCCATTACCCATGGCACTGGCTGTGGTATGTCGAGTGAGGACGAAGGCTATGCGACCCTGTTGCGCACACTTTCCGGCTATGCACAGCATCCGAACTTTGGTGGTATCCTCTTAATCGGCCTTGGCTGCGAGGTAATGCAGGTGTCCGCGCTTGTTGGTGGCCGCCCTATCCGGGCTGATGGCTTGCTTCGCTATATGACGATCCAGCAGGAAGGTGGCACCCGCAAAACTATTGAAAAGGGTCTCATAGAATTGTGTGGAATTGCTGAACGGGCAAACACGGCTACGCGCCAGCCTACCCCCATTTCGCACTTGATGGTGGGAATGCAATGTGGCGGTTCTGATGGCTATTCCGGCATTACAGCCAATCCCGCACTTGGCGTAGCTTCTGATATGGTCGTACACCACGGCGGCACCACGATCCTCTCTGAAACATCAGAAATCTACGGAGCCGAACACCTTTTGACCCGCCGAGCGGTATCGGTTGAGGTAGGCGAAAAATTGATTGATCGCGTCCGCTGGTGGGAAGATTACACCGCACGCAATCACGGCAAAATGGACAATAATCCCAGTCCGGGAAACAAGCGCGGTGGGCTGACTACTATACTTGAAAAATCACTGGGTGCCGTTGCCAAAAGTGGCAGAGCCCCACTATCGGACGTATACCTATTTGGTGAAAAAATTGATAAAAAGGGCTTTGTCTTCATGGATAGTCCTGGTTTTGATCCATGTTCTGTCACGGGGCAGATTGCGTCTGGCGCCAACCTCATCGTTTTTACAACTGGGCGTGGATCGGTGTCCGGTTATATGCCAACGCCCTGCATCAAGATCGCTTCAAATTCTGAGATGTACGCGCGTATGCGCGAAGACATGGACATAAATTGCGGTGACATAATCAGCGAAGGCGTCAGCTTGAACGACAAAGGCAAGGACATCTTTGAAATGTTCATCGCTGTCGCATCAGGCGAAAAGACTAAAAGCGAAGAACTGGGCTTTGGAGGGGTCGAATTCGTACCCTGGCAGATTGGCGCGGTAATGTGATTATGGAGGTTCCAATGACATTGAATAACAAAACAATTTTGATAACCGCAGCTGGTCAAGGCATTGGTGCCGCGAGCGCGCTTGCCTGTGCTGCGGCAGGTGCAACTGTTATTGCAACAGATGTAGACAATGATCTGCTAGCGTCCCTGAAAGGCGTCAACGGCATTGAAACCCGCTTGCTTGACGTCACTAATGCTGTCGCAATAACAGCACTTGCTGCCGACTTGCAGGATATTGACGGCTTATTCAACTGCGCGGGCGTTGTGCATCACGGATCAATTTTGGAATTAGACGATGATGCTTGGGAATTTTCGTTGAACCTTAATGTGACTTCTATGGTGCGCATGTGCCGTGCCTTTGTACCCAGCCTTTTGCGCCGTGCTAAAACTGAAGGTTCTGCCTCACTGTTGAATATGGCGTCGATGGCATCGTCCGAAAAAGGCTTTATCAACCGAACCGCATATGGAGCAACTAAAGCGGCCGTGATCGGGCTGACAAAAGCGATTGCAGCGGATTTCGTTTCACAAAACCTGCGTTGCAACGCACTTTGCCCAG
This sequence comes from Octadecabacter sp., assembly GCA_047635635.1. Taxonomy (GTDB): domain Bacteria; phylum Pseudomonadota; class Alphaproteobacteria; order Rhodobacterales; family Rhodobacteraceae; genus Octadecabacter. The sequence continues at coordinate 8,912 of JBLILC010000062.1, read as the reverse complement.
GCACTGTTGATACACCGTCCCTTCAGGGACGCATTGCGTCTGCACCCGACCCGTTACAAGCTGAAAAAAACTTTATCATGCGCCAACCAATGGGCCGCTTGGCAACCGTTCACGATCTGACACCCACAATTGTGCATCTGCTGTCAGATGGCAGCCGTTTTATTACGGGCCAAACTGTTTTGGTGGACGGTGGCGTGACGATCTAGCGCTGCAGTTAATGGTTTGGGAGGGCCTAACTTTATGAATTTTATAGTCCAAATGAAGGGTATTGAAAAACACTTTCCGGGCGTTCACGCGCTAAAAGCGGTAGAGTTTGATCTGCACCCTGGCGAAGTTCATGCCCTGATGGGTGAAAACGGCGCTGGCAAATCAACCTTGATGAAAATCATGTCCGGCATCTATGCTCGTGACGGTGGTGAAATGTTTATGGATGGAAAACTTGTCAATCCCGAAAACCCACGTGCAGCACAGAACCTCGGGATTGGCATTATTCATCAGGAACTTAGTCTGATGAATGATCTTACTGCAGCGCAAAATGTATTGATTGGCCGAGAGCCACGCCGCAGTTTTGGCCGTTTAGATGAACCTGCACTGAATGCAAAAACCGCCGAGATATTCGCATCCCTCAACCTCTATATGGATCCTCGTACACAAGTCAGCACTCAGACCATTGCCCGGCAACAGCTGATCGAAATTGCTAAGACGCTATCCTACAAACCACGTGTTTTGATCATGGACGAGCCAACCGCGGCTCTCAATGACATAGAGGTCACCGAACTGTTCAAGGTTATTACTAAGCTTAAGGCAGACGGTGTTGGCATCGTTTACATCAGCCACCGCATGGACGAGATCAAGCGCATTGCTGATCGCGTCACCATCCTGCGCGACGGCGCTTATATTGACACAGTAGAAGCCACCCAGACACCACTTTCGAAAATCATCCAATTGATGGTAGGTCGTCAAGTCTCGCAAGACGCACTGATCATCCCAGATACATCACAAAACCGTGTCGCCTTAGAGGTCCGCAACTTATCGCGCAGCAAAGTAGTGCGCGATGTCAGTTTTGATGTCCGAAAAGGCGAAATTTTAGGCTTTGCCGGGCTCATGGGCGCAGGGCGAACTGAAGTAGCGCGAATTATATTCGGCGCCGACCCCCGAGATAAAGGTGAAATTTTTGTCAATGGGCAAAAGGTTAACATCTGCACACCAAATACTGCCGTTCAGGCTGGCATTGGATACCTTTCTGAAGATCGTAAACATTTTGGATTAGCCATAGATATGACCATCCGCGCCAACGTGCCCATGGCTGACTTAAGGCGATTTACCAACCGTATTGGCGTTCTGAACGAAACCGCCATGAAAAACGCTACCATTAAATATATCGACCAACTTTTTATCCGCACCCCATCCGACATGCAAGAAGTGCGGCTTCTTTCGGGCGGAAACCAACAAAAGGTCGTCATTGCAAAATGGTTATTACGCGACTGTGATGTACTGATCTTTGACGAACCAACACGCGGCATCGACGTCGGTGCGAAATCGGAAATCTACGCGTTATTAGAAGGTCTTGCCGCACAGGGGCGCGCGATCATAGTGATTTCGTCTGAACTTCCCGAGGTCATGCGCCTGAGCCACCGCATTGCGGTGATGTGCGAAGGGCGTCTCACGGGTATTCTACCCGGCGGCGCGGCCACAACACAAGAAGACATCATGGAATTAGCTACCCAGCGCGACAGAGCACTGGTCGGCGCGGGGGACGTATAATGACCACCAAAATAATAGATGTCCCAAGGTCAACGATGTCGAGGATTATAGCAGCAGGCACTCATCAAAGGGTATTGGCCTTCGCCAGCCTTGTTATTCTGTTGATCGTGTTTTCCATCGCATCACCAAACTTTATGCAAACGTCGAACATGATCGCAATTTTACAGGCGACGTCTGTTAATGGTGTGCTGGCAATTGCGGTCACGCTAGTGATCATCACGGGAGGGATCGATTTATCAGTAGGCACGATGATGACGTTTTGCGCTGTTATCACAGGTGTGGTGCTGACCTATGCAGGCATGCCGATGATATTGGGTGTTTTAGCCGCAGTCTTGACGGGTGCCTTTGCTGGTGCATGTTCAGGCACGTTCGTGGCGAAAATGTCGATCCCACCATTTATTGCAACGCTTGGTATGATGTTGATCCTGAAGGGGCTGAGCCTCGTAATTTCGGGCACACGCCCGATTTATTTTAATGAAACACCAGGTTTTAGCGAAATTTCACGTGGATCGCTGATCGGAGAAATCATCCCTTCCCTGCCAATTCCCAACGGAGTGTTGATCTTATTCATTGTTGCCGCCGTCACTACATATATTTTAAACCGAACGGTGCTAGGGCGCTACTGCTTTGCACTTGGATCTAACGAAGAATCCGTACGCTTGTCCGGCGTAAACACTGAGCGCTGGAAAATTGCCATTTATGCGCTGGCTGGATCAATCGTCGGTATCGCAGGCCTGCTAATTGCGTCGCGGCTGAATTCGGCGCAACCTGCTTTGGGCCTTGGCTATGAGCTTGAGGCGATCGCAGCCGTTGTTATTGGGGGCACATCTCTATCAGGTGGACGCGGATCTATTCTCGGATCCCTGATTGGAGCGTTGATTATGGCGGTACTGACCAATGGTTTACGCGTTTTGTCAGTAGCTCAAGAATGGCAAACCGTCGTCACTGGCGCAATCATTATTCTGGCAGTTTATGCAGACATGATGCGCCGCAATAAATCTGGATAAAATACAAAATTACCCAATCTCTGACTAGATTTATGGTCAGGGCAAACGACAACCGAGGAGGAAACCACATGTTGTCACGTCGCGTTCTCATTGGCGCTCTTAGCGCTTCACTTGCTCTGGGTTCGGCATCCGCCGTTACCGCACAGAACGAAATTTACATCCCAATGATTTCAAAAGGATTTCAGCACCAATTCTGGCAGGCCGTAAAAGCTGGTGCAGATCAGGCAGCTGAAGAGTTTGGTGTCCGTATCACTTTTGAAGGCCCCGATAATGAAACCATGGTGGATCGTCAGATCGACATGCTGGCTGCAGCTTTGGCCAACAACCCTGCCGCAATCGGTTTTGCTGCACTCGACAGCCAAGCGGCAATTCCACTGCTCCAGCAAGCCGTCGACGCAGGCATACCAGTCATCGCGTTTGACAGCGGTGTTGACAGCGACATTCCAATGAGCACCACCACGACTGACAATGTCGCAGCTGCTTCATTAGCGGCTGATAAGATGGCCGAGTTCCTTGGCGGTGTAGGCACAGTGGCAGTCGTGGCTCACGATCAGACTAGCCGGACAGGCATTGATCGTCGTGACGGATTTTTAAACCAAATGGAAGCTGAGTATCCAAACATCGAAGTTGTTAGCGTCCAGTACGGTGCAGGCGACCAGTTGCAATCCACGGAAGTCGCAAAAGCGATGCTTACAGCCAACCCTGGTTTGGATGGCATGTTCGGCACCAACGAAGGATCTGCCATTGGTATTGTGAACGCTGTACGTGAAATGGGCGCCGAAGGTCTAACTGTTATTGGTTACGATTCTGGCAAAGCACAAACTGATGCGATCCGTGAGGGCCTGATGGCTGGTGCGATTACACAGAACCCTGTCGGCATCGGTTATGAAACTGTCAAAGCTGCTGTTGCTGCAATGAATGGCGAACAACTGCCAAGGATTATCGACACAGGTTTCTATTACTACGATCAATCCAATATCGACAATGCTGAAATTCAAGCCGTACTCTACGATTAATTTTTCGATTGTCGCAGCCTTACAAAAGGCTGCGACCCCCCCTTTTTGTGTTTTGATACTTTAAAATCACATGACATTATTGCGCTACGGCATGGCGGGTCTCGAAAAACCTGGCTGCCTTGATTATAATGAACGCGTTCGCGATCTGTCAGACCACATTGCAGATATTGCAGGCTCAGACTTGCTAACTGAATCAATCGCTCATCTTACTGCGTTGATGTGAGTTTGATGCCAATCGTGCCCTTGACCCCTCAGGAGGAGTTACGCCTTGGTCCCTGCGTTAGTCAAACAGGAATATTCGTATATGTCTGTATGAATTATGCTAATGATGCAGCTGAAAGCGGCGTATAAGTATCGCCAGAGCTGGTGATTTTCAATAAGATTGATCTCAGCCATTATTCGTCCTGACGACGATGTCATCATCCCGCGCGGATCAAAAATGACTGATTTGGAAGTCGAACATGGTGTCGTCATCGGCAAAGGCGGCGCCTATTATATCAACGAAGCCGACGCGATGGACCATGTTGCGGGCTTTTCCGTTACCAACGATATATCAGAACGTGAACTCCAGATCGAACGCTCTGGCCATGGGACAAAGATAAAGACTGCGACACCTTTGGACCAACCGGTCCTTGGTTGGTCACCCCAGATGAAGTTGGTGATTACGACGCACTTACACTATGGCTTGACGTTGACGATGCCCGTCACCACGACTGGCTTACCGTGTCCATAGTATTTAAAATACCACATTTAATTTCACATTATTCATAGTTCATGAGCCTTCAACCCAGTGACATCATTTCAACTGGCACATTACCAAGCGTTTGAATGGGACTAAAACTTCAAACTTATTTGACGGTGGTGAAAAGCTACGTATGGGAGTTGATGGGCTTGGTCTTCAAACGCAGACTGTCCGTAAGTCACTTTAGTGTCACAGTAGCCATATCAGGAACAGATCAATTCAAAATTGGTCTTGCCACGGTTTAGTTCCAGTTTTTTGCGAGCAATGTTTGTTATGAAGGAGATAAGGAATGGCAATCAGATACACAGAGGAGTTTTGGCGTGATGCGGTCCGCATAGCGATCAGCAGTCGCTTAACCCTTGCCCGGCAGTTGATACGCCGTATCGATGACAGGGGCGAGTGCAAGTTTCATCAGATTTAGGTGTTGGCCTTTCGACGCTGAGCAAGTGGGTTCAGCATCATCATCACGATACGATATCTAGACCGCATGAGGACGTTGAGAAGGAGAACACCCACCTTCGCAAAGAAGGCAGACTTTTGCGCTAGGAGAGGAAGAAGTTAAAAAGCCGGCAATCTTCTTTGCAGGCCAGTTATAGTTTGATGGAGCTAGGCTCAGGACCCATTAATCTACTTGATGCTACTGTGACTGCATGGTTCAAAATCCCGAAGATGAGGGATAGGATGAGCAATCTTTATTGGCTGAGTGAAGTGCAAATGGATCGGCTTCGGCCTTACTTTCCAAAGAGCCGAGGCCGTACGCACGTAGATGATAGCTGCATTCTTAGTGGAATTATTTTTATCAATCGCAATGGGTTACAGTGGTGCGATGCACCTTCAGAGTATGGTCCACCTAAGACCCTATATAACTGCTGGAAGCGTTGGAGTGACATGGGCGTGTTTGCCCGGATCTTGATGGGGCTGGCCGAGCAGGCTCCCGATAACAAGACCATCTCGATCCCCTCTCATCAAAACTGCGTTTCGACTGCCGGGCAGTGGATGCCACCTAACTCAAAGCACATCGTACGACGTCCAGCCTGCGGTTAAAAAAGGGGGTGTGGACGCCTGATTGGGCTGACCAAGGGCGGCATGAACACAAAGCTACATGCAGTTACAGATACTCGTGGGCGTCCTGTCCGCTTCTTTATCACAGCAGGTCAGGTGAGCGATTATACTGGCGCTGCTGCCCTAATGAATGATCTGCCAGAGGCGGATTGGTTGCTTGCCGACAGGGGATATGACGCCGACTGGTTTCGAGAAGGCCGTATAGACAAAGGAACTCGCCCCTGTATCCCTGGGCGCAAATCACGCAAGACGACCATTAAATACGACAAGAGGCGATACAAACTACACAACCGTATCGAGCGGATGTTCGGTAGGATTAAAAACTTGAGACACGTCGCGACACGCTGTGACAGAAGCCCAACGGTCTTCCTCTCCGCCATCATGCTCGCCGCAACCGTTATATTTTGGTTATGAACCCTTAGCCTAAGTTGGCGCACCTGATGCGTGGGAATTTGCCCATCAGTTGAGACGACTACGTAAAAATACGCTTTTGTCAGTGTAAACGATATCTAATGTGACATCATTTTCTGTAGTCCCTAGTGTTTTCAGAGAGTTTTCGAACGTCGCGAACGTGCCTGATACACCCTTGTCAGAGTGAAGCAACAGGATCATCTGATCGTCAACCGGCTGTGTACCTGTCAGGCGTAATGTACCTCCCTCCACGATTGCCAAACCTGTTTGCGGCACATCAAAACCCCCAGACAATTGCAGATCCACAAGCAACGACGAAGCACTGCCTTCTGGGCCAAAAACTGCAATTTCCAGCGTACCGCCATTGGCCTCATAACGTGTGACAGTCATGGACTTCTGCACTGTCTCATCCGATGATCCAGGGATTGTCGTGCCAGCACCAGAAACCATGCCATAAATGTTGCCCGCGCCAATCAATCTGGCAGTTCGACCTAATGTGATGTCTCCGTTGACAGTTCCTTCCACAAACAGCTGATCTGCACCCTCTGTCGCAACAATATCACCGTTCACTGTCCCACCAATCTTGACGTCGATACGATCCTCAGACGGCGAGCTTGCGTCGATTACAACTGAGGATTTACCGATGACAGTTAACTCGCCCTCAATGTCGATTTGGTTCATTGTACCTGATAGATCAAGTAGTGTCGCACCATTGCCATAGCCTTCTAGGCGACCTTGATATTCGACTTTTACGTTGCTGTCGGCAACGGAAACACCGATCTGATCGTTGCCATAAAACACCCACGTCGGCACGGCCTCGTCAAATGTGACTTGAGATGCAACCCAGCGCTGGCCTGAAGGCTTGATTGTCAAATTCGTTTGGAATACTGGCATTGTCGTTTCGGCGAGCGTGTTCCCGTTACAAACAATACCAGATGCGTCAGACTGGCAGCCGTCAGGGGCTGCTTCAAATGTGTCATACATTACAGCCGTGCGTTGCAGGTCATAGTAAATGTTATTGATGTCTGCCGCGCCAAAGCTTCTCGATTTGTGTATATTGAGGAAAGTGTTCACATTTGCCACGACAAACAGATCATCCAGATCGGTGTTATCTTCCCCAGGATATTGGAACATCAAGGTTTGATAACCGCTCAGTTCGCCACCGTGGCCAATCATAAACGCACCTGTGCCCAATGAATGCTGTCCATAAATCGCAAGGCCGTAGCCCGCGCGTTCCTCACCAACCATGCTGTTCATTTCGCGCGTGTGTTTAAGACGTTCCTCAAACATTTCAGCACTGATTGTTCTATGCGTATTTGTGGTGACCTCGACCAACCATGTGAGTTGGTCATCAATGTTAGAAATCATCGCGCCTGCGGCATTTGGCACGGAGGGAAATGTTTCAGTAAAGTCGCTCTCGGCTCCGTAATAATTCCAGCTGCCATTTGTGTGTTTATCAGTACCCCACTCAACACCAATCGGGTAGATTGTATTATGCAAGCCTTCTGAGGTAATGACTAATTCGGTGATCAACTCACGGATCGACTTGCACTCACCTGACTCACAACTTGCGGCCTCAGCGATCAAACCTGCAAGCATGAAATTCATATTGGAATACTCAAACGTATTTTCATCTCCCGGGGTCATGGTTGAGCCAAGACCAAGGCTCGCGACCAACAATTGTTGTACCGTCAAATCGTATTGTCCAGATTTCGCATTCCAGACATCAAGCACAGTTTTATCGGGTGTATAAGGGTCGGCGCCGCCAAGCGGTTCGGGGAGACCACTACGCATCGACAACAGATCATGCACGGTCACCATTTCGCGTAAATCTTGTGGCATCACGGACAGAGCATGCATGACGTATGGTGCTCGCTGATACCAATCCTCTAGCGTGTCAGTCAGCCCAATAACGCCCGCGTCGACAAACTTAAGCACCACTGTGCCTGTATAGGTTTTTGTCTGACTTCCAATATGAAAACGATCCTCCACCGTTAGGTCCCGACCACCCTGCGAGGCATTCTTTGGACCTGTGACACCAGTGGCATGGCTCCACCTCGATCCATCACCAAATTGAATTGCGGCTGTTGAACCAAAAAAACCATAATTTCCGATTGTGGCGTCGTGGGTTATATTGAGTAAGTCATCCAATTGCGGGATATTCTGTGCACTCGCGACGGCAGGAAAATATTGAAAAGCAACGACTGCAATAACGTAAAACCTATTGAAACTGAACATTTAATTTCCTTTTTGCGTCATCAGGACTTAGAACATCAAAATAGTGTGACACCAATTTTGCTGTATATGCAAGAGTTGCGTTTGAAATGGTCCGGCAAATTCGGACAGCGTGCTAAGATGTATCCAACACGAACGAATGGATACGAAAATGACAAAGCGACGGAACTTTTCAGACCAGTTTAAAGCTGGTCTTGTCACGCTTAGGTTCCGTTCTCTGACCTCATTTATGCGGCCTTTCGTTCGAATGCCAAGGAGCTTTTGCCATCCAGCGATGAATGGCGGCGGCGCGGATTGTAGAACCCAATGATATACTAGAATGTTGCGCCCTCGGCCCAACGGCGTGTGTCCTAACGGTTGCGCCAGATTAGCTCAGCCTTGATAGACTTGAAGAACGTTTCAACCATCGAATTGTCGTAACAATTACCTTTGCCGCTCATTGAGATCTTGAACCCATGCTTGGTCAGGCTTCGTTGATACTCGTTGGAACAATATTGCGACCTACGATCTGTATGATAAACGCAGTCCTTGGGCGGCTGTCGCAGTGTCACAGCCATGTCCAATGCTCGGATCGCCAGATCCCGTTTCATCCGGTTACTGACGGCCTAACTATTACCCGGCAGTGGTTTGCCCTTGCAAACCATGAGAGGGCGATGACGCGGCGAGAATATAGAT
>JBLILC010000061.1:0-13719 GCA_047635635.1 Octadecabacter sp. | reverse complement strand
TCGCAACGCTTCAGCATGGTTCTTTGTCTTAAAGGCGAACTTAACTTCAGACAGCCCCCAAAAGTACTTTAGCTTCTGCGGTACTCGCCTTCTGTCGCTGTAATTGCCACGAACAGAAGTCTTCATGAGATATAAGGCCATCATTGTATTCCGTTTATTTTAAATACAACTAAATACAAAGGTATGGCCAAGAATTAGCCAAAGCAAAAACACCTACCACTCCACTCATACCAAGGGAGCCGATTTTCTGGGCAACAACAGACTGTGATGTGTGCCCTCAGGCAGCGCCATGTGCGGGATGACCGGCAGGTTATTTAAGGTAAAGGCCATGCGCATGAAATACCAGTTACAAATCTAGCAAATTACCTCACGTGCTTGGGGGCTAACGGGGTCAATAAGGCACGACGAGTCCAAACGAGAAAGTGACTAGGTAAACCACCGCTTTGTCCATAAAGCCCACGCTCGCACCATGAAAGTGATGCGCGAGGCATGAATAGCCGTTAAGACGGGCTGCCAACCCAGCTTGAATCGATGAAACACGCTGCCATATTGCGCTAATTTACAGAATTTCCAACCAGCAAGGCCTATAAAGGTGCATGCAATTTGGATGCGCGCAGACAAGTCATCCCCATGATGTCCATTTGCGATGATCACGCAAGTACGATCGCTTTTTATACCTCTCCCCATGCGTGATCACGCGATAGTTGCCATGGTGCAAAAGTACGAAATATTGCCAGGCACGTGCCTATTATAAACTTTGGGGTTCACTTCGAATCGAGTTCTCCTGTTAAAGGATCAAGGACCGACTCCGTCAACATCATAGGGCTGTAGTAATAGAAAAGGTTGTGGCAATGCAGAACGAACTCGCCGGTAAAATCCACCTGCTTGCTCGCCCTCACAACCATCGTTCCAGATAGGAATTCGGTTTCTTACGCCCCTTCGTGGTCAACAATCATATTCCAAAACCAATAAACATTTTTGAAAAAACGTAGACCTCGTAAATTGGACAATAAAAATAAAACATTTACGACCACAAACCAATCATCACTATGACGCTGCCAACAACCATGACCAATCGATGCGATTAATAGCGCGCTAAGGCCGTAGCTATGCCGAAGGTGCGATACATCGATAGAAAAAGGGGCGTTGCAACAGCAACGCCCCTTTTAATTGCCGAGTTGGAAAAAAGATTTATTCAGACAGTGTAAATGGCGCTGAATAGTTGGACACATTTTCCGGTGTAATTAGTAGGCAATCAAAGAGTTGCTTTTCATCTGCAACCAACCGCTCACCTGTCGTGATGTAGTGATCCGCCTGAACAACAGCTTCGCGCGAGAACACAGCAACCGGCTGGAGTACAGTGTACGCCATTTCACCGGAAATAATCGCTGCAACGGCATCAGGTGAACCGTCAAAGCCCCCAACGAAAACCCCGTCAAGACGATCTGCTTCCTTTAAAGCCGCGATCGCACCAAGCGCCATTTCATCATTTCCTGCAATTACTGCTTCGATCACAGGATTGGCCTGCATGATGGACTGCATTTTATTGAAACCCATCGTGCGGTCCCAGTTTGCAACTTCCTGTGCAACCTGCACAAGGCCAGGATACTGACTCAGCACCGTGTTATAGCCATTTGAGCGCGTCGCAGCGTTGTTATCAGACGGGTTGCCGAAAAATTCGACATATTGGGCTTCGTCACCAACAAGACCCTGCCAAGTAACAGCACCAAGTGCGGCACCTTGTGCATTGTTGGAAACCAGTTGTGCAATTGCGATGCCACTTTCGTTGATCTCCGCGTTCACGAGAAACACAGGTATTCCAGCGTCCGTAGCCTTGCGTACAACACCAACAGAACCGTCAGCGTTTGCTGGATCAAGAATGATCGCAACCGCACCGTTGGTAATGGCTGCATCAACCAATGTGGACTCGGTATTCGTGTCGCCACGGTGTGCGGATACGGTAGCTTCATAACCCAGTTCTTCTGCGGTTGCTTTTGCCACTTCACCTTCGGTGAACCAATAAGGGTTGGCCGGATCGTTAACAATAATCGAGATCAAGCCGTCTGCGAGTGACGCCGTTGCCATAAATGGTGTGACCACTATTGCAGCCAGCACAGAGCGTTTTGTAAATTTAAACATTAGTTCCTCCCTAGAGTTTATTTTTGCCGGAAATCCGGCGGTGATTTCCACGCTGGTGTCCTGATTATCAAGTACGTGCGCAGGAAATATGTTTTGGGTTTATCCAACGCCCTTGGCGCCCCCGTATGTGATGGAATTCAACATTACAGCCAGAACGATTACTGACCCTGTAAAAACAGTCTGCCAGTAAACCGACACTCCGATGATAACGAGGCCATCAGCCAGAAATACGATTACGAACGCGCCCAGCAATGTCCCTTGAACGGTCCCACGCCCGCCCATCAGCGATGCACCACCAACAACAACAGCGGCGATTGCAGTTAATTCATAGGTCGAGCCAGCCGTGGGACCAGCAGAGGTCAACTGAGAACTCAGCACAAGGCCCGCAACAGCGGCACAAACACCACTAATCATATAGACGGCAATTTGTACTTTCTTGACTGGCACACCGGATAGTTCAGCCGCTCGTTCGTTTCCACCCGAGGAATATAACCATCGTCCAAAAGCTGTCCGGGCAAGGATAAATGCCACAACGACAGAAACTACGGTCAGCGCAATGACGCTAATCGGGATGTTAAAAAGACGATTGAAGCCAAGCCAATCGAAGCCCGTATTGCCAAATTCTGGGCGCCCAGACAGGTTGTTGTAGGTCAGGCCATTAGTCATAAGAAGCGCAACGCCGCGCGCCACATAAAGTGTGCCAAGTGTCGCCACAAACGCAGGCACCTTAAAGTAGGCGATCAAAACGCCATTTACTGCTCCCACAAATGCACCAAGCGAAAGGGTCAACACAATGACGGCCCACACCGGCAAATAAAGAATAAAGCCCAGCGTTTCTAATTCGACACCGTTCATCAAGAACCCTGCGAATACCCCTGACAACGCTAGGGTTGATCCAACGGACAGGTCAATACCACCATTCAAAATAACCAGCAGCATCCCAACAGCCAGCAGACCAAAGATCGCGACGTGCGATGACATGATCAAAAAGTTTCCAAGCGACAAATAGCGCGGTGACAGCACGGAAAATACAATAATAATTGCGATCAGGGCAAAAAATGCTCTCCCCTCCAACAATAATCGCCCAATTCTGGCCGTATTCCCGCTGGCTTTTTCCACACGTGCCGTTTCCGACATATTTGTTTCTCCTCGTAAACTACTCATGAAACCAATGCCTCACCAGAGGCGGCCATAATGTATTCTTTTGTTGTGTCACCATCAAATTCGGCAGAAATCTTACCGCGACGCATCACAATAATACGGTGTGCAATCGATAAACATTCACTTACCTCAGACGTGGTATAAATTACGGCAAGGCCGCTCTTGGCGCGTTCTGCCAAAAGGCGGAAAACCTCTCCCTTTGCGCCAATGTCGATTCCTCGGCTTGGCTCATCCAGCAAGATCATGCTTGGCCCTGTGGCCAGCATTTTACCAATCACAACCTTTTGTTGATTACCGCCTGACAACGACCCGATTGCCGCCCTCGGCCCGTCAGTTTTAACCGTTACATCGTCTATGGACTGTGCAACAATAACGTCCTCAATGGCTCGGGACGTCATAAAACGCTTGGTAAACTTAGAGATGGATGCCAACGATAGATTTTGCCCGACGTTCATGGTTTGCACAAGCCCATCGCGCTGCCGGTCTTCTGGCACAAGTCCCAATCCTGCTTCTATACGCTGCGCGATGGACAGATTCGATATGTCTCGACCATGTAAAACCACATTACCGGAGGATGATTTCATTCGCCCAGCGATACATTCCATAAGCTCAGTTCGCCCGGCCCCCATGAGGCCATAAATACAAACAATCTCGCCAACGTGGACCGTCAGATCCAACGCATCCACTGCCATGCCCGTTCCACTGGGTTCCAGCACACTCAGTGCTTGAATTTGAAGTGCGGGTGTGTCGCGTCGGTACCCGGTAGGTGGCGTGCCAAGGTCATATTTCTCCCCAACCATATTACGCACAATCCATTCAAGGTCGATTTCGGACCGCGGCGCATAAGCGGTCATTTCACCATCACGCAGCACGACGGCATGATTTGTCACCTGCAACGCCTCTTCGAGATGGTGCGAGATATAGACAACTGACACGCCGCGCGTCTTAAGATCACCAATTACCTTGAAAAGCACTTTGACCTCTGTCGCAGACAGCGCCGAGGTAGGTTCATCCATAATCAGAATGTTGGATTTTACTGACAAGGCTCGTGCAATTTCAACTATTTGCTGCTGGCCAAGACGCAGGTTTTCGACTTTGGTCAGTGGGTCAATGTCTTCCTCCAGCTCTTTCATAAGCTGGCGGGTCAAGCGTTCTTCCTCAGCAAAATCGACGACGTTTCGCCGGATGATTTCACGTCCCATAAAAATATTATCACGCACATTCATATTTGGTGCGAGGCTGAGTTCTTGATGAATAATCGAAATCCCAAGATCACGCGCCTTGTTGGTCGAGTTTAGCTTAACAGACTTCCCTTCAAGGAAGATATCCCCCGAAGTGGGTGTCAATACACCAGCTAAAATCTTCATCAGGGTTGATTTTCCAGCGCCATTTTCTCCAAATAACGTCGTTACCTGACCACGATAAATGTCAAAATTCACGCCTTTCAACGCCTTAACCGCCCCCCAAGATTTGGACACGTTGCGCGCAACCATAACAATGTCATCGCTGTCTTGCGCCACACTTATGATGCGCTCCACGCTCATTGAACATTAAATTCTACTGGCGTTACTAGCCAGTTCTTGAGGTTAATTAATGTAAAAACCCCAACCACAGATACAGTTTTCCCTATCAATGCTTCACGATCGAGATTAGCCAGTATCGCTGCACTCATAGCGCGGTTAATACCAGCACCAGCGTCTTGATATTCAATTTGGTTTGTAAACGAGCCAAATTCGATGTCTCCAGGGATATCTCGAAGTTCCGTACCGTTAATCGCTGGACCTGTTTGTACGCGAATAGTCACGCCTTCAGGTAGACCATCAACAACGATCTTAAACACGCCGGATGAACCCTCACCCACTGTGCCGGTAAACCGTACCGGTACAACCGGAAAGGCCCCTGCAGTCGTAGCAAATTTTTCCGAGGCCGCATCTTTATCGTCATTTAAGGCGAGAGCGAGGGTCGAAGCCTCAGGCGCCCTGTCATTAACAATAGCGCGAATGCGTGGAAATTCAGTTTGGCCGTAAACATCAGGCGCGAATGCCAGCAGACGCGCATCGTCTTCTGAACCAATTCCAATAACGGTCGTGTCAAGTGCAATCGCCGCCAAAACCGCAGTAATCACAATGCCATAGACCCAGTACCTAGTACTGGAATTACCAGATTTTTCTGGTGACGAATTATTTAGTGCCATTAGAAGCCCCCCAATTCGGTTTCGCCAAAGCCTTAGTCAGTTGGCTGGTAAGTTTCCCAGCCAGCAAAGTCCTTATTTAAAATGCGTTAATTCCCCTGCCCCGATATGCACAAAAGTCCATAATACTCCCACCTTAGATTTTTGTCGCATTGCAACAAAATACTTGATTCTGCAGTTTACTAAAATATTGGTAAGTGAAATATTTTACTTTGTCTGCAAAAAAATACAGGACATTAAAAATAAACGTGCTATAATTTTAACTGTTCTTGTCAAAAATGCTCCTTGAAATAGACAACGCAATCGGCCCCGAGACAGCACAGCTTATAACACACAAGAGGGAGGATAAACTTTGGTTGAAAGGCCCGACATCAAGACAGACCTCATTATTGGCATCGATTCTGGCACCTCTGTTGTTAAGGCCGTGGCCTTTACCCTCAAGGGCACCCAAGTTGCGGCCTGCGCGGTCAAGAACACTTATACAGCCGGTGTGGATGGCTCTGCGACCCAATCACTGTCGCGGACTTGGGATGATTGCATAACTGCTCTTGTTGGATTGGCCGAGCATGTTGAAAACCTAGCAGATCGGACGGCTGCTGTGGCGGTCACGGGGCAAGGAGACGGCACCTGGCTAATAGATGAGCACGGAAAACCAGTCACGGATGCATGGCTTTGGTTGGATGCACGCGCAGTGGATATTGTCGAAGACTTGGTGACCAGTCCGTTTGAGCGGCAACGGTTTGAACTGACCGGCACAGGGTTGAACACCTGTCAGCAAGGTCCGCAACTTGCCTTTATGGCGCAACACCATCCCGAAATGCTTGCTCGCGCCACAACAGCCTTTCATTGTAAAGACTGGCTGTATTTTAACCTCACCGGGATCAGGGCGACAGATCCATCCGAGGCCAGCTTTACATTTGGCAATTTCAGAACGAGACAGTATAGCGATACTGTAATTGACGCTTTGGGACTTTTAGATCATCGTCACTTGCTGCCCACCATTATTGACGGATCCAAAACAACCCATGCGCTCACGGTGGAGGTTGCGGCCAAAGTCGGTTTGCATGCAGGGACACCTATATGTCTGGGGTTTGTTGACATGATTATGACGGGGCTGGGCGCGGGCATATACACTGCAGAGCCCGGCATTGCTTGTTCCACAATTGGATCTACCGGCGTGCACATGACCGCCAAGCGCGCAGCCGACGTTACCCTTAATCGCCACAATACCGGATACATCATTTGTTTACCTCACGAGGATTTTGTCGGACAGGCTCAAACAAATATGGCTGCCACATTGAACATCGACTGGATCCTGGATGTCGCAGCGGACCTTGTTGCTGAATTTAGCGCACGCCCGTCCCATAGTGACCTTCTTGCGCGACTGGACGGATGGCTGAAAGACACGCAGCCAGGCGCATTGATTTACCACCCCTATATTTCGGAGGCGGGTGAGCGCGGACCCTTTGTCGATCCAAACGCCCGCGCCAGTTTTGTTGGAGTTCGCATCAACCACCGTTTCGCAGATCTGGCGCGGGCGGTTGTGGAAAGCTTGGGACTGGCGGCCCGAGATTGCTACGCGGTAATGGGCATCGTACCCAAGGAACTGCGCATCACTGGTGGTGGAGCGCGTTCCGCCGCCTTGCGTAAAATCCTGTCTGCAATCATCAACGCACCTGTCCGGGTTTCTTCCCGTGATGAGGCCGGCGCGGCGGGCTGCGCGATGATGGCCGCTGTGGCAATCGGAACCTTTGAGAATATGGATGCGTGCATCGCGGAATGGGTCGTGCCCCTGCTTGGCGATCCAGAGCTCCCACACCGTGACCTAAATAAAAGTTATAACGACCTGTTCGAAACTTATCATACGTCCCGCGGAGCGATGACAGCCACGTGGGCCGACTTGGCCAAATTGCGAAAGCCAGACGCAAACTCTTGAGATCATCCACCACTATAAAAAACTGCGCCAAATCATTGGGTCGGGGAGCAAACAATGCCACAAACTGAAACGGTAGATCTTTTTATAGTCGGCGGTGGCATCAACGGCGCAGGCTTCGCGCGCGATGCAGCGGGGCGCGGATTGAGCGTCGTGCTGTGCGAAAAAGATGACCTTGCCGAAGGGACGTCATCGCGCTCCGGAAAACTGGTGCATGGCGGCCTGCGTTATCTTGAATACTACGAGTTTAGATTGGTCCGGGAAGCATTGATTGAACGCGAGGTACTGATGAATGCTGCTCCCCACATCATATGGCCGATGCGATTTGTACTACCCCATTCCCCCGACGATCGCCCAGCATGGCTCGTGCGACTTGGTTTGTTCTTGTATGACCATCTTGGTGGGCGTAAAAAACTTCCCGGCACACGCACATTGAACCTGCTTCGCGATCCAGAAGGTGCACCAATCGAAGATAAGTACAAGCGCGGTTTTGAATATTCCGACTGCTGGGTAGATGATGCCCGTCTCGTCGTTTTGAACGCATTGGACGCAGCAAACAACGGCGCAGTCATTCTCACGCGTAGCCCTTGCACTTCGGCGCGGCGGGAAGGTGGAAGCTGGGTTATTAAAACGGAAAATTCAATGACAGGTGAGACGCTTCACTACAAAGCAAAGGTTCTCGTCAATGCTGCGGGGCCATGGGTGACTGATGTCTTGACCCGTGTGGCGGGATCCAATTCGTCGCGCAACGTACGTCTCGTCAAAGGGTCGCACATCGTGGTTCCAAAATTCTGGGAGGGTCCGAACGCCTATCTCGTACAAAATAGCGACAAGCGCGTAATTTTCATCAACCCCTATGAGAACGACAAGGCGCTAATCGGCACAACTGACATTGCCTATGATGGGAAGCCCGAGGACGTAACTGCGGATGAAGACGAAATCGCATATCTACTGGCGGCGGTGAACCGTTATTTCAAAGAAAAGTTATCACGCAGCGACGTTCTCACATCTTTTTCTGGCGTCAGGCCACTGTTTGACGACGGGAAAGGCAACCCTTCCGCTGTCACGCGCGACTATGTTTTTGATCTGGATGAAACGGGAGGTGCCCCAATACTAAACATTTTTGGTGGTAAAATCACTACGTTTCGCGAATTGGCAGAGCGCGGAATTCACAAAGTTGCAAAATTTTTTCCACACATGGGCAAAGACTGGACAACAGGCGCGCCCCTTCCGGGAGGCGACATGCCCAGCGCAGATTACGAGGCTTTCCACGACACGCTAAAATCCGATTTCCCGTGGATGCCACGCAGCCTGCGCCAGCATTATGGCCGCCGCTATGGCACACTGATCAAAATAGTCGCAAAAGACGCAAGTACACTCGCCGAGCTTGGTCGCTATTTCGGCGGCGACCTTTATGAGGCGGAAGCGCGTTATTTGGTGAGATACGAATGGGCGCTTACCGCAGAGGATGTATTATGGCGGCGCACCAAACACCGCCTACATCTCAGCAAAGACCAGAAAGCCGAATTTACTCAGTGGTTTAACGCCACTTTTTCAGAGGGCACTTAGATGGGTCTGTCGCTTTCGCTGAACACCAACCCGCTCGTCAATCGCTTTGCCGATCCAGACAACCTGATTGACACGGTCGCCCACGAGATCAAAATCCGCGATCTACAGCTGACCCACGAGTTCATTAACCCAAGCTGGCCTGCAGCGACCATCCGTAGACTGACACGTCAGATGGGATCAGCGTTATCGCGCACGGGTGTAAGAATTACGTCCGGTATGACGGGACCATACGGGCGATTGAACCACTTCGGGCACCCCGACAAAGACGTGCGAAATTACTATGTTGATTGGTTCAAGACATTTTGTGACATTACCTCTGAACTGGGGGGCCGATCCGTCGGCACCCAGTTCGCAATTTTCACCTATCGTGATTTCGACGATCCAGCACGACGCGAAGATCTTATTAGCATCGCCATCGACTGCTGGGCGCAGGTTGCCGAACATGCCAAATCTGCGGGTCTTGACTATCTATTTTGGGAACCGATGAGCGTTGGGCGCGAGTTTGGCGACACCATCGCCAACAGCCTTGCCCTTCAAGATCGACTGAATCACGTAAAGATGGCCGTTCCCATGTGGATGATGGCAGATATCGATCACGGCGATATCACCAGTGCAAATCCAGATGATTTTGATCCCTACGCGTGGGCGCGTGCAGTGCCTGACATCAGCCCTATTATTCACATCAAACAAAGCCTGTTGGACAAAGGCGGACATCGACCATTCACTGCCGAATTCAACGCCAAGGGCAAAATACAGCCTGTGCCACTTCTTGACGCGCTCGCTCAAGGTGGCGCCAAAGATAATGAAATCTGTCTCGAACTCAGTTTTAAGGAACGCGAGCCCGATGACCGCAATGTGATAGCTCACATTGCAGAAAGTGTTGAATTTTGGGCCCAACACATTGATCCCGGTCGAATAGATCTAGCCATGTAAAAAAGAATAAAATTAAAGGCGCGCCATGTGCAGCCAAATTGCAGCACACCTATACCCGACCAAATACGTTAATAAACACAAAAACTGAAAGAGTGACATGGCAACTGACAGACGTGGAAACGATGCCGATAGAAGCCTCGCAGTGCGGGCCGCATGGCTGCATTATATTGGTGGCCTGACGCAATCCTCAGTTGCCAAAAAGCTAAATGTTTCCTCCGTTAAGGCACACCGCTTGATCGCCAAAGCCGTCGCAGACGGGATGGTTAAAATTAGCATCGAAGGCGATATCGTAGAATGTATTAAACTTGAAAACGATCTCTCTGAACGGTTCAAACTAAACTTCTGCGAAGTCTCCCCCGATTTAGGGGAAGAAGGTCTACCTCTGCGCACCCTTGGCATGGCTGGCGAGTCATTCATCCGGCGCCAACTGGAACGCGAAACCCATAAGACCATCGGGATTGGCCATGGCAGGACGCTGGCCGCTGCAGTGCGTTCGATGCCCTACGTTGATGCGAAAAGCACACGATTTGTATCGTTACTCGGCGGCCTTACCCGTGACTACTCCGCCAATCCTCACGATGTCATGCACCAGATCGCAAAAAAAACCAACGCACAATCCCATGTAATGCCTGTGCCGTTATTCGCAAACACAGCTGAAGATCGCGCAGTTCTGATTTCGCAAAAGGGTGTGCGAGAGATGTTAGAGATGGCGCAATCCGCAACCCTGAAAATCGTTGGGATCGGTACCGTCGGCGAAGATACGCAACTGGTACAGTCAGGAATGATAGAGCCCAAAGAGATCCAACAGGTTATAAGAGAAGGTGGAATCGGTGAGTTGTTGGGTCATTTCTTTGATATTAAAGGTAATCACCTCGAAACAACCCTGACATCAAGGACTATTGCAACGCAATTAAGCGACACGCCCGATACCCAAGTAGTGGCTTTGGCAGGTGGAACCGAAAAAATCGCTCCACTCCACGCGGTCTTACAAAGTGGGCGTTTGTCAGGACTTTTGACTGATGAAAGAACTGCGCGCCTCTTATTGAATGAGCCCGCTCAAACCTAAAGGTGAATTAAAATGGCAGCTATTCTTGGCATTGATAACGGGCTGACCGTGACCAAAGCCGTTATCTTCGATTTCCAAGGTCGACAACTTGCCGTAGCGCGCCGAAACGTTCCACAAATCAAGCCGCGGGCGCATTTTGTCGAGCGTGACATGGATGTTTTGTGGACTCAGACGGCTGCTGCAATCCATGAGGCGCTTGCCCTATCGCACCTTAATACTGCAGATATCGCGTCAGTTTCGGTCACGGCCCATGGAGACGGGTTATATCTGTTGGACGCTCAAAAACGTCCCCTTGGAAAGGGTGTCCTATCCTTGGATAGTCGGGCTCAATCTGTGGTGTCCGCATGGGACCGTTCTGGCATGTCGTTGCGGATCGCAGAAATGTCGGGACAAAATCCCCATGCCTCTGCACCCGCTGCAATTTTGGCTTGGATTAAGGATCACCAACCAGAGCGATTTGAAAAGATTGCCCATATCATCTCAAGCAAAGACTGGCTTCGGTTTTGCCTGACGGGCGAAATTGCAACAGACCGCACAGAGGCCAGCACATCCTTCACGGACGTTACCACGCAAAAGTATTCAAGAGATATCGCTGTGCTGTTCGGCCTGAGCGACCTGTTTGCAACCTTGCCAGAAATGCGACATTCCGCCGAAATATCAGGTAGCGTTACGGCCAAAGCAGCCGAATTGACAGGCCTGAAAAAGGGTACACCCGTTGCAACTGGTCTGCACGATGTAACCGCTTCAGCCTTAGGCATAGGCGCCCACAGCAAGGGCATTTTGGGGGTCGTCGCAGGTACATATTCCATTAACGAAGTCGTATCTTCTGCACCAAAACGAAGCCCTTACTGGTTTTGCCGCAATGCGATCGAACCTGGACAGTGGAACAATATGGCCATTTCGCCTTCTTCAACTGCCAACTACGAATGGTTTCTTGAAACGTTTTGTGATGTGGAACTGCAGCATGCTTCAACACAGAACACCTCAATCCACGACCAGATAGGGGCAGAAATTGATGCAGGGTTTGCGCGCAATTCGTCCGTACTCTTTCATCCTTATTTGTTTGGTTCGCCGTTTGGCGCGGATGCAAGTGCGAGCTTAATGGGTCTACGAGGGTGGCATAATCGCAGTGATATTATCGCCGCTATTTTGGAAGGCATTGCGTTCAACCACCGCCATCATGTGCAAGACCTACAAAGAGGTTTCACCTTCGAAATGGCCCATTTAACTGGTGGTACTTCGCGAAATCCGCGCATCGCACAAGTATTTGCTGACGTTCTTGGATTACCAGTCAAGGTCGCCAGAATTGACGAAGCGGCAGCATGGGGCGCGGCTATGTGCGCAGGTAAGGCGGCTGGAGTTTTTGGATCTGTCATAGAAACCGCATGCGAAATCGCTGCAGATTGCCAAACATATGAACCACGGTCCGAACATCATGCCCGCTTCTCTGCACGATATGAAATCTACCGCGACATTGCAGAAAATATGCGCGTCAATTGGGGTCAACTTGAACAACTCGTCGTACCGTCAAATGCAGTCACCACTCAATGACTTTACATTCCAATCCGATCGAGGACTTTGATGTTGTTATAGTTGGCGCGGGAATCAACGGCGCCGGGGTATTCCACGATTTATGTCATCAAGGCATCCGCTGCCTGATCATAGAAAAACGTGATTTTGGGTCAGGAACCAGCGCGGCTCCATCGCGACTTATTCACGGTGGACTAAAATATCTCGAAACTGGAGAGTTCGGCCTCGTCGCAGAATCCACGTTCGAACGAAACTTGCTTTTGAAAAATGCACCCCACCTCGTAAAACCTCTGCCAACGATCATCCCTGTCCGTTCTTGGGCCAATGGCCTGTGGTCAGCGACACGGACATTTTTTGGTTTCAAAGCGGCCTTTAAATCCCGTGGCGCCCTGTTGATCAAAATTGGGCTAATAATGTACGATTTATTTGGTCGCAAAGAACGCGTGATGCCCAAACATAAAATGCGATTGCGTGGCAGCGCGCTGAGACACCTTCCAGCGTTGAGGCCAGATATTGTCGGCACCGGGGTATATTTTGATGCCATGATTACAGCCCCAGAGCGCCTTGTCCTTGAATTAATACAGGACGGATGTGCCGCGATGCCCAGTGCCAAGGCGATGAATTGGACGGCTCTTGTAGGGTCAGAAAACGGAACGCTGATCCTTGATAAGGTAGGAAAAAAATACTGCGTTCGGCCGAAATTGGTAATCAACGCAGCTGGCCCATGGATCGACGCAGCTAACCTGTGCCTTGGCGAAACAACCAAGCTGATTGGCGGCACCAAGGGATCGCACATCGTTATCAAAAATGACGCGCTAGTGGCGCAATTAAATGGGCATATGGTCTATTTTGAGGGTGACGACGGGCGCATATTGCTCGTGTTTCCGTACCACGGTCGGGCGCTAGTTGGATCGACGGACATTACCGCCGACGATCCCGATAATCTGGTTTGTGATGATTCCGAAGTTGGGTACTTCATGTATAGTCTCAGAGTTCTTTTTCCGTCATTGACCTTTGACACTGACCAAATTGTGTATTCCTATTCAGGTATCCGCCCACTGCCTAATTCAGAAGGTGTCCAGCCAGGTTTAATCAGCCGTGATCATTCAGCACCTGTATTGGAGCCCACACTGGTGCGACCCTACGCTATTATTTCCCTGATTGGCGGCAAATGGACGACCTATCGTGGCTTTGCGC
>JBLILC010000060.1:0-13745 GCA_047635635.1 Octadecabacter sp. | reverse complement strand
AACAGGCATGGGCGTGTCGGGAATAGATAGGCACTGCTCAATCATGACAACTGTGTCGTCAGAAGTTTCTATAATCTGCGGGTTAATAAACACGCGAGGATTACGGGTGCTCTCTTTCCAAGTCATGTCAACTACGAAAATTTGTTTCATGACACCGATCTGCGGAGCTGCAAGACCACGACCGTTTGCATGATACATTACCTCAAACATATCTTTGATCAGTTGGTTTAGATCAGGTTCGCTCAGGTCTACGCGCGCGCAAGTTTGCGTCAAAACTAAATCTGGCCACAAGCGTATTTTACGCACTCCCATGTTTTGATTCTCTGGCAATCTCACGTTTCATTTTTTGCATCTTGCGAGTGATCATCTGGCGTTTAAGCGGCTTGAGGTAATCGATAAATAGCTTACCGTTCAGATGATCGATTTCGTGCTGCACGCAGGTTGCCCAGAGATCAGAAAATTCTTCCTGTTGTGTCTTACCATCTAAATTCATCCATTCAATTTTGACCACTGCCGGGCGTTCCACCTCAGCGTACAGATCAGGAATAGACAGACAGCCTTCGTCATAGATGTTGGTATCGTTTGACGCGGCAATTACGCGCGGGTTGATCATCACAATTGGCTGCGCGGTTTCCATGTCCCCCTTGATGCAATCCATTACCAATATCCGCTGCATGATGCCAAGCTGCGGGGCTGCAAGGCCAATGCCCGGCGCATCGTACATGGTTTCAAGCATATCGTCGGCCAAAGCGTGCAAGACTTTATCAACCCTTGTTACGGGAGCAGCCACGGATTTAAGCCGCGGATCGGGGTGGAGCAATATGGAGCGTAAAGTCATACAGCTCCTTTAATCGCGTCACTCACAAAGAGCAACGGGTTGGAATTTGATCTTGCACTTGGCGATATGTTCATTATTTTTGCCTAAATTAGAAGGATTAAGCCTAATGCAATTCGACTTTGAGACTCCAAAAGATATCTCCATCGGACGTAGCACGAAATGGGAAAAGATGGGGGCGTTTTTAGGAAAGCCTGTAGATAGCGCAATGATTCCGATGTGGATTGCACAAATGGATTTTCAACCGGCGCCATTTTTGCAATCAGCCGCCCAATCTCTAATGAATTGTGGCGAGTATGGGTATTTCGACTACAGCGAGTTTGCTGAAAGAATTGCATGGTGGTACCAAAATCGCCATAATTGGCGGCCCGATCCAGCTCATGTTTTTGCTACTCATGGAATAGGCAACGCCGTAGGGCTGACCTTGCAATCGCTGACAGAACCTGGTGACGGAGTTATTATTTTTAGCCCAGTTTATCATGAGTTTGCTAACAAAATTCGTCGTAATGGCCGTATATTGGTAGAATCCGCACTTATGATTGATGAAGACGGTCTGTTCCGAATGGACCTTACAACGCTTGAAGCGCAATTGACGGGCGCTGAAAAGGCCGTGTTGTTTTGCAGCCCCCACAATCCCGCAGGCCGCATTTGGGAACCAGCCGAGATACAAGCCTTGTCAGCTTTCTGCACCCGGAACGATCTACTTCTTTTATCAGACGAAATCCACATGGATTTAGCGTTTCCAGGCCAGAAGCACACGCCCACAGCGCTGCACGCACAAGATGCATTGCAACATCTTGTAGTTATGTCGGCGGCGTCCAAGACCTTTGATATCGCAGGGCTACGAACAGGCTACGTCATCATTCCTGATACGACTTTACGTAACCGTTTTGCTGTTTTTTATGCTGCACTTGATATACAGCCAAACCGCCTTGGTGCAGATTTAACCTGTGCCGCCTACACAGCCGAAGGTGCAGCATGGGTAGATGAGTTGATGCAGGTACTAGACGGCAATAGGCGTGCACTTTGCGATGGGATGAACACGATCCCTGGCGTTTCAGCGATGCCAATGCAATCAACATTTCTGGCTTGGGTCGACTTTCGGGACACCGAAATGTCGGACGCTGACATTCGCAAACGGTTGCACAACACAGCCCATGTTTTGCCCACACCGGGTGATGACCTTGGTCTTGGCGGGTCACTGCACCACCGTTTCAATATTGGCGCACCAAAAATTATAATCAACGAAGCTGTCACGAGAATACGCGATGCCTTCAGCGACTTACAATAACTAGCGGCCCAGCAAAGCTATCGGCGCGTTTTCCAACCGTTCAAAGTCGAGCGGCGCGCCGTCACCTGCAGCCGTATTACGTTTAAAGTCATAGACCATTTGTCCACAATCTTGCGAAACGGCAATAATGAGGCATTGGCTAACATGGCGTCCACCGTCATAGATATCAACGAGACCTCGCAATTTTGGAGCGTCTTCAATATCAAGAACTAAGCCCGTGTCTGTCATACTTACAATGCGGTAGCTTTGGCCATTTACCTCGACACGAAGTCGGGACTTTTTTGCGGCAGCTTTCAATTGCGAAGCATGCAGTTCGTTCCGGATAGATTGCGGCAGTGATTCCAGCATCGGTAACTCCATTTATTCTTACTCAAGATGGCACATTACTATTACCGGTCAAGTTAACCTTTTATGACACTATTCTGCTGTACGCTCAGGCTTTAACTTTAGGCCTTAAAACATGGGGTTTAGCCGCATCATAAAGCGCAGAGTCCGGAAACCCGTTGTTGCCAGAAAGCGCTGGTCCGAGTAGAATCAGTGCAGTACGAGTGATCTTGGCGTCACGAACTTTGGCCCGAATATCGGACAACGTGCCACGGATGATCATTTCGTCTGGCCAGCCCACACGGTAGATTACAGCAACAGGGCAATCTTTACCGTAATGTGGGATCAATTGGCGTTCGATTTCGCGCAGTGCGCGAATTCCAAGATGTATCGCCAGCGTAGTACCTGTACGCCCGAAATTATCCAACGTTTCACCAGCTGGCATGCCAGTTGATTTCATCGACATGCGAGTCAACACAACTGATTGCGCAACTTCAGGGACTGTCAGCTCTTGCCCCAAGGCTGCTGCAGCAGCAGTATAAGCTGGGACACCGGGAATGATTTTATAATCGATCCCATCGACCTTAAGGCGCCGGATTTGTTCAGCAATAGCCCCATAAAGTGACGGATCACCAGAATGGACACGAGCAACGTCTTGGCCGTTTTTGTGAGCTTTGACGATTTCAGCGTGTGTTTCATCAAGATGCATGGGGGCCGTGTCCATGACAGTGGCGTCCTTTGGGGCGTTGGCCACCACAGCCTCTGGCACCAGCGATCCAGCATACATACAGACGGGGCATTCTGATATCAGGCGGGCCGCCTTTAGGGTCAGAAGTTCAGGGTCACCAGGGCCTGCGCCAATGAAATAAACTGTCATTGTGTTTGATCCTCAAGGTAAGGGTCATCGCGTTTTGCGACGAGATCACCATCAATTTTTCGAGCGTATCCACGTGGCGTAAACATGCGGGGGCCTTCCCCAAGCTTAGCTAGGCGTGAGTTGGATGAGCCAATCAGGACAACAGTGAGCATATCCACCTCGTCCACTTCGAGTTCATCCAGACGTCGATACCGCACCAATTCCGTCGGGCGACCAAGGTTGGATGCCAACATAACTGGCGTGTCGGCGGGGCGGTGTTGCAGTAGGATATCGCGGGCTTCTGCCAGAAGGGTGCGGCGGGTTTTTGATACTGGGTTGTAGAAAGCAATGACAAAGTCGCCCTTCGCTGCAGCGTTCAAACGGCGGATAATATCAGCACGCGGGGTGAGAAGGTCGCTGAGTGAAATAGTGCAGAAGTCATGGCCCAACGGTGCACCTGCACGCGCGGCGGCTCCTTGCAGTGCAGACACACCAGGGGAGCAGATGACTTCAACGCGGCGAGCAGCGTCACTGACACCTTCTTCATCTGGGGCCCGATCCAGCAATTCGAACACCAGCGCGCCCATGGCATAAATACCCGCGTCGCCAGAACAGACAAGCGCAACGTTCTTGCCAAGGGCTGCTTGTTCAAGGGCGTAACGACAACGCGCTTCTTCACCTCCCAATGGAAAGTCAGAGCGAATTTTGCCTGCCGCGAGGGGGCCAAGCAGGTCAATGTAGAGGCCGTACCCAACCAGTTCCTCAGCATCAGCAATAAAACGAGACACTTCGGGGGTTCGCCATGCAGCCTGACCAGGACCAATTCCGACGACAGACAGCCGGCCACGGGGGCGGCCTTTGAGAATTGTTATCGGCACGGGAGCGCAAGCGATGGCGCAGGTCGCAGTAAGTGTTTTCGATTTTTCGACAGTCAGGGTTGCTTCAGTACCAGCTGCAGCAAGGGCTGCCCCTTCAGACACGCCATGGCAACCGACTTCGGCAAATACAACGTCAGACGGATTAAGGAGTCGGAGTACTTCAGCTTCTAGTTCGACTGTAGTGAATACTCGGAACGGGACACCAAGTTTTTGGGCCGCTTGCAGGATCGCAGGCTCATCAGCTTTTAAGTCAATGGAGGCGACACAAGCGATGGCACCGTAGGCGATGTTGTTAACTTTGAGGGTCCGTTCGACAAGATCCCACAAATCTGCAGGATCGGCATTACGAGCACAGCCAAGGCCAAGGGTAAAACGCTGCGGATGATACACGAGCCGAGTTGCATTGCCTTGTTGGAAACCATCGGAGATGCAGAGTTCAACGTCGTTGCCAGCGGGGAGTTGTGCATCAAAAATTGGGGTACCTTTCCAAGTGACACCACCGCCAGAGAGCAGCATAGCCATGACCGATTTGGCGTCATCAGGGTTTTGCAAACGATAACCAAGCGGAGGTTCGTCCAGGGACACACCTAGAGCGACGTCACCTGCAGTTGTAATTGCTGCCACGCCTTGCAGTGCGTCTGCAATATCACGGGCAATGCGGTTGGCTCCACGATGGCCACCAAGGAGAGGAACAACTACCTTGCCATCATCGGATACAGAAATGACTGGCGGTTCCGTGGTCTTGTCAGCCAGTAATGGAGCAACACCTCGGATCAATATGCCAGACGCGCACACACCAATGATGGGGATGCCCGCGGCGAACAGGTCGCGGGCATACTCCAAAGCATTTGCGAAAAAGGCGTCA
Source organism: Octadecabacter sp. (assembly GCA_047635635.1). Classification (GTDB taxonomy): domain Bacteria; phylum Pseudomonadota; class Alphaproteobacteria; order Rhodobacterales; family Rhodobacteraceae; genus Octadecabacter. Next base: position 8,696 of record JBLILC010000060.1, on the reverse strand, counting down.
GCATTATCGACCCTGCCTTGGCGACCATGGACTTGGAAACCTAAGACTTGGGCTATGGCATGAGCGGTGGGTTCACCAGATTTCGACATTGCAAGAATAATGGGAGTTAAAGCCACGGATCGATACCTTTGGTCAGGAGAATCATTGAAAAATATGGTGCCTTTTCAGGGGCATCACGAAGCTTAGCGACAACCTGTTCGGGCAGGGTCGCGCGCTCGACGTAGGTTGCGTGATCCGTCAAACCAAGGTCATCAATGACTGCTTTTATCTTGGGCAAATGGCGACCCACTTTCATGATAGCAACCGCCTCAGCACCAGCGATGCGTTCGCGGAGTGTGGCTTTGTCCATTGGACCAGGTAAAATGGTCAGTCGTTCGTTTCGTGCCACCAGAGGCTGGCCCGCCTCGGCGGCGCAGGCTGTGACTGACGTAACCCCAGGAATAACTTTGATAGTAAATTCTGCAGCAAGACGTGCGTGCAGATACATGAACGAACCGTAAAAAAATGGATCACCTTCGCATAGGCACACTACATCTTCACCAGAATTTAGAATATCGGCGATGTCCAACGCGCCCTTGTCGTAGGCGGCTTGCGCAGGTTCGCGGGCTGTTGTCATCGGGACATCCATGCGGATTTCACGGGCATCAGGCTTAATTAGGCCCGCAGCTATAGCGCGCGCGAAACTATCCCCACCTGCTAGGGTTGGATAGGCTATTGTCGTCGCGTTTTCAATCAGCCGTGCAGCTTTAAGCGTGATTAGGTCAGGGTCACCTGGGCCAAGGCCGACACCGTAGAGTATCCCAGTCATATCCAGTCTACTCCACTTAGAATCTCGTCTTGGCCGAAAAACAGCCTGCTTTGAGACAGTATCAACACAGTAACATTCATCTTTTGATCAAGCTCCATTGCGTCACAGGCATAGATGGACGCCATCCAGTAAGGCGTCCAACAGGTTCCGCACGGTGGGTTTGAATCTTCACAAGGTCACCACCATGGTCACTATGAAGAGCGATAAGTACAGCTTCGGATTCCAGCGTGACGGCATTTGCAACCAGACGACCAAGCGGACGCAGCGAGGCAAATGCGGCATCAAAAGTCTCACGCGAAAGGCCACCACCGATGAAAACGGCGTCGGGCGCATCCAAACCTTCGAGGGAGCAGGGTACTGTTCCATCAATTAGTTTCAACTTTGGAACGCCAAGCGCAAGGGCGTTTTGTGCAGCCATGGCGCGGCGGTCTGCACGAGGTTCGATGCCGATAGCACGGGCGTATCGCGCGGCGCGCATCCATTCAATAGCAACACTGCCACTTCCTGTTCCAATGTCCCACAAAAGTGCACCTCGCATCGGCATGAGTTTGGCGAGCGTTGCAGCACGGACTTCTTGTTTGGTGATGGTGCCATCAGACACGAACAGCGCATCTGAAAGACCGGGTACGCGGGGCAGAAGAGCGGCGTCTGGTGCTGCAACGCAGTCAATGCACAGCGTGTTGAAAGCTGGGACTTTATGAGACCAGTCATGAGCAGGACCATCAAAGCGTTGCTCACTCATGCCACCCATTGCCGCTAAGACTGTCATTTTGGAGCTACCAAAACCACGTTCAGTCAGAAACTTTGCAATCTGACCAGGCGTTTCAGCACCTGTTGTCAATACGATAAGTTGTTGATCTGGCTGAATGAACGCAATCATCTGCTCAACAGGACGTCCATGCACTGTGAGCGTTTCGACATCTGCGAGCGACCAACCCATACGTGCTGCAGCAAGTTGAAAAGCGCTGAGTTGCGGGTGGTAGACGAGCTCATTTGTGGGAATTTCTCTGCCGATACGAGCACCTACTGAGAACCACAGCGGGTCACCTGTAACAAGGATAACGACACGTTTTTCTTTAAAAGTTTGTAACGTTTCAATCATGACATCAAAGGGGGATGGCCATGCAATTCGGATGGCAGTTAAATTAATGGACAGCTTGTGGTGGCGGTCACCACCAATGATAATATCTGCGGCTTCGACAACAGCGCGGGTAGCTGGGACGAGACCTTCCATGCCGTCCTCGCCGATGCCGACGATGTGGAGCCATGGAGATTTAACCAGAGCACTAACCATTAGTGATCGCCCTGCTGAATGGCGTATTGATGGCATAAACAAGCTGAATATATAAATTCTATTAACGCCATATTAACGTTCCTTAATTTCAGGCAAACCAGCAGCAAGGGCGTTGACCGCCGCCGATGCCATGGCAGAGCCACCCTTACGCCCGCGCAGCGCGACAAAATCGATGTCACGCGGGTTGGCAACAAGTTCAGCTTTAGACTCTGCCGCCCCGACAAACCCAACAGGGAAGGCAAGGATCACGGCAGGTTTAGGGAAACCTTGATCTATCAACTCGAGCAGGTGGAAAAGGGCCGTAGGCGCGTTACCAATAGCAACAATCGCGCCTTCAATGTGGGGGCCCCAAAATTCCACAGCAGCGGCAGATCGAGTGTTTTTGATTTTTGCGGCATGATCGGGGGTCCGGGGGTCGTTGAGCGTAACTATGACTTGATTATTAGCCGGCAGGTAGCGGCGAATGATACCGGCACTGACCATTTCGCAGTCGCACAGAATAGGCGCTCCTGATTGCATAGCATGATGGCTGGCCAATGCTACGTTAGAAGAGAATGCCAACCGGTCTGCAATTTCAACCATGCCACACGAATGGATCAAGCGGGTAATCAAGGGGTGCAAAGCGGGCGCAAAACGCTCCAGACGTGCCTCAGCGGCTACAGTCGCGAAGCTGGCGGCGTAGATGGCTGAGGGGTTGGTTTCATAAGGGCGCATGACGGTTCTTTTAATTTGGCGGAGTAAACTCCGACGGAGGTATTTTTAAACATAGCCGCAGGAAAGTTAAACTTTGGTTTTACGTGCGGACTCGGGGCCGTGGGGATGTTTGGCATGTGGGTAGACTGCATGTTGATGATCGTGATCATGGCCGTGCGTGTGCGCATGGTTGTGTGCATGTTGCGCCTCAAGGCGGCACATCCCTGTGCAGAATTTATTACACAGCACGCAGTCAGCGACGTTTGATCCTGGCGCAGAGGCGCCTTGGCCTTCAACGTGGTGGTGGTGGGATTCTTGAACGGCCCCAACTTCGGATTCAAAACCAAGGACTTGGGTACGGTATTTGCACAACACGCAGGTTGGTGGCGGTGAGTCGGAAAAAGCTGCGTGATTTTCGCGATCTTCGGCCTTTATTGTTACAGTCTTCCCACTGTCCATGGCGAGAATTTGGGTTCGGTAAGCGCAAGTGCCACAGTTGGGCGGCGGGTTTTTCCCTGTCTGTTCGATGATGCGTTCAGCGAAGGTTTCTAAAACTTTCGGGTGATCGCCTAAGTAGCCCGCTTTGACGAATTGAATGTGGGGGTTCTGGGCTGCGACTTGGTCTGTGAACCCATAAATCCGATCAATCAAAATGCCCGAGAACAAAAAGTATGGAGCAACAATAATGCGTTTATAACCAAGCTTGGCCGCATGGCTGAGGCAAGGTTCGACCAGTGGAAATGTGACGCCGGAGTAGCCAACTTCATGCCAGCCAAAACCGATCCCTTCATGCAGCATACGCGCTATTTTTGCGACGTTACCATTGGCATCAGGGTCAGACGCACCACGCCCTATAACCACAAGGCAGGTGTCGTGCAGATGGACAGGACCGTGTTTGATGTTGGCTGCGGCTACTGCGTCTTGAATACGGCCAGCGGCGGCAGAGATCATTTTGGGGTCAACGCCGAGTTCGCGACCGTATGAGATTTGCATGCCATGTTTGGCGGCGTAGGTATTCAGCACCGTGGGGATATCGTTTTTAGCGTGCATAGCAGCAAAAAGCATTCCAGGAACTGCGAGGATACGGGTGCAGCCGGCTTCGCGAAGTTTATCGAGGCCGTCACGGATCACAGGATTGGCAAATTCAAGGTAGCCGTATTCAGTTTGCCAGTCGTCAGGCAGGTATGCCGGCAGCTTATCTGCCAAGGTCGCAAACTCATCGACAGCTGATTGGCTACGTGAGCCGTGCCCACAAATTATTACGCCCGTTTTTAGACCTGTTTTGAGTTTGTCACTCATGCCAAAGCTTCCTCTTCATCTGCGGTTTTGTCATCAGTGGCATCGGTATCTTGCGTCTTGCCTTTACGCGCACCCAAAGCGGCGATGCCCAGCGCGATTGCAATCGCACCTGCGGCAACCCAGTGGCCGTGTCCCGCAACATCCCCCAAATGACCGATATGCGCCATTGCGGGGTTGGCCACTAGAAGGTTAAAAAGAATAAGTGCTAACCGCATGCGTCATCTCCATTATCTATGCCAATAGACCAAAGAGCAGCACACCCAAAATGGGACAGCTTTAAACGATTCGCACCTGTGGTTCCCGTTATGGGTAAACCGAAAGTGCAACAACCTCTCTGGCCCCCTGAATCATCAATTAGGGCTTCGTCTGATGTCTTGGTATCGCGGGCAGAGCGAGGCCGCAATCCAGTATTCAGTGTTAAGACAGTGAATTTTACTTGTGCAAATGCGCACCATCGCTGCGCTTGGGTCGCAGTTGGGTAATGGGCGCGGAAACGTTAAGTGTTTATCTACAAAACTTTAGGAGACAGTAATGGGACAATTGGTCGAAGGACATTGGCACGACGTTTGGTATGATACAAAATCAACAGGCGGCGCATTTAAACGAAAGGACTCAACCTTTCGCAACTGGATCACATCTGACGGGTCTGCGGGACCGTCCGGTGAAGGTGGTTTTGCAGCTACCTCAGGTCGCTTTCATTTGTATGTGTCTTACGCCTGTCCCTGGGCACATCGGGCGCTCATATTTCTTAAACTCAAAGGGTTAGAGGAACACATAAGTGTGTCAGTTGTGCACCCTGATATGCTTTCTGATGGTTGGACGTTTGAAACGGACGACCACGGGGCAACAGGCGACAAACTTTTTGGCTTACCGTTTGCACGTGACATTTATCTTAAGGCAGACCCACAAATGTCAGGTCGGGTGACAGTGCCGATATTGTGGGACACCGAGCGCGAAATGATTGTGAGCAACGAAAGCTCAGAGATTATTCGCATGTTTAATTCTGCGTTCGACGTTATTACTGGAAATACAGCTGATTATTGGCCAGTCGAAATGCGCGAGAAAATTGAAGAAGTTAACGCCAGGATTTATGACACAGTGAACAACGGAGTCTACAAATCTGGATTTGCAACGACTCAATCGGCATATGATGGAGCTGTTGCACCACTATTCGAAACTCTGGATTGGCTTGAAGCACGTCTGAGTGAAAGTCGTTACTTGATGGGCGATACGTTGACAGAGGCCGACTGGCGGCTTTGGACGACGCTGGTGCGGTTCGACAATGTCTACCACCTTCATTTTAAATGTAACCGTAAGCGCATCCTAGATTACGCAAATCTTTGGGGTTTCACGCGGGATTTGTATCAGGTCGCAGGTGTTGCTGAGACTGTGAATATGGATCATATCGTACGTCACTACCATTATAGCCATGAGACGATTAATCCGCATCAAATCATTCCGATCAATCCGCAGTTAGATTTCATGGAACCACATGGACGGGGCTGATTGGTGCGGATTGGTCTTGAAGGCCTCGCCTGATTGAGGTTCAAGAATCAAGAACTTTAAACTGCGAGGCATCATGACGACTTGGATCACTATCTGCGACACCTGCAAACGCATCGGCTGGGAAAAAACCGGCATGGAAAAGACTGACGGCGAGGCCCTAGCAGAAATGGTCGAAGTCGCATCAACAGGTGTGGTAGACGTGAAAACCCGCCGTGTGTCTTGCACCATGGGATGCGACCGCGCCTGCAACATCACAGTGCAGGCCAGCGGCAAGATAAATTATTCTTTGGGGACATTTGAGGCCACAAAGGGCACGGCCAAAGCCATTGTAGAGTACGCTTCAAAGCATGCAGCTAGCAAGACCGGACAAGTGTCATATCGTGAGTGGCCCCAAGGCGTGAAAGGGCACTTTGTGTCACGTCATCAGCCGTTACCAGAGTGAACAAAACGCGCGACCATGGCGGAGGATTAGACGCTGCGATTTTGACATTTGGTGGGACACGGAGTGACTGGCTGGACCTAAGCACAGGGATCAATCCAGTGGCCTATCCGATTGGTGAGATTAGCACAGATGCATGGACAGCCCTGCCAGATTACACTGCTATGGAAAAACTTTTAACGGCTGCGCGGCATTTTTGGAATGTGCCCGACGGAGCGGAAATAGTAGCTGCGGGCGGCGTATCTGCGTTAATCGCTGCTATGCCAATTGTATTTGCCGGAGCGCGTGTCACGATCCCGACACCAACATATAATGAACATGCCGCTGCGTTTATTGCGCACGATTGGAAGGTTCAGCAAGTCGGTCCATCTGACGTGCATGTTTTGGTGCATCCGAATAATCCTGATGGCAAGATTTGGCAGGCTAAAGATGTTAGAGGCCCAGCTATTATTGATGAGAGCTTTTGTGATGTAATGCCCAAAGAGAGTTTAATTGCTAAAGCTGATCTGACAAATTGCATTGTGCTCAAAAGTTTTGGGAAATTTTGGGGGCTTGCAGGGGTGCGACTTGGGTTTGCGATATGCTCACCTGCGCTGGCGCAACGTTTACGAGATTATCTGGGACCTTGGGCTGTTTCCGGTCCCGCACTGGAGGTTGGAGCGCAGGCCTTGACGGACATGGTGTGGGCTAATGCCACACGGAAGCGGTTGGCTGCAGATGTAGCACAGTTGGACAAAGTGGTCGGACTGCCTGTTGTTGGTGGCACAGATTTGTTCCGCCTGTATGAAGTGGCCAATGCGGCGGCGGCACAAGAGTATCTGGCGAGCGGACATGTTTGGAGCAGGATTTTTCCATATTCAACAACGTGGCTAAGGCTGGGCTTGCCACACCCTGACCGATGGGACCAACTTGACCTTTCAATTGCTGGGTTGCGCTGATGGCGTTAGTTTTAGCCCTGCTGTTAGACGCGATTTTTGGGGAACCAAAGTGGCTGTGGGACCGTGCACCGCATCCAGCTGTTCTGATGGGACGTTTAGTCGGATGGCTGGACACAAAACTGAACAATCAGACGCGCGAGGCTGGTATCTTGGCCGTGATGGTGATGGTAGGAGTTGCGGCTTTTGTCGGACTTATTATGGCAGCATTGCCGGGTATGTGGACTGAGGTAATCTTCGGTGCCGTACTGCTAGCCCAGCGCTCTTTGGTGCAGCATGTCCAAAAAGTAGCAGATGCTTTGCGCCTATCAGTGAGTGACGGGCGCGACGCCGTGGCGATGATCGTTGGGCGCGATGTGAGAAAAATGGATGGACCAGCGGTCGCACGTGGGGCTATTGAAAGCGCGGCAGAAAACCTGAGCGACGGGGTGATTGCTCCCGTGTTCTGGTTTGCAATTGCGGGCTTACCAGGGCTTTTGATTTATAAAGTAATAAATACAGCAGACAGCATGATTGGCTATCGAACAGGGAAGTATGAGGCGTTTGGTTGGGCTGCTGCAAAGTTTGATGATGTATTAAACTGGATTCCGGCTCGCCTTACTGCATTTCTAATTTGGTCCGTCGCTGAGAAAAAAGCGCCATGGCGCGATATCGTCCACGATGCGGCACTGCACAGATCACCAAATGCCGGCTGGCCTGAAGCTGCGATGGCCCCAGCACTTGACGTATCATTGTCGGGACCACGCAGTTATGATGGCGCACACGAGGAATTCCCATGGGTGAACCCAAAAGGGCGCAAGGATGCAGGACCTGACGATGTGGACGGCGCAATCGGGTTACTCTGGAAGGCATGGATGCTGGCCACCGGCGCGGTAATTTTGAGCGCAATTATCATTGTGTTGCTGTGATGGTGCGTTAACCTATCAATAAGACATGGAGGCGCTATGCTAAAATTGGTTTTAGTTTCGTTATTTCTTTTTACTGCACCGCTGGCTGCACAATCCTGCGGAGGTACATTTTCTAATTTCTTAGGTAGGTTGGTTGATGAAGCAGCGTTAAACGGCATTGATCGCGCCACCGCCGAAGATTTTTTGGTGGGAGCACAACAAAATCAAGAAGTTTTAGCCGCAGATCGATCACAGGGTTTCTTTCAACTTAATTTCATCGACTTTTCACGACGGCTCATCTCAAATAATCGGATTGAGAACGGCCATCTGCAGGCTCAACGGCAAGATGCCATATTCGATCGCATTGATGCCGATTTTGGGATACCGCGCAGTGTACTGCTGGCATTCTGGGCGTTTGAGACAGATTTTGGCGCGGTGCAGGGTGATTTTAATACCCGCAATGCTTTAGTAACTTTAGCGCATGATTGCCGCCGACCCGAGCTGTTTCGCCCACAGGTTTTTGCCGCAATGGAGCTTTTTGATCGTGGCGATTTTGACCCAGCAGTCACGACAGGTGCATGGGCCGGTGAAATTGGCATGGTGCAAATGCTACCAAGTGACATAATCGAAAACGGGCGTGATGGGGATGAGGACGGACTTATTTCGCTTAAAAATTCCGCGCCAGATGCGTTGTTGTCAGGAGCATCCGTTTTGTCATCACTCGGCTGGCAGGCAGGTCAGCCTTGGTTGCAGGAGGTTACAGTTCCTACCGAAATGGACTGGTCACTATCGGGCACCACGAAAAAATTAGCAGCAGGTGATTGGGCAGCAATGG
>JBLILC010000059.1:0-13754 GCA_047635635.1 Octadecabacter sp. | reverse complement strand
AGAATGGCGCAGGAATGGCTGTCATAGCCCCTGTGTCACCACTGCCAGATCCCTGCAGCGCGAGACAAAGCGCTTGATGGTAAAGGTAGTGTTTTTTGGCATCAGCGAGATAGGGCTTGCCGCGCTTAGGCAGGCCTGCAGCCCATCCCCAGCCCATCATATATTACGCCACATCGCCATCCAACAAATGAAAATAGTAGAAACCTGCCTCAACCACAGTGGTAGTCCAAGCGTGAAAATCCAAATCGAGACTAACCAAATACGGGCTTGGTTGTGCAAATAGTCTGTCACAACCAGTTCGGTGGCCCATGAATCAAAACACGTCAGCCCCGTCTGACCGTTCACTTCCCAGTCAATATCGCGGCGCAGACATCGATCTTGGTGAAACACTGCCAAATCGCCCTCCAGCTCGCTGCGGTAACTGGTCTAGAACTGCGGAAGGAGTTCAAGCCTACCCTTAAAATAGCCGCACCAGATCACCTCTAGCACAAATTTCTGAGCATCTTTCGGCCCGTGTGCTTCAAGCCCCGCTGACACAGCATCGGATTCCAGCACCAGCCTTGTGCCAGATATAGGGCGACAGCACCCAAACCGCCTTATGCGTGCCTGAGCCGTGATCAGCATTGCGGCTACTGGCATAGCAGCGACCCATGTGTGGGGCGAAATTGGTCGAGATTTTATCACCCTCAAAATCGAGTCGGGATCCAATCAGTCACATCATTTCCATTTTGTATTTGCTGCGTAATGTGGACACGGCCAGCATTGATTTCAGTACGGCAAGATGTCCATGGCGCTAAGCACTCGTTCCAAACACTTCCGCAGCTACGCTCTCGCCAATTGCAAGTGCGCCCTCAATTAGACCAGGGCTCAATTTCGATACCTCTGACACAGCGAAACGAACTCGGTCATCAAGATGCGGTTGTCTGAGCACGGCGGGGCCGACGTCTGGATGAGCGGCGGGGTGGAAGACGTCCAAGTCTGTCACGATACGAGGGTTCGCCGCCCAATCTTCAACTACAAGCTTTGTGGGGCGTAGCGCAGCCTTTCCAAAACACTCGCAAAGCTGATCCAAAATGGCCTGTTTGAGGCCTTCAGGGTCGTTTCGCCGTTGTTCCGGCGGCCAACTGATAAAACCAAATATCGCTGCAGAAGTGTGGTCCAAGCCAGTATGGTCATGCGCCTCAATCAGCGGCCCGCTGCAACTTGCAATCCTACCGGAAAGCCCAGCATCTCGCCAGAAAGGGCGCTCATAAAGGGCAACGGCTTTGGCGTGAGTAGCCATCCAGGTTGGTGTGCTGAGCATTGCATCAATCAGGCTCGGTGGCGCCCAAGGAAGGTTCAAGGTTAAGGCGGCGACCCGAAGTGGAACCGCGACAATCACCTTTTGCGCGATGACGACTTCACCTGAACCAAGCTGAACCGCGATTTGTTTTCCTCCAACTTCAGAAATTCCAACGACCGAAACCGACGTCCGAATGTTGGCATCGCCAATTCGGTTGGCAAGGGCTTCAATCAAGGCCGTCGGACCGCCAACGATGCGAACCATACCATCCTGCCCAGACATAGGCTGGCGAACCGGATCTGGGCCGTATCCTAAGGTCACAGCATCTCCTTCGTTAAATTGTTCAAAAGTCGACAGACCGAGCTCTTTGAGCCATCGCGCGACTACGGGTTGATACTTTGGCCAAACCCAGGTTGGGCCAAGATCGGCAAGAGCGTGCTGACTGACAGGATCACGCAGCGCACGAATTCGGCCTCCGATATGCGTGCTGGCTTCGAGGACTTGAACCTTTGCGCCTGCATCGCAAAGTGTTGCTGCTGCCGTCAGCCCGGACAGGCCTGCACCGATAACGACTATGTCCAAAATTTTACCTCAACGGTTGTGACAGAAGCAGAAACCAACTCCGATGACCGCCAGATGCAACATTCTATTGGCCTATGCAAACCCAACAAAGGATCAATTCCGTTCGGCAACTCATTAGTAATCAGATTTCGCGCTTTGCAAGTGTTTGGGAAGGAAAATACAAACTCTTCTAACACCTTCGATAGCAACGATTAGTAGCACGTTAACTATGTTGTAAAATACGAGGGTGAAAGACTTCTTGGTGGGTATGCTTATAGCCTCTTCATCATCGCCGTGGATTATTTTTCCAAACGCCTCAAGAATAAGTGGCCCCTGAGAGCGGCGCGCTTTGTAATGCACGTTGTATCCTGACGGGCTGGAATGTTTACCTGTGAACAGTTCTATGATGTTGCGTTCGTTTTCGATGCTTTTGCCAATCGTGTTTGGATATGCATATAGAGGCTTTTTCTTTTGAAAATTGAACAAAAAAGGGCACCTCGATTGTTTTGCCAGAAAGGCTTATGCGCGGGCTCGACGAGCAAAGTTCTCAATGTCACCGCGTGTCATACCAATGTCTGCAAGCTCACGTGCACTCAAATTGTTCAGCGTTTCGCGCGTCTGACGAACAGCGTTCCAATTTTTGCAAAATTTTATCAGGCTGACAAAAGGGTTTTTGAAGGGAACGGTGGATGGGCGAATTGTTGTGAAAGCGGCCATAGCCATACTGAAAGGGACAGCAGATTGAAAATTTGTTTTGAAAGCGGCCATAGCCATACTCCTTTGGGTTATCGTTATATCTTACAATTTGAAATATGACGCTCCATTCCATACAGTAGAGATAAAAATAGCATACCGCTTATGCGCTTTTTGCAACCGCAGCATTTTCAATGCTTTCCCCAGAATGAATGGATAATAGCCCACCAAGGTGCTGTCAGACAAAAGCGAACCAGTTTCATGTTTTGTGCAACCTAAATCCGTTAGGCTACGTCAAGACCGTTCCACTCGGTAAGAGCCGCGGCAAGGTTCAGCTTGAAATTTGATTGGTTGTAGAGATGGCGCTCTTGGTTGAAGTGGTTGTGAACAGAAGCGTGGACGGCGACAAATATCTGTAAAGTTCGCATACGCCTAAATCGAAGCATGGCCCACTCTCTTCGTCTAAAGGGCTGGTGTTAATTCTCAGCTCGATTGGTGAGCCAGCGCCCAGTTTCCTGTTCGTCCACATTGCCGATCACCTTCATCGCCACACCGTAGGAGCGTAGCTTGTCGGTGATGAAGATATGTGCGCGACCATGGTGTTTCATGATCTTCCTGAGAAAATTAAAGGCTGCCTTGCGATCACGGCGCTTTGTGACGAAGCTTTCCAGGACTTCTCCTTCCTGATCCACACCCGCCAACGATAGTGCGTCTCGCCGTTGATATTCACGAACACCTCATCCAATTGCCACTGCCAATTTAAATATGCGCGCATCTGGCTAACTCTTTTCTTGCGGATCTCAGCGGCAAACAGCGGGCCAAATCTGTTCCATCAAAATCGAACCGTCTCATAGCTGATGTCGATGCCGCGTTCGTGCAAATTATCCTCAATATTCCTGGAAGAAAGCGGGAAACAGACATACATCATCACAGCCAGACGGATGATTTCGGGGCTCGCCTTGAAGTCGCGAAAAAGGGCTGCGTTTTGTCATCCCATGACGCTAACTTTTCACCCTGCTCGCCTCAACTGATTTTATTCTGACAGTGCCAGTTTTTGTCATCCGCACCGCATTTTGCGCTTTTCAGTTTCCGCCATGCAAACTTACTGCCATAGCATCACTTATCAACTCCTTCGTATGATTTGAGACAATAGCGCAGCAGTGCCCTATTACGACCGATGCGTAATGTAGACCCAACGAAATCGCTTTTGAAACCAAGCCATACTGTAGATGGGACGCTATGAAGGCGCCAGAAAAGCTGTCACCGGCCACCGTTGTATCGACAACAGGACTTGCTTTTGGAAATGTCTTGGTGCGCGTTGAGTGCGATAGGGCCGCATTCACTGCATTTGAGCGATCAGATGCATCCCTCAATTTAGCTTAACTGGCGAAGAATATCGGTCTCCATCCATCCAAACAAGTCAATATCGCACAAAAACCACGCGTAAGCGACGTTTTCTCTTGGCCTCACTTGGCTTTCCCACAACTTTGGGCGATAGCTTGATTTAAATGCGAACTGACCACCGTTTTCACAATATTTGGCCATCCAATTCAGAAGCAAAACGCTGAATAGAGGCGGAAAAATCACCAGAGAAATTTCCGACATATAGATGAGATCATAATTTTCAAGCGCGCTAAAATCGCAAATTCCAGACTCTTGAAAAAGACTATGTGCGGCAGAGTTCTTGCGCCAGTTTGTGAACTAAGTTCTCCCAACGCGTCATTGGAGATGGAGTACAATCCGGGTAGGCGATCCATGACACATGTGATCCCACTTGTTTCAAGGCCTTCTGATTTCATAAACTCAACCATCTGGTCAGACATTTAATCCCTCCCCAGACCTCTTACGTAATGCACTAAATGTGGCTTAGGCAAAGCCCACCTGAGATAGATCGCGGTGTTCAACGTGTAGCCCGCAACATTCAATCTGGCGTTTCAGTGGAGAGCCTGCACGATCATTTTAATAAGGGCTTCGCCGACGCATACTTTGAGCTACACATTTACGTCCTTTTTGCAGTTTTTCGCAGTTCGAAACGCTTCGACAGCGTCGTCCAATGGATAGGTTTGGGTGTTGATGGGTGTAACGCAGTTATCGCCCATGATCTTGACCAAAAAACTCACTGATTGGCCTCATCAGATTGATCGTCACTGCACTTGAAAAACGTCAGGCCAATGGCATTCCATCCTTTACAGCACTGTGCTGTGACAACCTGCCTGACATCGTTGCGTTTCTTCACGCAGGGTTGGTTAATTTTGCAAACCAAATTGATGCAAATACGCAAACTGGATCACAGATAACGTCATGTGCCAAGCCTCGATGGTGGATCGCATTACTCCTGCACAAACGTCGTCCACTCGCCCCCTTGCGCAGGATCTAACCAGCGCAGAAAACATTTTGACCGTGTTGTAACCGAGAATTTTCAGATCCCCACTGATTGGTCCTTAAAGATGCCTCAGAGGCTATTTGCCCTTACAGTTGATACGATCAATTTTAATAAATTTGTTCGCGCATTTGCTTTCGCAAAGGCTCTTTGGGTTTGGTTCTGTCGAGGAGGTCCACAACAAGCGACCGATTATAAGCTAATTGATCCATGCGCGAAACTATTAAGGTCTACGGCACAAAGCGATACACTGGATCAGATCATATCCAAATTTGAAAAAATACCTTTGCTATTGCCAAAGGCGCTTGTCACAGCGATCGCTTGGCGGAGAGAGGTCGTTAGTGCCTTAACAGAAATATCATTTAAGACACCGCATCAGGTTATTGAAGCAGAGTGTGGTAACCACGGATGATTATTTGCGGCTGCAACACAATTCAACATTTAGGGGTTTAAAATTGGCCGCAGATAGCCCTATGTAAATCCACTTCCCACCATCGCCATAGATGCTGCCATTGTATATGGGCAGTTCCCAACCCGCGTTCCATGTTCGACACAAGGGCGGAATGACCTTCGCTGCAAGCGTGAGCCATCCTTACCGCGGGGTTGAAAGCCGACATTATGGCCAACCCAATACCGGGCTTGACGCTGCGCTATCTCAAGCCTGCTTCGAGCCCTTAGTGCGGCTATATCGCACCACACGCTGCTTTAGAGTGTCTTAAATTTAATCAGATCGACAACACAAATGAGCACTTTGAGTCCTCACTTCCCTGGAATAGCTTTTAAAAAAGTCGCTTAGCTCCTAATCGCCGTCTACGACGCCTTTAGCGCGAAACCTCGCGTACATAGCACGCATACCGGGCAGAAAAATAAGGGTTATAGCGATGATCAGCAAGCCCAGCGTCATCGGGCGTTCCCAGATAAAGGATATCCCACCGTAAAGCTGCACGGCCCGCGCAAAGTTATCTTCCATCATCCCGCCTAGAATAAAGCCAATCAGCAGCGGTGGCAGAGGGTAATTAGCAAATTTCAGTGCGATTCCACAGATACCAAAGCCTACCAACAACAGCAGTTCTGTCGCGTTGTTTTGCCCGATATAGGCTCCCATTAAAGTAAAAAACATAATAAATGGAATCAAGTAGTTGCGCGGAATTGCGAGTACTTTAGCAATGTAGGGGATTAGCGGCAAATTCAGGATCAACAACACAAGGTTGCCGATGAACATAGACATGATGACCGCCCAGAAAATCTGTGGCTCATCAATCATAAGGCGTGGGCCGGGGGTGACGTTTAGCGCAATGAGTGCGCCCAGAAGAATCGCGGTGGTTCCCGACCCCGGGATACCAAGAGTTAGCAGCGGCACAAACGATCCAGTGCAGGCCGCATTATTGGCGGTTTCAGGCGCAGCGAGGCCTTTAATTGACCCTTTGCCGAATTCTGCCTGTTCTTCCTTGGTCGCTAGGTTGCGTTCCACCGCATAGCCAAGAAATGAAGCAATTGTTGCCCCCGCGCCAGGTAGCACACCAATAAAAAAGCCTTGAATGGATTGACGGCCAATCACAGGCGCAATTGCCCGCGCTTCGGCGCAGGTGATGCGCAGATCTTTGATCTCTCCGCCGTCGTCACCAATATTTTTTGGTTTAAGAACCAAGAAGATCGCCTCGGGCAGCGCAAACATTGCCATGGCAAGCGTGACGAACCCAAAACCGGATTGAAGTTCCATAAAGCCGCCCGTAAAACGCGGCATATTGAACAGTGAACCTAGGCCAACAGTCGCCATGATCAGACCCAGCACGGTCATCAACAGCGCCTTTGCCACCTGTCCGTTTCCAGCAAACGCTGCAATTGCAGACAAGCCAACAATCATCAACCCGAAGTATTCGGCGGAATGAAACAAAAGCGCTACCGAAGACAACATCGGCGCAAAGATCATGAGTAAAATTGCACCAATCGTGCCGCCAGCAAAACTAGAGATGGCAGCGATGGTCAGCGCCTTGCCAGCCTTGCCCTGCCTTGCCATCGGATAACCGTCGAATGCTGAGGCGACCGTGCCCGCAACACCAGGCGCGTTGAGCAGAATAGATGATGTAGAACCGCCAAAGATCGCGCCGTAATAGACTCCAGCCAACAAAATTAGTGCGGCAGACGGATCGCCAATCGAAATTGCGACAGGGATCATGATAGCGATGATCGACATCGGGCCCAGACCTGGCAGCATGCCGATAAACGTGCCTATCAGACAACCCCCAATGACCATGAGTAAATTTTGCAAGGACATGGCCGTTTGCAGACCGATAAGAATTCCTTCAAGCATGTCATCAGACTCCCATAAAGAACGGCAGGGGGCGCAGGAAAATCCCGAGGACTTCTTGCACGAGGTACCAGACAACGATGGCTGTACCAAGCGATATTGGCACCATGAAGTGCCATTTACGTTCGCCCAAAATGAATGATCCTAGAACCAAAAACGTGGTCGTTGACCCGAGAAACCCGACGGCGCGCAGGCAAAGCGCATAGGCGACCATAAGGGCTAGCATCAGGATTGCTTGCCCAAGTTTGTAGTCAGTCAGACGGCGGTAATCGATCTCGCCTACAGTATCATCAGATTTTTCAAATCCGAGCAGAATTGCTAGGGACAGACAAATACCAAAAATTGACAGAATTTTTGGAAAAGAACTGGGCCAGATGGGTTTGCGTTGCATGAAAGGTGCGAGAGTACCGTCCATGGTGAACCACGCTGTGTAACCATAAATTAAGCAGATGCTCACCAAAACAAGTGCAATCCAACGATCCAAAGTCATGCGATCAATTCTCCAAATAGTCGTAAAACAGATCAGGCGGCGCGATGTATCGCGCCGCCTGTGCAGGCTCCTTAAAGGAAGCCCAGTTTGGTCATTAGATCGCCAATAACCTTTTCCTGATTTCCAAGGAAGTCGCTAAAATCGTCGCCTGGATTGTGGATGTTGACCCAGCCGTTACGGGCCCGAACAGCTTCCCATTCTGCGGTGTCATACATAGCAGCTAACGCCGCCTGATAAACTGCAAGGTCTTCCTCTGGAAGGCCCGGTGCCGCGAAGAAGCCACGCCAGTTAACGAAGGTGGTGTCGATACCTTGTTCAATCATCGTCATGGAATCCGGTGACGCTGGAACGCGTTCAGCAGACGTGACGCCAATAATTTTGACTTCGCCAGCTTCTGCGAGATCAATTGCTTCGGACAGACCTGTGGACAACGCCTTGATCTCACCTGACAACAGGGCCGCCATCGCGGTTCCGCCAGCGTCGTATGGAATGTAGTTCACATCCAGTGGATCACGGCCTGCAGCTTCCATTACCATGGCCGCCACGAGGTGGTCGAGACCGCCAGGAACAGATCCGCCTCCAACAGGCGTACCCGAAGCGTCAGCGTCGTAAGCGGCCAGAAAACCTTCCATGTCGTTGATCGGGCTGTCTTTGCCAACAACAATTGCCGCGTAATCACCGATGGTGCCTGCAACAAGCGTGAGGTCGCGGAAGCTTTGCGGGATTTCACCAGTTAGTGCACGGATCACGATGGGGGTCGAATTGACCATAAGCGTCCCATAGTTGCTTTCAGCGTTTTCAATCAGATAAGCGATGGCTGTACCGCCGCCGCCGCCGGACATGTTTTCAAAGGATGCAGATCCAATCAGGCCAGATCCAGTGAGTGCCTCGCCAGTGCCACGCGCCGTGCCATCCCAACCACCACCGGCACCACCAGGGATCAGGAAGTGGATGCTATCAAGCATTTGGTGGCCATCTGCGAAAGCTGGCGTGCCTAGACCTAAAGTTGCCACAGCAGACGCTATCAGGGCGCGACGGCCCATTTTCATAGTTGTCATTGTATTCTCCCATTTGGTAGCCGTTCTCCTGACGACACCGTAAGTGTAGACAACCACGGCAACCTGACACAAACCTGTCATCCGCTCAAATAAGAGGCGTTGTGCAAATGAAATACCTGCTTGTTGAAGATAATCATGACCTCGCGAATGCGGTCTGTTCGCGAATTGGCTTGGACGGCCATACTGTTGACCATGCTGCAAAAATCGAAGACGCTGTTGCGTTTGTGCAAGCTGGGGAATACGACCTTATATTGCTTGATATTATGTTACCCGACGGGGACGGCCGCAGCTTTCTTAAACAACATCGCGCGGACAAGAACGACACCCCTGTCATCATTTTGACGGCTAGAAGTGAGGTTTCTGATAGAATCAGCTTGTTGGATTTGGGCGCGGATGACTATGTCACGAAGCCTTTCGATCACGCCGAATTACAGGCCCGATGCCGCGCTGTCTTACGTCGCAAAGCAGGCACATCACAGACAACGATCAAGGTTGGTGATGTTGAGTTTGATCCAGTAGGTGGCTATTTGACAGTCAAGAATAATATCATCAATTTGCGCAACCGCGAACTACGCTTGCTCGAGATTTTGATGAACGCCAAGGGTCAGGTTTTTCCAAAACAAAAATTGGTCGACCGCTTGTTCTCGTATGATGATGACGTGTCCGAAAATGCCGTTGAGGTTTATGTCGGGCGTTTGCGTCGCCATCTTGAAGGGTCGTCTGTGCAAATTACAACACTGCGCGGCCTTGGCTACAGACTCGACCATGACTGAAGATGTAATTGTCTTTGGGTCGTTGCGAAACCGGTTAGTGGTGATCCTAACCGGTGGTGCGGCGCTTTTGGCGGTTATCCTGTTCTTGTTCGTGCGCGGCTATGCAACGCTGATCGCACAACAAGGACAAGACAATATCCTAAGTGCTTCAGTTTCCTCGATTTTGGGCTCGGCTGCACTGCGTGATGGCAATGTAGAGTTAGATTTCCCATACGCGTCTTTGTCGATGCTAAGCACGCCCGCTGATGACCGTGTATTTTATGCCATCTATTCAGACGGCGAGTTGTTGTCAGGCTATGAAAATCTAGACGTGCCACAACTGCAGGCAGGCGATGAGGGCACATTTGCGTCATTAACCTACGACGGCGCTCCGATTCGCGTGGCGACTGCGACCCGAACATTGATTGGCGCAGACATGCCACGACAGGTTTCGGTCTCTGTGGCGCAAACCCAAGACGCTTTGTCAGATACGCTTAACCGGATTTCGAGCAATGTTGCGTTGTTCGGCACCAGTTTCTTCGCACTGGCAACGGCGCTATCGTTTTGGGCCACCTCGACAACAATCGGGCAACTTCACAGGCTTACAACGGCCGTAACGCGCCGCGGTCCACAAGACCTGAGCCCTTTTTCAAAACCTGTGCCGTCCGAAATGGCTCCGCTGGTCGGATCTCTCAACACTCTGATGTTGCGCTTGGATCAATCCTTTAAACAGTCCGAAGAATTCATCGCCGAGGCCGCGCATCGTGTTCGAACGCCTCTCGCGACTGTACGATCTTATGCTGAGGCCACACTGCAGCGCGTTCAAAACCTTGAAAACCGCGATGCCTTGCGCGCGATGGTGCGCGCTATTGACGAAAGCTCGCGAGCGGCGGGACAACTTTTGGATCATGCGATGGTCACGTTTCGGGTGGAAAATCTGAGCCGTGAAAACGTTGACCTGATGGAATTGTTGGGTGATCTCGTGCGTCGTATGACGCCTATCGCCGAAATGCGCGATGTGACCCTAAAACTAAAAGCCCGTGAACCCGCACTGATGTCAGGTGACCCGATCTTGCTGCAAAATGCGTTTCGCAACCTCGTCGACAACGCGTTGAAATATGCCCCACCTGATACCACCATAACTGTGCAAGTGCACACTACGCCAACACTGTTTGTTAATGTCAAAGATCAAGGTGTGGGTTTTCAAGTGGATGAAATTCAAAAACTTGCCGGACGGTTCGTGCGCGGTAGCGATACAAGCGACCAAGTCGGGTCCGGCCTTGGACTGACAATCGCGCAAGACGTGGCCTTGGCACACGGCGGTAAAATGATCCTGTCTAACAGACGGAAAGGCGGCGCATGCGTTACTTTGCAGTTTTAATTCTTCTTATTTCCCCCCTATTGAGCCATGCACAAGACTGGGAAGATCGTCAGGTATTTGGTTCAAAAAATCCGACAAGCACCCTGCGTTTATTGTCGAGCACGGACACGTCTTTCTTTGCACCCATTATCGAAAACTTCATCGCACAGCGACCAAATATTGAGGTGCAATATCTTGTGGCTGGTACCACAAATTTAGATGCAATGTTTCGACAAAACCCCAACCAGTTCGATGTCGTCATATCCAGCGCAATGGATCTGCAATTGAAGCTGGCCAATGACGGGCTCGCGGCGCGACTGGACGGTATTGCTCACCCTGAATGGGCGCAGTGGCGGGGCAGTCTTTTCGCTTTCACGACAGAACCCGCAGCAATTGTCATCAACAACGAAGCTTTCGCCGAACTTCTAATTCCGGCCACGCGCCAAGACTTGATCGAAGTTTTGCGTGCAAATTCTGAAACCTTCTTGGGGAAAGTAGGGACCTATGATGTTCGCCAATCAGGGTTGGGTTATTTGTTCGCCACCCAAGATGCGCGCGCATCCGAGACCTTTTGGCGATTAATGGAGGTGATCGGGAGCTTGGATGCGCAGCTATATTGCTGTTCGGGGGACATGATTGACGATCTAATGACGGGGCGCATTTTGGTGGCCTATAACGTGCTGGGAAGCTACGCACTGGCGCGGTCCGAAACGGAAAATATGCTCACTGTGATTTTGCCGTCCGAATTTCCAACTACGATGATGCGATCAGCGCTCGTTTCCAAGGCCGCATCGCAGCCTGCGTTGGCTGAGGCTTTCGTGAACCACTTGATCCGACTGCAATCTGATGGCGGGCCACAGGAGTTCCCATTGCCGTCGTTGAGCGCGTTTCAAGACACTACAGGTCGCACGTCAATCAGGCTTGAGCCCGCTTTAATGACCTATCTCGACACGCTAAAGCGGCAAACATTCATCCGTGAATGGGAACGCGCAATTATCCAAGAACGATAAGTCGGCGCCATCTCAGGGCTGTTTGTCATTTTTCACAGCTTATTGCTGTGGCAACTTGGTTGCACTCTCAAATATTATCAATCAAATTTCCCACAAGATATGTGCAATCAATGCACGTTCTACAAACGGCAGTTTTGTCCCGAAGACCAACTTTTGAGCCAAAATTCTGCGCTTTGCACGAATGGCAGCAATGACCAGCTGCGGTGCAGCAACTTAGAGAGGCGGTGGAAGGCAGCTCTGGAACGTTTACGTTAGTTGGACCAGATAATTTGACAGGCTTTCTGTGAACCGGCAAACCTAATCCAACAATGTCGGTGCAATCATGTGGTACTAGCGCTCTTTCAGTTTATGCGGTCAAAATGAGCGATCACCTTAAAACTGATGGATTATTATGCAACAACTGTAAACGTTTTTAAAATATGCCTCATTGCTCTGGGAATCTCAGGACGCCTTTGGCGTCTTGAACTCTGATTACAACGCACGCTATTTAAGGATCAGAGATTGATGTTACACAGAACAATGCTGGCGGCCGCGACCGCCATATTCACCAACCCCGTACTTGCTGAAACAGATTTGCCGTTTGCGTTGGATTGGAAATTCGAGGGTCCTTCAGCACCTTATTTTCAAGCCTTGGATTCAGGGTATTTTGCAGACGCAGGCTTGGCCGTGACGATCAGCGAAGGAGCAGGCTCACTCGATGCCATCCCAAAAGTTGCAACAGGGGCTTTTCCTATTGGCTTTGCCGACATCAATTCGTTGATGCGCTTTCTTGATCAGAATCCGGGCGCTCCAGTGACCGCAGTTATGATGGTATATGATAAGCCACCTTTCGCAATTGTTGGCCGACGCTCACTTGGCGTTGAAAAGCCTGCAGATTTGGAAGGTAAAATCCTTGGTGCTCCGCCCCCAGATGGCGCATGGGCGCAATTCCCAATCTTTGCTGCTGAGACAGGTATCGATGTGTCTGCTATTACCGTTGAGCCTGTAGGCTTCCCAACACGCGAGCCAATGTTGGCCGAAGGGAACGTAGCCGCAATCACGGGTTTCTCGTTTTCTTCAACCTTGAACTTGAAACGACTTGGCGTGCCTGAGGAAGACATTTCTGTTCTGTTAATGGCGGATTATGGCGTTGACCTTTACGGCAACGCAATCATCGTGAACACGGATTTCGCAGAGACTAACCCTGAGCTTGTGACTGAATTCCTGAGCGCTATTGCGATGGGCTGGAAAGATTCGATTGCATCACCTGATGTTGCTATTGAAGCCTTGATGGCACGTAACCCCGCCGCAGATGCCGCCTTAGAGGCAGAGCGGTTACAGATGGCTATTGATACCAACGTATTGACAGATTTCGTTATTGCAAACGGTATGGGGTCTATTGATAATGACCGGATGATGAGCGCAATCGAGCAAACAAAGTCGGTCTATGAATTCCAAAACGAACCCGATGTGTCACTTTATTTTGATCCAAGCTATTTACCTACTGATGGCAGCTTGAAGTTGCAGTAACGACAGTACTTGGGTTGCTGGTGGCTTTGCTGGCAGCCCATTTTCTCAAGGGCAAAATCATCAAAAACCTCATAGAAATTAATTGTGTTACCCACGCCTACGCAACAGCAAGCGGGCCGCTGCCAGTGTTGGACGGGTTGGATCTTTCGGTTCCCAAAGGTACATTCGCTGCTGTTGTGGGCCCTTCAGGGTGTGGAAAATCCACGCTCACTAAACTGGTTGCTGGCTTGATGAAGCCTGACAAAGGTGAGGTATGGCTGCATGGTGAGAAAGTCAAAGGACCGCGCAAGACCGTAGGCATGGCCTTCCAAAACCCGGTGCTGCTGGAATGGCGCACAATCCTAGAAAACG
>JBLILC010000058.1:0-13886 GCA_047635635.1 Octadecabacter sp. | reverse complement strand
GGAAATCTGGCTAAAAGTGGTCTGGTAATGGCTGAATACCAACGACGTCAAGGTCAATTCCAGCTAGCCGAACTCGAAGCGCTGCGTGATACTCCATATTTCATTAACCGTGCTAAAGCACTTTATGGGCATCCAAATTTTATCTGCGACACCGGTGGATCTATCTGTGAGTGGGTCAACCCAAACGACCCAGCCGACCCAATATTGAAAATGCTATCGGACAATTGTCTGATGGTCTGGATCGAAGGTAACGATGATCATACTTCAGATCTTATCCAGCGTTTCGACAAGACCCCCAAACCCATGGCCTATGAGCCGGATTTTTTACTAAGAACATGGCAAGAATATCTTAATAAAAACAATATTTTAGAAACAGAAGTTGATCCAGATACATTTATTCGTTGGACATATGCACGCGCATTGGCGCATCGCCAACCGCGCTATAAAGCAATGGCCAAAAACTGGGGCATCACCGTGCAGGCATCCGAAATGGCAACCGTACGTGACGAAGCTGACTTTGTGAGCTTGATCGCTCGTGGCCTTGCCTTGCTCGCCTAGCACACTGAACTACCTTTCAAAAATAGGAATAATTACATGCCTATCCGCCTCCCCCAATCTCTGCCTGCTTTTGACGTATTGTCGCGTGAAGGCGTGATGGTGATGGGACAAACCGCAGCTGACCAGCAGGATATCCGTCCGATGCGCATTGGTATCCTGAATTTAATGCCAAAGAAAATTCAGACAGAAAATCAATTCGCTAGACTGATTGGTGCCACACCATTGCAAATCGAACTAACCTTAATTCGTATGTCTGAGCATCAGGCCCGAAATACTGCTGCTGACCACATGGAAGAATTCTACCGTACGTTCAAAGAAGTGAAGGATCAGAAATTTGACGGTCTAATCATAACTGGTGCTCCAATCGAACACCTTGATTTTGAGGAAGTGACATATTGGGATGAGTTGTGCGAAATCATGGACTGGACTCAGAGGAACGTTCATTCCACCTTTGGGGTTTGCTGGGGTGGCATGGCAATGATCAATCATTTCCACGGAGTCAAGAAACACCTGCTGAAAAATAAATTATTTGGTTGCTTTCGCCATATTAACTTCGCTCCGCAAAGCCCTTATCTCAGAGGGTTTTCTGATGAAATGACAATACCAGTTAGCCGCTGGACTGAGATGCAGCGCGAAGAAATTGATGCAGCTGGGCTAACGACCTTACTGCACTCGAACGAAGTTGGTCCTGCGCTGGTCGAAGACCCAGAACACCGCGCAATTTATGTATTTAATCATTTTGAATATGACAGCGATACATTAAACCAAGAATACTTACGCGATTTAGCGTCAAACCAAGTTTCAAGAGCACAGATAAAGGTTCCAGAAAATTATTTCCCTAATGATGACCCATCTAAAACTCCACTTAACCGTTGGCGCAGCCACGCACATCTCCTCTATGGCAATTGGATTTCTGAGATTTATCTGACAACACCTTACGACATTAATGAGGTAGGGCTGACCAGTATGGACCTTCGTAACGCAATTGAACCTAATCCAAAGGGGACTAAATGATTTAAAATCTACAAGCATGGTTTGTGTTATTTTACGTTAAAAAATGTAAAAACTTTAAATATGAAGCAGGTGCTATCAGTGTCCGTAAAAACAATATTTACTCTGTCCGTTGCCGCTTTGGCAGGATGTGCTGTTCTGGCTGACAGGCAGTCTGCAGCCCGCATTTCCGCAGCGGAACGTAAGTTTCCACCAATGGGACAATTCATTGACGTAAATGGTCGTAAAGTACATGCTGTAGTTGCTGGCAACGGCCCCAATGTGGTGTTGATTCACGGTGCGGGGGGGAATTCGCGAGAATTTACGTTTGCCTTTATGGATCTGCTAACGAACCGCTACCGCGTTATCGTATTTGATCGCCCCGGATTGGGGTTCACGGAACGCGCGTCTAAAGAGTTTGAAGGCGCATTTAACGCATCAGCGGAAAGTCCTTCGGAACAGGCAGCCATGCTGCAAGCCGCAGCCGCACAATTGGGCGCAGAAATGCCAATTGTGGTTGGTCACTCCTATGGTGGGTCAGTTGCCCTATCTTGGGCGATGGATCATCCAAACAATGTCGCTGGAGTTGTAAATATTGCTGGTCCATCGCATCCATGGCCCGGCAATCTGAGCGCTTATTATAAATTAAATGGGTCAGCTATTGGTGGCGCCTTGGTACCACCACTGATCGCAGCATTTGCAACTTCGTCACAAATCAAGAGCGCTGTTGAGGATATTTTTACTCCACAATCCGTACCTGATGGATATATAGATTTTATAGGAGCAACTTTAACGATGCGCCCAGAAAGTTTTCGCGCAAATGCGAGACAAGTTAACACATTACACCCACATATCATCCAGATGTCGACACGTTATTCGTCTGAACTTACTGTGCCGTTAGAAATTATACATGGCAATTTGGACACGACTGTCCCATTAAATATACATTCTATCCCGTTGAAATTGGCAGTGCCACATGCCAACCTGACAATCCTTGAAGGCATAGGCCACATGCCGCACCACACCGCGCCTGAAGTAGTTGAAGCTGCTATTAATCGTATCGCGGAACAAAAACGATTGCGCTAACTTACTATTATTAGCAGGGTGATCAAAAATTATCTCAGGGACATAGAAATAAGTCAAACCGTATGACTAACCTACCTTTTGACTGCGATATAAGCCAATATTTTATAAAATGCGCCACTATCTGTATACAAAGTAAAAGCTGAGAACAGGTGAAGTTCTTGCAGAAAAAAGTTTCCACATGAAAATAAATGGAAACGTTCAGAATATTAAGTATCATTATCAACATTGCAGATCAAAAAGGTCAAGATGCAAGCTTGGGTCCAAGAGACCGAAAAGATAATTGTTGTAGTATTTGAAGAGCATAATGCGGCTGGCAAAGGTGGCAAAATCAAACGATTCCGTAAATATTTGAACCCACGTGAAGCGCTATTTCTCTTTTTTAAAAAATATACGAATGGTGAAACAGGGCAAACCAAACCATGAAAAGCGAGAAAGGTGATTATAAGTTAATAGTGACTAAAATTATAACAGTGAAACAAACCAAAATTTGCAAGAAATTGAAATGAGATCTAATATTTCTTTAAATAAATTAAATTGGTGAACCATGCGGGATTCGAACCTGCGACCTCTGCCTTCGGAGGGCAGCGCTCTATCCAGCTGAGCTAATGGTCCAATTTAAGAGCACATAACGTCCCTTGCAGGTACGTGCAACGCCCCAAACACTATGATCAAGAAAACAACTTGTGACACAATTCCAAAGCGTCAATTAATGCATCAACATCCTCAGTGGTATTGTACATAGCAAACGATGCACGGCAAGTAGCTGTATGACCAAGGTGGTCCATCAAGGGACCTGTACAATGTTGCCCAGCTCGTACAGCGACACCCTTTTTATCAAGCACCGTCGATATGTCATGGGCATGTGCCGCGCCTTCAAGCGTAAAGCTAAAGATCGCTGCCTTATCTTTGCTGTTGCCTTGTACGTTTAACCAGTTCAATCCATTTAATTTATTGCGTGCATAATCACGCAAAGTTCGCTCATGAGCGGCGATGTTGTCCATCCCGAGCCCCATCATATAATCAAGCGCAACGCCAAATCCAATCGTTTGTACTATCCCAGGTGTTCCAGCCTCGAACATCATGGGGCCGTCATTATAAATTACCTCAGTCTTGTGGACTTCGCGGATCATATCACCACCACCCATAAAAGGACGCATTTCTGCCATGCGTTCTGGGCGAACATAAATCGCGCCCGACCCCGATGGTCCATAAAGTTTGTGGCCAGTAATTGGGTAAAAGTCACAACCTATATCTTCGACATTGACCGACATGTGCACCGCTGCTTGTGATCCATCAATCAACGTCGCAACACCTCGTTCCCGTGCTCCATGGCAAATGGTTTTAACGTCGACGACTGTCCCTAAAACGTTAGACAAATGCGTCACAGCTATAAGTTTAGTACGTGGTGTGATAGCCTCCAAGACCTTTTGTGGATCAAGATCACCATTAATGTCCGTATCAACCCAGACTAATTTAACGCCCATGCGTTCACGCATCAGATGCCAAGGAACAATGTTTGCATGGTGTTCCATGACTGACAAAATAATTTCATCACCATTGGTCATGGTGTTCATAGCCCACGCATAAGCAACCATATTTATGCCTTCCGTGGTGCCCGAATTTAAAACTATAGAGTTTTCATTTTCAGCACCTAGGAATTTAGCAACCTTTGCACGTACACCTTCATATTTTTCAGTTGTTACACTGCTAAGGTAATGCAAACCACGATGTACATTTGCATATTCAAAAGCATAGGCAGTGTTAATAGCATCAATTACACAATTCGGTTTTTGTGCCGATGCGCCTGAATCGAGATACACCAATGGCTTGCCATTTACCGCACGAGTTAAAATAGGAAAATCAGCGCGTACAGCTGCTACATCAAAGCTCATCTAAATTCTCCAACAGGACCGATGCCAAACATCGCGACAAATATGAACGCCAAAATGACGACTGCAACAAAAGATAATGCAATAACGCCTGTTGATAATCCCAAACTATTGAAACCATGACCAATGTTTACCGCATGACCTAGGCCACGAAAGAATACGTAGAGCCCAAAAACCAAAAGGCCAAAACCAAACACCGGCACAAATAATAATACGACTGTTTGAACCAATAAGATAACCGTCATCACCAGCTGCAAAACAGCCGTAACAGCCATAATATCGGCTAAGCTACCCTTCCCACCCATACGTTTTCCAATTTGGAAAATTGCATAGGCCAACGCCAAACCAGTACCCACTGCATAGATACCTTGCATGAACGGACCGCTCCGGTCAAAGACGAGCGTCTGGCCATCCTCCAATAGGAATTCCACGGGTGGGGAACCACTTAAAAAATCTAAAAACCCAGATGATACACCAGACACAACACCTGCAAGCACTATCATTATAATTGATGCTTCAAACGGCAATTTCGAAGCCTTCACCATTGCTGATGCTGTAGCTGGTGCACGCACTGTTAACTTAGTCCATTCCCAAAGGGTTGTGAGTATTAGGTTCATTAGATTGCTTTCGATGTCTCAATAAGGCCGTTGATCCAAAACCAGATCACCGCGGCCAGCCAAATCCAACCAACCAGAGTGGTGCCGGGGTGATCTAAACCGTTAAAACCAACCAGGAGGCCATACAATAACGCCAAAGGCGTCGCGGCAAGCCAACCCCAGAATACGGCCAAACGAGCGCCATATACTGTCGCTGAGGGGCGCAACAATCGCGTTATACCAAATAGTATGAACGCAATGGCATAAAAAAGCAGCGGAGCAACGGTTAAAAGCAAGAAAAAAGAATAAATCGTGCTTTTCTGAAAATTTGTGCCGGTTTCTATAGCTTCGCGTTGTAAAGCAGGCAATCCTGAAATGAACATCAAAAAACAGCCGCTCATCAACCACATTATGGCCCGATCCTCGCGAGGTCCCATTGCATAGAGTGACCGCGTCACATGACGCGGTGCACTATACGTTCGCAGTATGTCACGACTAACTGGCATCAATGACCGTGGCGTGCCAGCCAGCCGTTAAGGCGTTCTAAAATACCTTCGGCCAACATAGTATTTTCAATTTCCTGAAGCGCTTCTGCTAAGAATGCAAGAACAAGCAAATCGGTCGCTTCGGCCTTGGGGACACCCCGTGACTGTAGGTAAAAGAGCGAATTTTCATCGATCGCACCAGTTGTAGATCCGTGCGAACAAGCAACGTCATCTGCGTAAATCTCAAGTTCTGGTTTGGCAAGAAATTGACTGTCATCATCCAACAACAACGCTTGACTAATCTGATAACCATCAGTCTTCTGAGCGCCTTTTTTAACAAGTATTTTACCTTGGAAAACCCCAGTTGCGCCATTACGCAAAACTTTTTTAAACACCTGACGGCTTTCGCAATTCAAGGAGTCATGAGTGATAAACACTGTGTCGTCCTGATGAAAATCTTTCCCATCTCCGACGCAAGCCCCAGCAATATGAGCTATGGCGTTATCACCTGTAAGTTCAATTACGCATTCGTTGCGGGTGAGCACGCCGTTCATTGTCAGAGTAAATGACTTAAACTTACTTTCATGGCCGAGGCGAGTAAAAACTCCAGTCACAGCACGGCGCTCATGATCTCGACCCTGCACACGAATGTGATGGAATGCAGCATTGTCAGCTATCTCAACTTCCATAACCGTATTTAGGCGCGCAGCACCAGGTCCAGTTTCCAAGATAGTTACTTCAGCACCAACATCAATCTTAATGCAGTGATGCAAATTAACATCTGAAATAACTGAACTATATAGATAAATCAGGTTTATAGGCTTAGAAACTTTACCTGTTACATGGACCAAAACACCATCCGTAGCAAACGCCGTATTTAGCGCTGCCAAGGGCCGCTGAACCGCATCCTGTCCTCGAATTTCCAACACTCCATAGAGGTCTTTAGCCCAATGAATATCTTTGACCGCAGCTACCGCGAGACGTTCGATTACCAATCCTTCGCTGGACAAATCATCAGACGCTTCCGCATCGAAGATACCATCAACAAAAACAATTTTTAGCCGATCAACGTCAGCCCAGAGTGCAGCTTCATCATTGTCAAAAAGTGAAGCTTTGGGAACTTCTTGCTGCACAAACGTATCGGGTTTAGTAAACTTCCAATATTCGTCACGCCCATGCGGTAGACCCATAGCTTTTACACGGCTTACTGCGTCCGAACGAGCCTCAGTAATCCAAGCAGCACCATCGGGTAAATTAAGATTGGCAAGCCTCGCATCAGTTGCGTCTTGCTTAACTTGCATTATTTTATCTGCAAGCGCCATTAGGCCACCTCTGCGAGAATGTCGCCATAACCGTTGTGTTCAATTTCAAGCGCCAGCTCAGGCCCACCGGTTTTCACAATACGTCCATCTGACATGATGTGCACAACATCAGGTTTGATATGGTCTAAAAGACGTTGATAATGAGTTATGACCAAAAACCCACGGCCTTCTGTGCGCAGCGCGTTCACACCTTCAGCAACCAATTTCATCGCATCAACATCTAGTCCTGAATCGGTCTCATCCAAAATGCACATCTTTGGTTCCAGCATTGCCATTTGCAAAATTTCATTACGCTTTTTTTCACCACCTGAAAATCCTACATTGACTGGACGCTTTAACATCTCAGCATCAATTTTAAGGGATTTGGCCTTGTCACGGATAACTTTTAGAAATTCGCCCGCAGACATTTCTTCTTCGCCGCGAGCTTTGCGTTGAGCATTCACGGCAGTTCGCAAAAATGTCATGTTACCAACACCAGGGATTTCAACAGGGTACTGAAACGCCAGA
Source organism: Octadecabacter sp. (assembly GCA_047635635.1). Taxonomy (GTDB): domain Bacteria; phylum Pseudomonadota; class Alphaproteobacteria; order Rhodobacterales; family Rhodobacteraceae; genus Octadecabacter. The sequence goes on along the minus strand of JBLILC010000058.1, from coordinate 6,453 downwards.
AATAAACCAGCAGCGGCTCGTTCTTCGGCATCCATGTCTAAAAGCTCAGAGCCCTCAAGCGTAGCGGAACCTTGTGTGACTTCGTACCCCCCCTTGCCAGATAACACATAGGACAATGTCGATTTTCCTGAACCGTTTGGCCCCATGATTGCATGCACTTTACCAGGATCAACTGTAAGATTTACACCCTTCAGAATTTGTTTATCTTCTTCTTCAAGTTTGACGTGCAAGTCATTGATTACTAGCATTTTATCTCTTTCTGTAGCAGAATAGAAGATCCGCAAATCCGCAGACCTCTGTATTAGATTAATTGTGAATTCATGTATTAAAAACGCAAAGGAGCATTATAAAATCATTCAGCGCTGCGCAAAATTATTAGCTTTAGAGGATTTGATCAAACAACAAATCACCGTGATTCAACTATATCGTGGCTTTTTGCTGAAATAGTGGGAACTGTATTTTTTTTGGACTTATGCGCCTCAGCTACCTCAAATGCGGCCACATTTCGGCGTAGTTCAGCAGCTCTCATTATAAGAAGGGCTGCAATCCAACCAATACCAGCTCCCAAAAGTGACCACACGAACGGTGGACCACCCGCGGTTGGTGCCACAACCAAACTACCTGAAATAGCACCTACAGATGCACAACCAATCCTAATTAAATCATGGCGAATGCCTGGTGTCATCCAACTGACCCCTCGAGTGAGATAGCCACCAATGCCTGTGCTTCCATGGCGAATTCCATTGGAAGTGCTTGCAATACTTCTTTACAGAAACCGTTGACCACCAATGCCACAGCTTCTTCTTCATCCATGCCACGTGACCTACAATAAAACAATTGATCGTCATCCACTTTGCTCGTTGTCGCCTCATGCTCAACACGGGATGAGTTATTTTTTACCTCAATATAAGGGACTGTATGTGCACCACATTTATCACCAATCAGCAGTGAATCACACTGGGTATAATTTCGGCTCTCTTTAGCCTTTGGGTGCATTGACACTAACCCACGATAGGTATTCTGAGCCTTACCAGCCGAAATCCCTTTAGACACGATGCGCGACTTTGTACGCTTGCCAAGGTGAACCATCTTTGTACCCGTATCGGCCTGCTGCATGTTGTTGGCAATGGCTATGGAATAGAATTCTCCTTGACTGTCATCCCCGCGCAAAATGCAGCTTGGATACTTCCATGTCACCGCTGAACCAGTTTCAACTTGAGTCCACATAACTTTGGATCGATCACCACGGCAGTCAGCTCGTTTAGTCACAAAATTATAGATACCACCAACGCCATTTTCATCGCCAGGGAACCAGTTCTGCACGGTTGAGTACTTAATCTCAGCATCATCCATCAATATCAACTCAACACAAGCTGCATGAAGCTGTGCTATGTCACGCTTTGGCGCGGTACAACCTTCTAGATAAGATACAAAAGATCCCTCGTCCGCAATAATCAGTGTGCGTTCGAACTGACCAGTATTTTCGGCATTAATGCGAAAATAGGTTGATAGCTCCATTGGGCACTTTGTGCCTTTGGGAATGTAGACAAAAGAACCATCAGAAAACACAGCCGCATTTAGACAGGCGTAATAATTGTCCGCCGCAGGAATGACAGTACCAAGGTATTTGCGTACCAATTCAGGATGATCTTTGATGGCTTCAGAAATGGAACAGAAGATCACACCAGCCTTCGACAACTCATCTTTAAACGTTGTCCCCAGTGAAACGCTATCAAATACGGCATCTACCGCGACTTTACGCGGCGCATCAGACATTTCCTCTGCGCCCTCTACTCCCGCCAAAATCGCCTGCTCCTTTAATGGGATACCGAGCTTAGCATAAGTCTCTAGCAGTTTAGGATCAACCTCATCCAATGACTTAGGCTTCACCTCCATACTTTTAGGACGCGCATAATAGTACTGGTCTTGAAAATCAATTTTAGGATAATCGACCATTGCCCAATCAGGCTCTTTCATGGTTAACCAACGAGCATACGCTTCCAGACGCCAATCTAACATCCATTGTGGCTCTTCATTTTTTTCAGAAATCAGACGTACTATGTCCTCCGACAAACCCAGCGGAGCGTATTCCATCTCAATGTCAGTATTCCAACCATGCTTATAGGTACCAGAAAGCGCCTGAACAGCATCCACTGTATCCTGATCAACACCGTCTTTAACGTCTACCCGATCTATTGTGTCCATCTGCATAACTCCTGTTTAGGCCGACCGCTTCCGGTGCCGCTCTAATTTATTTGTCCAGACATCCACAAACCGTGTGACGTCCTCTTCTGTATTCTCTGGTCCCAGCGATACGCGTATAGCGCTTGCTGCGTCGTCTTGCCCGTATCCCATCGCCAACAAAACTCGGCTGGCTTTTACCTTACCACTGGAACAGGCCGATCCGGCGGAAACTGCGAACCCCGCAAGATCCATTGCCATAACTTGAGTTTCTCCCTTCCAACCAGGGGTCAGTAAGCAGGATGTATTGGGTAGTCTTGATCTATCCTTCCCAATTAAAATAGTCTCCTTTGACGCAACCTCAACCCCAGTTTCTAGAATAATTCTAAGTTTCTCAACGTAGTTCCAGACACCGCTATCAAGGTCACGTATTGCCGCTGCAATAGCAGCTCCCATACCTGCAATTCCAATAATGTTCTCGGTGCCTGATCGACGGCCCATTTCCTGGCCACCCCCCAAGCTAAGCGCACCAATATCTACATTATCGCGCACAATCAGCACACCAACACCCTTGGGGCCACCAAACTTATGACCTGACAACACAGCTAAATCCGCACCTGACCACGCAAACGCGAACGGGATACGCCCAACTGCCTGAGTCACATCCAACATCAGCCAATTAGCGCTAATTTGGTCGAAGAACCACTGGCCATCTACCTTTTGCGGTGCGGGCGTAATAACCCCTGTTTCGCCATTAGCCAGTCCCATAGCTAGAGTGTGCACGCTTGTCTTAGACTTGTCAGATCCTGACATCCTCAAATGGGCCCACAAAGCGTCATGAGACGTCTCATCAACCAACACATCCGCGCCAGCAATCAGCCCACCCAACATCGACGCGGCTTCTGTAGCACCGCTGGTAAAAACCACTTCCGCAGGATTGCAGCCAACTGCTGTAGCGACTTGTGCTCGTGCATGTTCTACAATTGATTTAGCAGCGCGCCCCTCACCATGTACCGATGACGGATTTCCAACTACATCCATTGCTGAAATCATAGCATCGCGTGCTTCAACCCGAAGCGGAGCAGTCGCATTATGATCTAAATAAATCCGCATTACGTTTTTAAATTCTTTCACATCTTAACTTCAATAAAATCTGTGTAAGTAAAGAAGACTCACGTATAAATTTTCACCCACTCAAACGCTAATCATTAAATCATTCCGCGGCCTCTTCATCTACCACCTCGAACAAAGATGGAACAGCCGGACAGGGCACCAATCCGTTGTTAACCACGTCGGATAGCCTGGTCTGATGCAAGAATACATAAACATGTGCACTTAATCCTTCCCATAAGCGATTTGTCATGGACTGCGCACGCGATCCTGAAGATCCACCAGATGCACCAGCCCCTTGGTGCATTGCGCTCACTGTCTCATCAACAGCTGACAATATTTCGACAACCCTAATATCTGAGGCTCGCCTAACAAGGCGATACCCGCCCCCCGGGCCACGCACACTTTCAACAAGTCCAGCACGACGCAGTTTAACAAACAACTGTTCTAAATAAGGCAATGACACGTTTTGACGGCGAGACAATTCACCAAGACTGACGAGCGTCCCTACGGGTTGAAGAGCTATATCAGCCAGCGCAACCATCGCATAGCGGCCTTTTGTACTTAATTTCATAGGTCTTGCCCCTTGATGTATAGCGCTTGGGCGTTGACGCCGCCTCGTCACCCTATTAAATCAGTCTGATCACGGGGCTCAAGCCCCGCTATTAATTAGAATCTTTCTAAGGTGCCTGAGCGTTTTAGTCAACAATCGATGCACTCCAGACCAGAAACGGACAAAAATGCCCGAAGTCATCTTCCCCGGACCCGAAGGCCGCCTTGAAGGCCGCTATCACCCACAAAAAGAACGAGACGCACCAATCGCTATTGTGTTACATCCTCACCCGCAGTTTGGCGGAACGATGAACAACAAAGTCGTTTATAACCTTCACTACGCTTTCTATCAGATGGGTTTTACGGTGCTACGGTTTAATTTTCGTGGCGTTGGCCGCAGTCAAGGCGAATATGACCAGGGCATTGGTGAATTGTCAGATGCAGCTTCGGCGTTGGATTATCTTCAATCAATGAATAACAATTCTAAACATTGCTGGGTTGCAGGGTTTTCGTTTGGCGCTTGGGTCGGTATGCAACTGTTAATGAGACGCCCCGAGATCACTGGCTTCATTTCAGTATCTCCACCTGCAAACATGTACGACTTCAGCTTTTTGGCGCCATGCCCAAGTTCAGGTTTGATTATCAACGGCGCTGCAGACCGAGTTGCTCCACCAGCTGACACTGTTAATCTTGTTAACAAACTGCATGAACAGAAGGGGATAACAGTCACACACGAAGAAACCCCAGGTGCTGGCCATTTCTTCGAAGATCCGCATATGGATCCAATGATTGAAACGGTGCAAACATACGTTCGCCGTCGTATGACTGAGTCAACACGCTAATGGCCAAATTATTTATAATTCTGACAAAATAGAACATATAAAAATAATGACATACGAAGTTGTGCAGCTCGCCCTTGCGAGTGAGTTGCACCCATATTTAACAACTTATTTAACAAATATCCAACATCACTGGCTTTTGTATTTAGGTTAAAGAATATGAGTTATTGATCCTAATCAGTTTGATTCGCACTGATTAATGCACCATAATTTCATAATCGAAAGATTTTTCAAGCAAGAGCAAATGCAAAACAATATTCACATACCTCTACTTAACGGTAATTATAAAACTTATGCAGATTTAGCGAACGATCAACATTGTGGCTCTGCTGTACCTCAACAGTGGAGTATATTTTTAAAGGCATACGTTTTATGTTTGGGCTACAAAAAAATTAAAGCTGCCAATGCTATTAGTTTAGTAGCAGCGCCAGCAAACCAATCGTAACTTGTAGGGTTTGAACTAATTCAAATTTACGATTTGTTGTTGAACAGCCCAAAGCCAACATCATTTTAGATTTTTATTTATTTTTGAAATTATCACCAACACACTCCAAATAATCTGAAATTTTTAATAGATTTTCCAACTTAAAAATTTTTCTAGTCTGACCAACCACCAAAATATAAATGGAAAATTTTAATATGCCAATTTCGGACAATGCTTGATGTCAATTAATCCAACAACTGACCGCATCACAGCGCAACTGACTTTCCTGGTTGAAACCGACAAGCTTAAATCCATCGTACGTGCCAATAAATTGACCAACGGGTCTCGCTTTGAAAATGTGGCCGAACATTCATGGCATGTCTGCCTCTGGGCGCTGGTTTTCGCAGACCAGTCTGGCGGCGCCAATATTTCCCACGTAATACAAATGCTACTTCTACATGACATAGTGAAAATTGATGCGGGCGATAATCCGATCCACATACCCCATAATGATGGAAAAATTGCTGCAAAAGAAGCTGCGGCTGCACTTCGCATTTTTGGCCTATTGCCTGCTGACCAAGACGTTGCTTATCGACAGGTATGGGAAGAATTCAAAGCCGGTAAAACTGCCGAAGCACAATACGCCAATATGGTTGACAAGGCAGAAGCGTTGTTTTTGGAATTGTATAATCCGGCGCAGACAAAGAACGAGCACGAAGTTTTGCGGGAAGCTATTGAGACTGGGCGTTTTGCTAATCTAAGTGACAACTGGCCAGACCTTTATCAACACGCTTCCAGCATACTCAACAATCGCAGCCTTGATCCGATGGAACCATTGGCGTCGCGATTGCAATTTGTGATGGAAGTCGATCAGCTAAAATCCGTTCTGCGCGGCACAACACTGTGTGATGGATCACGGCACGAAAACTCAGGTGAACATTCTTGGCACATTATGCTTTGGGCGATGACTTTAATTGAACATGCCGCAAATCCTGCTCGATTGGATGATGTGCTACTGATGCTATTGCTCCACGACATAGTCGAAATTGACGCAGGCGATAATCCGATCCATGGTAATTTTGATGCAGCCGTGGTCGAAGCACAAGAACAAGCTGCCGCATCGCGTTTGTTTGGCATGCTCTCAAATGACCAAGAAATCACTTTTCGTGCGATATGGGATACCTTTGAAGCTACCGCAACGTCAGAAGCAAAATTTGCCAAGGCAGTGGACCGTGCACAACCCCTGATGTGTAATTTACAATCGGGGGGCGGATCGTGGAAAGATTACAACGTCACCCACTCCCAGATCAACAGCCGAGTTGGGGTCAAAATTAAACTCGGCACACC